>JAGCTJ010000072.1 GCA_017963665.1 Lachnospiraceae bacterium | reverse complement strand
GTAAAGGAATTTTTACCGAAAAATGAACCAGGATCCGCTTACACTGTACAAACTCATCGTCATGTATATGCTCGACCGTGTGGCCTTCCCTCTTACCCAGGCCCAAGTCTTCGAGTTCATACTTGACCGCGAATATACAACGTTTTTAACGCTCCAGCAGGCGATCTCCGAGCTTACGGGCACCGAGCTTATAAACGCCAAGTCCATAAGAAACCGTACCCACCTTGAGCTCACTGAAGAAGGCCGCCAGACGCTGGATTTCTTTTCCAACCGCATAAGCCCTTCCATTAAGGAAGACATCAACAAATATTTCAAAGAAAACGAATTTGAACTTCGAAACGAAGTCTCGATCTATTCAAACTACTACAAATCCACTACCGGTGAATATGAAACCGCTCTTGTAATAAGGGAAAAAGAAATCGAACTCGTAAACATCAAGCTGTCCGTCCCCACCGAAGACATCGCCGCAGGAATCTGCGACAAGTGGGAGGCCAACAGCCAGGAGATATATTCACATATAGTGAAGAAGTTGTTCTAGTCGTTTGCCACCAAAGATTTAAAGATATTCTTTAAGTTGGCAAAATACTTATCCGTATGATATGGTTCGACAGATTTTTTACATGCATCCGTATCGCAGATCGGCAAGATACCGTCTGAAATACCGTCCAAAATCGTCGTGAGGTTTTCAACTTTATCTTTTGAATATAAATATCCGTTAACCCCGGGCACGATGTAATCGACTACACCGCCTACCGGCGTTGAAATAACAGTCATTCCAATCGAGGAAGCCTCACGGGTCGTCCCGTTACATCCTTCGTAATCCGAAGCCAGCGCGCAAAAGCGTGCTTTTTTCATGCTCTCCCAAGGTTTTTCAAGCCAGCCTAAGAACGTTACCCTGTCTTCAACTCCAAGTTCTTTGGATAACTGCTTAAGCGATTCCATGAAGACGCCTTTGCCCGCTATCAAAAGCTTCCAGTTTTTATCTTTCGCTTTTGCTATAGCCTGAATGATATAATCAACATTCTTTTCAGGCGCCAGTCTTCCCGCAAAGCAGATAGTCCTGTCATCGGGAGCATATTCATTGATTTCGACAGGATTGATTGGATTCCCCAAATTCAACGTAAATGCATTCGGGTCGGCAGAAAGAATCTCGTTTTCAATTATTTTTGAAATACAAATATGACCGTCTGCTGCTGATAATTCTTTCATCCCGCCGAGTCCGTAGGGCTCATAAGCAGAAATGACGCTATGGATAAAACTGATGACAGGAAAACTAAGTTCCAAAGAGTCTCTCACCGCACGACATGCCATCGACACAAGCGGTATCCACGTGGCAAGGCAAATGTCCGGAGCTCCTTGCTGCTGTACAAAGAAAGCGTACGCCTTAGCGCAATACTCCAAAGTAAGCTTATCCATACCTTCTTCAGGCATGGGAAGTGTCCATTGATCTTTATAACCCTTCAAATAATCGGCCTGTCCGGGAGAAATATGAAAAAAGCGCAGTCTTATCTCATCATCGGGAATATTTCTGCTCCACTCATATAGAATTGTCTCAACTCCGCCGCCGGCCGATCCACCGGTAGGCATTACCACATCAACAGTGATCATATGTTTATCCTTATTCGAGTATTTCTTCTATTATCTCACCGTCCACAGCGCCAAGATGCCAGCCCATCAGTTTTGCGATCGTAGGGCCTTCGTCCCAAAGATGCATCGATTCAACTCTGGCACCTTTATTAATTCCTTTTCCCTCTGCAGCAAAAAATGTAATGAGTTCTTCAGCGGTCGGAAGACAGCCGTGAATCGAGTACATTTTATAGTTTTTACTGTCTTTGACTTTCTCGGTCAAGACCTCGAATTGCCCTAAATAGTAGTATCCGGGCTTGCTTTCGATCATCGCAAGACACGATCCGTCTGCTCCCATCTCGGCAGCCTCTTCGCCTGTGAATATCTCCTGTATTCCGAGACCCGGTTCATTCTTCATCTCATTGAGAACATCCGTTATCTTTTCGAGAACATCAACATCCTCGCGATATTCGTCGGCTATTCTTATATATGCCGAACCGTCGCAGGTCTGTGCTATCGCTCTGTAACCCGTGATCTTTCCGCCTTTGACGTCAATAAGACCTTTGTCCGCCAGGAACTTATTGGGATAAGCTATTGTATCAGCATCGCGCTGACAGTGATCTCCGAGTACGATAAGAGTTGTATCGTCCATCGAACGCGCCTGGGCAAGCCATTCTTTGATAAGCCCCAATCTGTCATCGTGACGTTTCAATGCGGCATCAACCTTTTCATTATCGGCACCCGTCTTATGTCTGGTGGTATCTACATCCGTTAAGTGGATAAGCATCATATCCGGATCGTAATTCTCGATAGTATAGCGAACCGATTCCATTACGAAATTATCAAGTTCAGGCTGTGAAATACCGTTTCTGATCTTTCCGAATCTTTTGTTGAGTTTAAGGAGATATCCAGGGGTTCCGTTTGCGAGACATGCAAGTATCTGACTTCTGTGTTTTCTAGTTATCAGAACTTCCGGAAGATTATAGTCTATGTTTGCTCCGCCAAGTACAGGCCAAAGAAGGGATGCAGTCTTGTACCCGTGCTTTTTTGCCTCGTCAATAAGCGTTGTACCGTGGATATATTTTCTTTTGTACAGCCAATCGGGAAATTCTCGGTTGGGTTGAAGTTTTGTGTTCGATACTATCCTTGTGTTACCCGGCTTTCTTCCGGTAATTATAGCCGTGTGAGCGGGGTAAGTAAGCGAAGGATATACACTATATACGTTATCGCAAAACGCTCCGTTGTTAACAATGGAGGAGAAATTGGGAAAAGAAAGCATCTTTTCCATATCTCTTTTTCCGACCGCGTCAAGGGATACTATCACAAGTCTGTGTTTTTGCATTACTTTTCTCCCCCTTCTTTTGCTTCACGTTTTATCTTCTTTAAGTGATCCGCTATCTTAACTTCATAGCCGTTGCCGCTAGGTCTGTAAAACTCTTTACCCGTAAGTTCATAAGGCAGATACTGCTGCTCAACATAGTGATTCTTATAATCGTGAGCGTATTTATAACCTACGCCGTGGCCAAGTTTTGCCGCTCCCTTATAGTGAGCGTCCTGCAGGTGTGTCGGTATAGCGAGATTGCCTTTTTCTTCAACTTCTTTCATAGATTCTTCCAATGCTACAGTGCATGCATTTGATTTGGGTGCACAGGCAACATATATAGCTGCCTGCATAAGTATTAACTGTGACTCGGGATAACCCACTCTCTCGACAGCCTGCGCTGCAGCAGTTGCAACCACGAGAGCCTGCGGGTCCGCGTTTCCGACATCTTCGGAAGCACATATCATTATCCTTCTTGCGATAAATGTTACGCTTTCTCCGGCGTACATCATCTTTGAAAGATAGTAAGCCACCGCATCTGGGTCCGATCCTCTCATACTCTTTATAAATGCTGAGATGGTATCGTAATGATTGTCTCCGTTTTTATCAAACAAAACGGCTCGTTTTTGTATGCATTCTTCCGCAACGGGAAGCGTAATGTGTATCTTTCCGTCGGAACTACGTTCTGTCGTCATTACGCCAAGTTCAAT
>JAGCTJ010000071.1 GCA_017963665.1 Lachnospiraceae bacterium | reverse complement strand
TTTGCTATACGCAGGACGTGACCGCAGTTACAGGCGCTTGCCTCATGGTCAAGAAGTCGCTTTGGGACGAACTGGGCGGACTTTCACCCGAATTTGAGATTTCACTAAACGACGTCGATTTCTGCCTTCGTCTTAGAAAGCTTGGCAAACTTAACGTCTTCACACCTTTCGCGGAACTCTATCACTACGAATCCGTTTCCAGAGGTTTGGACGATCAGGGCGAGAAAGCAGAACGTTACAATCGCGAATCGGAACTGTTCAGGACAAAATGGAAAGCCGAACTTGAAGCGGGCGATCCCTACTACAATCCCAATTTCTCGTTGGACAGAAGTGATTATTCTTTGAAAATTAATGCGTGATATTTTATAATAGACCACAAAGCAACACAGGAGGGATAACTCATGGATTACAAAGAGAGTTACAATTATTGGATAAGCGATGCTTATTTCGATGACGAAACAAAAGCGGAGCTTAAGTCGATAGCAAACGATGAGAATGAGATAAAGGAAAGATTTTATAAAAATCTTGCTTTCGGAACGGGCGGACTCAGGGGTATTTTGGGTGCCGGAACGAACAGGATGAACATATACACCGTAAGAAAAGCTACCCAGGGTCTTGCAAACTATATCATCAAGCAGGGCACGCAGGATATGGGGGTTGCCATCGCTTACGATTCAAGAAGAATGTCGCCCGAATTTGCCGATGTTGCCGCACTTTGCTTAAATGCAAACGGTATCAAAGCATATGTTTTTGATGCTTTAAGACCTACACCCGAACTATCTTTTGCGGTTCGCACAAAGAAATGTACGGCAGGTATAGTTGTAACGGCGAGCCACAATCCTCCCGAATACAACGGATACAAAGTTTACTGGGAGGACGGCGCACAGGTAACGTCTCCGAGAGATATCGCGATAATCGATGAAGTAAACAAGGTTACAAGCTTTAACGATGTTAAGACTATGGATAAAGACGAGGCGATAGCCAAAGGTCTTTATAACGTGATCGGAAAAGAGATCGACGATCTTTATATGGTTGAGCTTAAAAAGCAGATCATCCATCCCGAGATCATCAAGGCTGTGGCCAAAGATATCAAGATAGTTTATACACCTTTTAACGGTACCGGAAATGTACCGGTAAGAAGAATATTAAGTGAGCTTGGATTTGAGAACGTATACGTTGTACCCGAGCAGGAAATGCCCGATCCCAACTTTACCACTCTTGAATATCCCAATCCCGAAGATCCCAAGGCATTTACCCTGGCACTTAAGCTTGCCAAGGAAAAGAAGGCAGACGTTGTGCTCGCTACCGACCCCGACGCCGACAGACTCGGTATCTATGCTTACGATACAATCTCCGGCGAGTATGTTCCTTTTACGGGCAATATGTCCGGTATGCTCATTGCCGAGTATATCTTAAGAGAGCGTACAAAACTCGGTACCATGCCTAAAGATCCCGCTCTTGTAAAGACTATCGTTACCACGAATATGGCAGATCCCATAGCCGAGAAGTATAATGTAAAGCTTATCGAGGTTCTTACCGGATTTAAGTATATAGGCGAGCAGATAAAGTGGTTTTTGGAGAGAGGCACATACAATTATGTATTCGGTCTCGAAGAAAGCTACGGATGTCTTGCCGGAACCCATGCAAGAGACAAAGATGCGGTTGTAGCCGTTATGTGCCTTTGCGAAGTGGCTGCATGGTGCAAGTACAACAACATTACTCTTTGGGATCAGATGCTCAACATCTACAAAGAGTTCGGATATTTCAAAGAAGATCTTTACACCATCACTCTTAAGGGTATGGACGGATCTGAAAAGATCAAGGCTATCATGGAAGGTTTGCGTGCAAATCCTCCCAAGAAGTTCGGCGATCTTAACGTTAAGTTCTTCAGAGACTATAAGAACGATACATGTACCGAACTTGCAACCGGAAAGGTTACTTCAACCGGACTTCCCACTTCGGATGTTCTGTACTTTGACCTTGATAACAATTCATGGTGTTGTGCAAGACCTTCGGGAACGGAACCCAAGATCAAGTTCTACATAGGTGTTAAGGGTGATTCCCTTGAAGATAGCTCAAAGAAAGCCGAGAAGCTTAAAGAGGATCTTAAAGCAGTCCTTTAAGGAAAAATGGGTATGGGTAACATAGCTAAAACCCGTGCTTATCTTAAGCGAAACGGGATAGTAAATACATACTACGCAGCAAAGGAACGTCTTTCCAAACAGGAAGACGTTCCTTATGATTTTCAAAAACTGAGCGATGAGCAGAGAACTTCCCAGATAAAGGCCTGCGATAAGAGCACTGTTAAGTTTGGCGTGGTCGTTCCCGTATATGAGACTAAAGAAGAGTATCTTCGAGCCATGATCGAATCCGTACTCAATCAGACATACAAAAACTTTGAACTCATACTCGCCGATGCATCCGTAAGCGACGGCCCCGAAAACGTTATAACATCTTACGAAGACGAAAGGATCGTCTACATAAGATTATCCGAGAACAAAGGAATATCGGAGAACTCCAATGAAGCGCTTAAGCACGTTACCGGAGATTATACGGCGCTTCTGGATCACGATGATCTGCTTACTGAGGACGCACTTTTTGAAGTTGCAACCGCGATACTGAAAGCCCGTGCAAAAGGCGCCACCCCGCTGTTTATCTACTCTGACGAGGATAAGTGCAACAGTGATGCAACCCGGTTTTACGAGCCAAATATTAAACCTGAATTTAATTTAGACTACCTTTTATCCAATAATTATGTGTGCCATCTGTCCGTATTTGAGAGTGATCTTATCAAAGAAACAGGCTTCAGAAAGGACTACGACGGAGCACAGGATCACGATATCATCTTAAGAACCGCAGGAAGACTCGCCCTTGAAGGCAAAGAAAATGAGATAGTGCATATCTCGAAAGTCCTGTATCATTGGCGCTGCCACGAAGATTCGACGGCAGCCAATCCCGAGAGCAAAGATTATGCATATGAAGCCGGAAGAAGAGCGGTGGAAGACTTTGCGGGGGTAAATGTTTCACATACCCTTCACAAAGGATTTTTCCATGCGGACTATCAAAATCAACTCTTTATCAAGCGTAAGGACGTTGCGGCGGTGGGAGGCTTCATATTTGACGGAAATAGAATAACAGGCGGTCCCTATGAATCGCCGGTCAAGCTCTTCTGTAAAAACATGAATAAATTTTATTCCGGATACCTTCATCGGGCACATTGCACCATGGATATGTTCGCTCTCGACATAAGAGCGCTAACGCCCAATCCAAGCCTTTCTTTCGTTTACGGAAACCTGTTATTTAATTGTGAGAAGAAGATAACGGAAATTAAATCGCGTAAGATCTCGACCATGGAGCAGGAAAAACTGATTGAAGAATGCGTTAAGAAATACAGTTTTGAATTTGCAGAGGTGGCAAGAGAGAAGAACATGAGACTTCTTTTCGATCCAAAGCATGTCAAATGGGCAGATTACGGATATGAAACAAAAGAGGACAGGCTTCCGGTGAGTGTTGTCGTTCCCAATTATAACGGCGCCGAATTCATTAAACCCTGCCTGGACAGTCTCCTTGCAACAAAACCTCTTCCCAATGAGATAATCGTCGTAGACAACGGATCTGTGGATGAAAGTGCAAAGATACTGTCGGAATATGAAGCGGGTCCTGTCGTAAAAGTTATTCGTCATGACAAAAATCTCGGATTTACGGGTGCGGTGAATCACGGCATCATGAGTTCCTGCTCACCTTACGTATATCTTCTCAACAACGATACCACCATCGAACCGGATGCCATCGCAAACCTCGTCAAGGTGTTCGAAGGCCGCAAAAAGCTGTTTTCTGCGGGCTCTTTGATGGTTTCCATGGACAATAAAGAACTTATTGATAACGCAGGTGATTATTATAATCTCTTTGGATATGCCCGCGCATACAAGTCCGGTAAATCACGATTAAACTACAGTGTGGATAAGATCAGAAATACGTTCTCAGCCTGCGCCGGAGCCGCAATGTACCGCAAAGACGTGCTGGGAAAGATAGGTCTTTTCGACGACAGACATTTTGCATACCTTGAAGACGTGGATCTTGGATACAGGGCAAGAATATACGGATATAAAAACGTTAATGCCGCCTCATCGGTGGTTTATCACAAGGGCAGTGCGGCTTCGGGTTCAAAGCACAATGCCTTCAAGGTTTCAAATTCTTCAAGAAACGCGGTATACGTGGCAATGAAGAACCAGCCCGCACTTCAGTACATATGCAATTTCCCGTTCTTATTTGCCGGTGTGCTTATAAAGAGCCTTTTCTTTATGCGTAAAGGCCTTGTTAAAGAATACGTTAAAGGAACATTTAACGGAGTAAAAAATTCCCTTTCGAAAGAGGGCTTTGCTCACCATGTTCCCTTTAAGTTAAGACATATTCCGAACTATTTTAAGATTCAGCTTACAATCATCGGTTCCACGCTGTTTTTTAAGTGATTTTCAGGGCATTTCTGTCTTAAAAAAATCTTAATTTGTAAATACAGTTTCGGGATTGTAAAATTAACAAAGGTATAGGGCGAAGGAGGCGTAATTCTTTTTGATAAAAGACAATCAAAAAAATTTTAACAGACTTCGTCTGATCATAGATGCCCTAATTGCAGTCGGAACATACTTTCTTGCTTGGTATATCAAGTTTGAAAGTTTTTTTGCGGTTGCTGATGAAGTAGGACGACTTTCCAACGAATATTACTTCAGTGCTCTGTGGTTCATCGTTCCGGGATTTTTGTTCCTTTATTACTTCTTTGACACCTATACACCAAAGCGCGGACACAGGTTTTCGGGTGAAGTCGGAGGAATATTCAAAGCCAATATCTTTGGCGCAGCTATTATCCTCATCGTTTTGCAGTTGATAAAACAGCCCGACTTCTCGCATTCGATGATCTTCATCTTTGTCGCGCTCAATACTTTCGCGGTTACCCTCGTTCACTTCTTTTTACAGAAGATACTGGGTACGTTAAGAAAGAAAGGTTACAACGTTAAATACGTTCTGCTCGTAGGTTATTCACGTACGACGGAAGAGTATATAAAGAGGATATTCAGTAACCCTCAGTGGGGTTATTACATAAGAGGGATCCTGGACGATGAAGTTCCCATCGGAACCGAGTACAAAGGGATAAAGGTTCTCGGACATATCGCTAACCTCGATATGATACTTGAGAACAGCAATCTTGATGAGATCGCCATTACCATAGGTCTGAAGGACTACAGCAGACTTGAAGAGATAGTTGACAGATGTGAGAAATCGGGAGTTCACACAAAGTTCATTCCCGATTACATGAGCATAATACCCTCCGTGCCTTATACCGAAGATCTGCAGGGTCTGTCAGCCATCAACATAAGATATGTGCCTCTTTCCAACACCTTTAACCAGATAGTGAAAAGAGTGTTCGACGTTTTCTTTGCACTGATAGGCATTATCTTAACTTCGCCGATAATGCTTGTGTGCGCGATACTTGTTAAGACTTCAAGCGAAGGCCCCGTGATCTTTAAACAGGAAAGAGTCGGTCTTCACAACAAACACTTTTGGATGTACAAGTTCCGCTCCATGAGGATGCAGGACGAGAACAGCGAAAAGAAAGCATGGACCACCAAAGATGACCCCAGAGTTACCAAGGTGGGAGCGGTGCTTAGAAAAACAAGTCTTGATGAACTGCCTCAGCTGTTTAACATACTTAAAGGCGATATGAGCCTTGTGGGCCCCAGACCCGAAAGACCTCAGTTCGTTGAGCAGTTCAAAGAAGAGATACCCCGTTACATGATAAAACATCAGGTTCGTCCCGGTCTTACGGGATGGGCGCAGGTTAACGGATACCGCGGAGACACTTCCATATATAAAAGGATCGAATACGATCTTTTCTATATCGAGAACTGGTCGATGTGGTTGGATCTACGGATAATATTCCGCACATTCTTTGTGGGATTTATAAATAAAAACGCCTATTAGGCAAACACGTTGGAGGAAATATGGCTAACAGAAGAAAGAAAGCCAACAAGACAGGAAAGGTTGCACTTTTCCTTGTTGAATTATTGGTACTTGCCGTAATGATCGCAGGCTTATGGTTCGTTATCAAAGCAACCGGCGGTAAGGATTCGGACGGAAAGAATACCGGTGTTCAGAAAGTTTCTATCAAAGAAGACGACATCATCGTTAAGATGAATGAGAACGTTAAGAACAACGAGACCATGAAGGGTTACAGAAACATCGCATTGTTCGGTGTTGACTCCCGTACAGGTGCTCTTACACAGAAGACTCGTACCGATACCATCATGATCGCATCGATAAATCTTGCAACAAAGGAAGTTAAGCTTTGTTCGGTTTACAGAGATACTTACCTTAATCAGATGGGCGGAACCGATTCATTCGGGAAATGTAACGCATCATACGCATACGGCGGTGCCGAGCAGGCCATCATGATGCTTAACTCAAACCTCGATATGGACATCACAGACTTCATCACCATCGGTTTTGAAGGTTTAAGAGACGTAATCGACGCTCTCGGCGGTGTTGAGATCGAAGTTGACGAAGAAGAGATCGCACACATCAATAACTACCAGATATCAATGGTAGAGAGTATGGGCGGAAGCTATACACCTGTTAGGAATGTGGGATATCAGACTCTTGACGGACTTCAGGCTACAGCATATTGCCGTATAAGATATACCGCAGGTAACGACTTTAAGCGTACCGAGAGACAGCGTGAAGTATTAAAGGCTACTCTTGACAAAGCAAAGACAGCATCCGTTTCGGATCTTACAAAGATCTGTAACAACGTATTCAGTGAAGTTTACACCTCTTTGGATCTTAACGAGATACTTGAGATCTTAACCGAGGTTACACAGTACAACATTGTAGACGAGGGCGGATTCCCCGAGGAATCTATGGTAACAACAGGAACGATCGGTTCAAAGGGAAGCTGCGTTATCCCTCTTGACCTTGAATCAAACGTAGTATGGTTACATGAGTTCCTTTTCGATGAGCAGGGATACACTCCTTCGGAGAACGTATCAAACTACAGCGTTCAGATCTACAAAGATACATCACCTTACATTCCGTAATGGGTATTTCAAAGGAGAAATGCGAAAGCGTTTCTCCTTTTTTTGTTATTTCATGGTATAATATCGGGGAATGATATTTGAAAGGCAATTAAGTTTACGATGACATATGATCTTATAGTTCCGACCTACAAACCGGGGCCTGAATTTCTTACGATGATAAAGAAAATGGACTCCCAGACCGTAAGACCGGAAAAGATAATAATCACCAATACAGAGCAGAAGCATTTTGACAGACTTACTTTTGCGACAACTTTCTCCACCGATTACAAAAATCTCGACGTAAGGCACATCTCAAAGCGTGAGTTCGATCACGGCCGTACCAGAAACGAATCGGTTAAGCGTTCCGAAGCGGATTTCTTCCTTATGATGACTCAGGACGCCATGCCGATGGATGAGAACCTTGCGGAGAGGCTTCTTTATGCCTTAAAGAAGAATCCGGACGTAGCCGTAGCCTATGCCCGTCAGGTTGCAAGAGAAGACTCAAACGAGGCAGAACGCTACATAAGGACCTTCAACTATCCAAAAGAGTCGGCGGTAAGAGGCGAGGACGATATCGAAACCCTTGGAATAAAGGCTTACTATTGCTCAAACGTCTGCGCGATGTACCGGCGCGACGTGTTTGAAAAGTTGGGGGGATTTTTGAATCACACGATATTCAACGAAGACATGCTCTATGCCGCAAAAGCCGTTCATTCGGGATATCGCATCGCGTATGTGGCGGAAGTATCTGTGATCCATTCCCATAACTACACCTGCAAAGAGCAGTACAAGAGATATTTTGACAACGGCGTATCCCATGCAAAGCATCCCGAGGTCTTTAAGGGGCTTAAGGTCAACGATGAAGGCATAAAGCTTGTGAAGAAGACGGCGGCACATCTTGTGGGAACGGGACGTACGTTTCAGGTGATTCCTTTTTACATGCAGAGTGCGTGCAAATTTTTGGGATTCAGAAAAGGAAAGCATTACAGAAGTCTTTCGAAGCGAGCGATACTAAGATGCACGTCAAATCCTGAATACTGGATAACCGACGAGTTGCTTCGCGACCGCGCATCCATCGACGCCAGACAGGGTTACGGACGCAGCAAGAAAGAGCTTGAGATGCTGGCTGACAAACCTAAGATGACGAATTTATAAAGCCATAACAATTTGAACACAATTAAGACACAAATCGGTTTTACCATCTAATCATAAGATGTTGGAAAGATGTTTTATGAAAGGAAGGGACAACATCATGGAAAACGAATACAACAGCTACAATCAAAATCAGAATCAAAATACGATAGACGGTTACAGACAAAGCTCCGCGGGCGGCGGATATGCAAGACCGGTGAACAATACGGTTCAAAATCCTTATCAGGGCAATCCTTATATCAATGCCCAACCCGTTAAGGCTCCTTATGGAAAGAAGCCTTCGGTGCTTAAAAAGATATTTGTGGGCTTTGCCATCGGTCTGGCATTCGGTATCGCAGCGGGCGTGGGATTTTTCGCCATCAACAAGATGGGCGGAAGCGTGAACCTTGTAAATACCGATAAGGCTCAGATCGAAGAACTTGAGAAGCAGGTGGCAACGCTTCAGAACACCGTAAGTTCCATAAACGACGGAGGAAGCGTGGTCTATACAGGCTCCGACGGTACCACATATTCGACGGTGGTAACCGATGTTACCGATGTCGTTGAAGCGGTAATGCCCTCAATGGTATCCATTACAAATCTGTACGAAGAAACCTACAACTACTGGGGCAGAAGATATGTGGCAGAGAACCAGGCAAGCGGTTCGGGCATCATAATCGGTGAGGATGACGACGAACTTTTCCTGGTAACCAATTTCCACGTAATAGACAGTAACCTTCAGCTTACGGTACAGTATGTGGATGAATCCGAATCACCCGCTTACGTTAAAGGTTACGACGAATCCATAGATATCGCTGTTTTGTCGGTTAAGAAATCCGATCTTTCACAGGATACTTTAAATACCATAAAGATCGCTAAGCTTGGCGATTCAAATACACTTAAGATCGGTGAACCCGCCATCGCAATCGGTAATGCTCTCGGTTACGGCCAGTCCGTTACCACCGGCGTTATCTCGGCTCTTAACAGAGACATCGAGTTGGAGAACACAATTGATTCCCTTATTCAGACCAACGCAGCCATCAACCCCGGTAACTCCGGCGGTGCGCTCCTTAACATCAAAGGCGAGGTAATCGGTATCAACTCCAACAAACTGGGCGGATCGGCCGTTGAAGGTATGGGTTATGCCATTCCCATAAGCGATGTAAAAGATACCATCGATACATTCGTTAAACTCGAGACCAAGACGGTGGTTTCCGACAATCAGAGAGGTTACCTGGGAATAAACGGTGCAACCGTTGACGAATCCACCATCGCAACATTCGGTATTCCCGAAGGCGTATACGTAACAAAGGTTTATGAGAGAAGTGCAGCCGAAGCCGCATCCATCATCAAAGGCGACGTTATCACCAAGATCGACGGACAGTCCGTAAAGGAACTTACGCAGCTTCAGGATATACTTTCACACTATAAGGGCGGCGACAAAGTTAAGGTCACGATCATGAGAGCCGGAACCGACGGCTACAGTGAGATCGAACTGGAAGTTACCCTTGGCACAAAAGAAAGTTTTGAAGGCTGATAGGGAAAAAGAAACCAAACGAAAAAGGACGATGCTTCAAGCATCGTCCTTTGTTTTTTCTTTGTACTATACTATCGAATAACCGAAGCCGTTACAGAGCGCATCTACCGGAACTTTGTCGCGGCACATGGGGCACTCTTCGGGTTTGTACTTGATGTAATCGGGAAGATCTGCCGGAGAGTAGAGGTAGTGGATAGGCATATCCATTACTTTCGTGGCTGCCGAGAAGATCGCCGAAACACCCATTACTTTTCCGCCGTAGTAGTTTACGGAGTTGATTGCCTTCGTGAGAGTTCCTCCGGTGGAAATCGAAGCGAAGAGAAGAAGTACGTTCTTTCCTTTGATCATGTGCTTGGAGTTTTCTCTGAAAACGATCTGTCCCGCAGAGTCGTACTCGGGAGTTGCGATATATATCGTCTGGTGTGCGTTCATGGAATGTACGCCGGCTTTTGTGAGCTTGTTGGCCAGGTATGCGCCTACGACCTCCATGTTGTCAAGGCAGAGTACCGTATCAACGATATCGGTGATCATGTACTGCTGCGCGAGTTCTTCGCCCGTGGCTCTTGCCTCGCGCTGACGTGCCTTCATGTCCGTTAAGTCCATGTAGTAGTTTACGTGTGAGTAAGGTGTTACGAAATGCCCGGGGATGTACCTCAATACCACGTCCTTGTTTGTGGGGTAATTGATTTTTTTGTAATCCTGCATGTGTAGCCCTCCTTTATATTTTTATTCGCTTTGAGCGATTTGTGGAGCCGTATTTACGCCGATGACCGGTGGTGTGAGAGTCCTCATCTCGATCGTCGGTCCACCCGGGCCTACTATGTATTCACGGGTGATGGTCACGGTGCCGATGTTCTTGTCTTTGGGGATCTCATACATTATATCAAGCATGAATTCCTCGATTATTGCACGAAGAGCTCTGGCGCCGGTGTCCTTTTCAAGCGCCTTCTCTGCGATGGCTTCCAGGGCGCCGTCGTCGAATTTAAGATCGACTTCATCTAAGTTAAGGAGCTTCTGATACTGCTTGAGTATAGCGTTCTTGGGCTCTCTTAATATCTGAACCAGCATATCCTTGTTAAGGCCTTCGAGAGTACAGATGATCGGGAGACGTCCCACAAACTCGGGGATCATACCGAACTTCTTTAAATCCTCCACGGTAACCTTGGAGAGAATATTTTTTTCTTTGTCCCATTTATCCTTAAGATCTGCGGTGTAACCGATGGAGGTCTGCTTGTTTAAACGCTGCTTTATGATATCGTCAAGATCCGGGAAAGCGCCGCCGCAAATAAAGAGGATGTTCTTTGTGTTTACGGTAGCCAAGGGAACCATGGCGTTTTTGGAGTTCGCACCAACCGGAACTTCAATCTCTGCGCCTTCCAAAAGTTTAAGCATACCCTGCTGAACAGATTCGCCGCTTACGTCTCTTGAAGTCTGCTGCTTTTTACGTGCGATCTTGTCGATCTCGTCCACGAAGATGATGCCTCGCTCTGCACGTTCAACATCGTTGTCCGCTGCTGCGAGAAGCTTGGATACAACGCTTTCGATATCGTCGCCGATGTAGCCCGCCTCGGTAAGGCTCGTTGCGTCCGCAATGGCAAGGGGAACGTTTAAAAGCTTTGCCAGGGTTTTTACAAGGTAAGTTTTTCCCGAACCCGTGGGGCCGATCATTAAAATGTTGGATTTCTCGATCTCTATCTCATCCATTGTGTCGGTGGCAACCCTCTTATAGTGGTTGTATACCGCAACGGAGATGATCTTTTTTGCCTGCTCCTGGCCGATAACGTAATCGTCCAGCTTTTTCTTGATCTCGTGAGGAGCCGGGATGTCCTTTAAGTTAATGGGCTCAAGAGGTTTCTTTTTCTTCTTGGGTGCCTGACGGCCGCCAAACTGTCCCAAAAGATCGTTTATATTTATGAAGCTTACGTTGGGATAACCGTTGGGACGGGATTTCTTTGCGGAAGACTCGTCCTTTTCGTTATCTTCGGTCTCCTCGGCTTCTTCGATCTCTTCAGCCTCTTCGGGTTTTTCGTTTTGAACTCCCATACTTTCTTTGTTGAAGAACATATCCGGCGAGAAGTTCATGCTCTTTGACATGTCTATCGTCTTTTGCAGACAATCGTTGCATACGCAAAGACCGTCGGAAAGGCGCAACATCTTGCCCGTTACGCTTTCGGGACGCTTGCACATGAAACAAAATGATTCGTATTCTTCTGACATAACTATCCTTATCAAGTGCCGATTGAATTAGTATCTGTTACTGCGGACACTTATATTATAATAATTATATTGTTCACGGGGAATTAAAACAAGTTAAGTTTCCATAAACTCTGTGTGCCCTTTTGGTTGCAATCTTTGAAATAATCGCTATAATAGTCTATGGTTTTTGTAATTCAAAACAGAGAGGTTTATTAATATGAAAGAAAACAAATGGATACGTGGTGCGATCCCCGCATTGCTTCTTCACTGCAGTATCGGTACGGTTTACTGCTGGTCAACATTCTCACAGGAGATTGCAGATTACATCGGAGCTACCAAGCCGGCTACGGAGTGGGCATTCTCACTCGCAATCTTTTTCCTTGGCATGTCCGCTGCATTTCTTGGCGACGTGGTTGAGAAAAACATCCACAGATCTTCACTTATCGCAACTGTCTGCTTTACCGTGGGTATGGTAGGAACGGGATTCGGTATTCTTATCAAGTCACTTCCCGTGATCCTTATCTTCTACGGATGCATCATGGGTATCGGTCTCGGTACAGGCTACCTTTCACCCGTTAAGACTCTTATGCTTTGGTTTAAGGATAAGAAAGGTCTTGCAACAGGTCTCGCCGTTGCCGGATTTGGTCTTGCAAAGGCTATCGCAAGCCCCATTATGCAGAAGATACTCGATAAATTCGACGGCAATCCCGCTCCCATGTTCTTCATCATGGGCGGTGTTTACTTCGTAATGATGTTCATCGGACATCTTATTCTTAAGAAACCCAGCGACTGGGTTGAGGCTCACTCTGAAGGCGGAGTTAAAGAGTTCTTCAAGACTCTCGGCGACAACTTCAAAACATCTTTCGGTAACAAGACCTTCATCGGTATCTGGCTTATGTTCTATATCAACATTGCCTGCGGTCTTGCACTTATCTCTCAGGAGAAGATGATCTTTAAGTCGGTAGGTCTTTCCGTAGGTGTTTGCGCAACACTCGCAACCGTTACCGCAATCGCCAATGCGGCAGGTCGTCTCGGATTCTCCGCTTGGGCAGATACACTTAAGGATCGTAACTCGATCTACAAGCTTATCTTCATCCTTTCAATTGCATTTACCGGTGCCGTTGTTATTTCAAAGGGTATCGTTAAGGGCGGCGAGGTTCCCGCACTTGCAATTCTTTGCGTGATCTTGCTTATCATGGTTAACGCAGGATACGGCGGCGGATTCTCAAACGTTCCCACACTTTTGTCCGATCACTTCGGAATGGGCAAGATCTCATCCGTTCACGGTATGTGCCTTTCAGCATGGGCTATTGCAGGTCTTACCGGCAACCAGCTTGCAACCGCCATCGTTAAGAGGGTAGGTGAGTACAAAGAAATAACTCTCTCAGACGGTTCTGTTGCTAAGGTTAATCCTGTGGGATATCAGACGGTGCTTTACGTTACCGGCGCACTCTACATCGTTGCTCTTATCATAAGCTGCGTTATGATACCCAAGCTTAACAATAAGAAGAAAGAAAACGCGTAACGGTTTCTTTGTACCTGAATTCATTTTGACCCAAGGGGACTGTCCCCCTGGGTCATTTTATTCTTGACAACGCAAAAACACGGATGTATATTAGTATGGCATGCGTGCGGATGCGTGTTTTTTGTTTGCGAAAAACACTTTATTCGGCGTAAATAATCATTTGAGAAAGAGGTGAAACAGAATGCCAACATTTAACCAGTTAGTAAGAAAGGGTCGTCAGGACAAGGTTTACAAGTCAACAGCTCCCGCTCTTCAGAAGGGTTTTAACTCTCTTCACAAGAAGGCGATCGATACTTCTTCGCCCCAGAAGCGTGGTGTGTGTACAGCAGTTAAGACAAAGACCCCTAAGAAGCCTAACTCGGCTCTTCGTAAGATTGCCAGAGTACGTCTTTCAAACGGAATCGAAGTTACATCATACATTCCCGGCGAAGGTCACAATCTTCAGGAGCATAGCGTAGTATTGGTTAGAGGCGGTAGGGTTAAAGACTTACCCGGTACAAGATATCACATCGTTCGTGGTACCCTTGATACTGCGGGAGTTGCTAACAGAAAACAGGCTCGTTCCAAGTATGGCGCTAAGAAGCCTAAGGCCGGCAAGTAATTATTGCCAAGCTAAGTACCACAAAGACTAATTAGTGTTGGAATTCTGTTTTTAAGATATCCCGCACGTACACAAACTGTGGATTAGTACACGTTGTGAGTACCTGTGAATTATTTTTTGAATGAATAAGGAGGGAAGAACCGTGCCACGTAAAGGACATA
>JAGCTJ010000070.1 GCA_017963665.1 Lachnospiraceae bacterium | reverse complement strand
GTAATCGTACTTCTCGGTAAGCAGGTCGACCATACGTCCATTTCCTTCGTCGCCCCAGTTAATTCCTACAATTGCGCATTTTGACATTACTGTCATCCTCCTTAATGATAAGTTACCTTTGCTACATGCTCATTTCAAATATTTTGAGCATGTCTTCTTCTTTAAGTAAAAGTGCCGAACCCATTGCGCCTCCGACTCCGACCGCACATTTGTGAGCCATAGTCTTAAGATCTTCTTCGGTAGCTTTTACACCCAATTCTCTTAAATTTGTGGGCATCTTGATCTCTCTGTAGAAATCTTCCATAGCCTCGATACCCTTTAAAGCGATCTCCTCGTCGGTTCCGATATCTTCAACTTCCATGACATTGAGCGCGAATTTCTTGAATCTGTGAAGACAATTCTTATAGACATATCTTGCCCAGCTTCCCCAGATTGCCGCAAGTCCGGCACCGTGAGCCACGTCGTAAAGACCTCCGAGCTCATGCTCAAGTTTGTGTGTCATCCAATCTCCGCCGTCATTACCGCATCCCGTAAGCCCGTTGTGAGCAAGACTTCCGGCCCACATAACCTCTGCTCTGGCATCATAATTCTTCGGATCCTTGGCAAGGATAAGTGCGTTCTTCTTAACAGTTTTAAGAAGTCCCTCGGCGAGAGCATCGGTAATTTCCATGTTTCCGCCGTTTGTAAAATATCTTTCCATCGTATGCATCATAATGTCGGTGCATCCGCATGCAGTCTGATAATCGGGAAGAGTCATCGTAAGTTCGGGGTTCATGATAGCAAACTTCGGACGACCGAAATCACTTGAATAACCTCTTTTTACAAGACCTTCTTCCTTGGTGATGACCGATGAATCGCTCATCTCGCTTCCGGTTGCCGCTATTGTAAGGATAACTCCCAAAGGAAGGGCACCTTCAGCCTGTCTCTTATAATCGTAAAAGTCCCAGACATCGCCTTCGTTGGCAACTCCGTAACCTATTGCCTTAGCCGAATCTATTGCGCTTCCGCCGCCTACCGCAAGAAGGAAATCGATACCCTCTTTCTTAACAAGTTCGATGCCTTCGTAAACAAGCGAAAGGTGCGGATTGGGAACCGCTCCGCCGAGAACCACATATGCGATGCCCGCAGCATCAAGCGTATCGGTAACTCTCTTTAAAAGCCCGCTTCTTACAACGCTTCCGCCACCGTAATGAATGAGAACTTTCTTGCCTCCGAACTCTTTGATGAGCTCTGCAACTTTAAGTTCGGTATCTTTTCCAAAAACCACTTTCGTGGGAGTGTAATACTTAAAACCAAACATGCTAAACCCTCCTTTTCATCGAATCAACCTTCTGCTCGTATGTATGTGTAACCTTCCGCCATAACTTTTTTCCCAAACATGATGATGATACCATAAATAGCGCTCGCATGCATCTGTTTTATTGTATAAATATGCACAAAAATAGAAGGGATTGATGTGTTTTTCACCAATACCCTTCCAAATCATCAAATACATCGCTCAATCCGAAACATAAACATCGGGAGCTATCACAAACTTATACTCGGGATATTCCTCGCATAATTTTCCGTAAAGTATCTTCACGGCTTCTGAGGCCTTTATATCAAAACTGAGGACCACATCGAATCGGATCATCATTTCTTCTTTGTCGATATAAAATCCGTGCACGGACAAAGCCCATTCATAAGCGGTCACCGTAGATTTGATCTTATTCATCAAAGCAAAGTCTTCGCTCGTTTCGTCCGTATTGTACGAATAAACCCCTACGCCAACCAGAAACACTCCGGTCTCGGAATAAACCAGCGCTTCTGCTTTTCTGGTGATCCTGTCGACTTCGTTTACCGGCATATTGTCGGGAAGTTCAAGGTGAACTGACGCGTAGTTCTTGTCGGGTCCGTAATTATAGATTACAAGATCGTATGCTCCGCGAACACCCGGTATCTCTCTTAAAAGTGCCTTTATCTTATCCGTCAAAGCTTTATCGGCTCTGGCTCCGAGAATCTCGTTCATGGTATCGCGCATCATCTCGATCCCGGCTTTAACGATAAACGCAGAGATTACGATTCCGACAAACGCTCCGAGTGACACTCCTGTCACAACAAAGATTATCGCCGTGGCAAGCACCGAAGCAGACAATACCGCGTCAAACATCGCATCCGATCCGGACGCTATCAAAGATCCGGAATTCACTTTTTCTCCGCGGCTCTTTACGAACTTGCCCAAAACTATCTTAACCAATACGGCAACCGCAATTATGACCAAAGAAACCGTATTGTAGTCGGGCTTTTCCGGATGGATGATCTTCTTTATCGATTCAACACACGATGTAATACCTGCATAAAGCACGATGCCCGAAACGATCGCGGCACTCATGTACTCTATACGTCCGTATCCGAGCGGATGCTTCTTATCGGGCTTCTTGCCCGCAAGTTTTGTTCCCACGATCGTAATGACCGAGGAGATCGCATCGGAAAGGTTGTTAACCGCATCGAGCGTAACTGCGATCGAATTGGAAACGAGCCCAACAAACGCTTTGAACGCTGCCAGAAAAACATTCGCAACTATTCCGGTTATACTCGTTTGAATGATTATTTTTTCTCTGCTTTTTTCCATATATCAGTTCTTTTCTCCTATACTGTTCAGATCGTAAGGAGTTGCTTGATAAACGTAATAATTCAGCCAATTGGTATAAAGAAGCTGCCCTGTTGAACGCCAGTTTACGATTGGGGTCTTTGAAGGATCGTCATCGGGGAAGTAATTGACAGGTATCTTCGGATTCATTCCCTTGTTAAGATCTCTGAAGTACTCATCGGAAAGCGTATTTCTGTCGTACTCCGCATGAAGTCCAACGAAGAACTTACGGGAATCCGTTGTCTTGGTAATGGCAACGCCCGCTTCGTCCGAATAAGCCATAAGTTCAAGCTCAGGTACCGATTCGATCTTTTCTTTGGCTATTCCCATCGCTCTTGAATGAGGAGCCCAGAATATATCGTCAAAGCCCCTGAAAAGCGGTGATGTGGGTTTGCATACGATATGCTTGTAAACACCCGAGAGTTTTTCCTCCCGGTCGTAACGTTCAAGTCCGTAATAATAATACAATGCGGCATAGCAAGCCCAGCACAGATAAAATGTGCTGTGAACATGCGTCTCACACCAGTCAAAGATCTTTGTCATCTCTTCCCAGTAAGCCACATCCTCGAACTTTACGTAATCAAGCGGTGCACCCGTGATTATCATTCCGTCAAACTTACGATCCTTAACCTTGTCGAATGTCGTATAAAACGATTCAAGATGATTTGCGTCGACATGGGTCGGAGTATAAGTCTGAGTCTGCAAAAGTTCGATGTTTACCTGCAAAGGGCTGTTGGAAAGCTTTCTGAGTATCTGCGTTTCCGTAACTTCCTTGTTGGGCATGAGGTTCAATATCAGCACATTAAGAGGACGGATATCCTGATGCATCGCACGAAATTCGTCCATCACAAAAATATTTTCGTTTTCAAGAATCTCTCTGGCAGGCAGAGCATTTTGAATTTTAATGGGCATGATAACAGTTCCTTTTACAAATAAGTATTTACAAAATCGGCTTCGGTCATGATCGGAATACCCAGTTCCTTGGCCGTTTTGTTCTTTGATGAAGTCGATAAAATGTCGTTGTTTACCAATACAAAGGTGTTGGAAGAAACCGAACCGGCAACTTTTCCTCCTTTGGCTTCGATGGCTTCTTTTAACTCGTTTCTGTTCGTAAACATGCTTAAAGAGCCTGTTACAACAACAGTTTTTCCGCTTAAAGGTGAGTTTTCTTCCCCACCTGTATATTTAGCGATTATAACGAATGAAAGCAAATCTTTCAATACTCTTAAGTGCTCTTCGTTATTGAAATATCCTATAAATGAATCGGCTATGACCTCTCCTATGCCGTCGATAGACGCAAGAGTCTCTTTATCGGCCTTAATGATCGCATCGATATCGTCCTTATAGAAACGGGTTATAAGTTTCGCAGTCGAAAGCCCGACATTGTCTATTCCGAGAGAATAAATAAGTTTGGCTGCGGTTATGTCTTTCGATTTTTCGATTCCCGCGATAAGGTTATCGTAAGATTTCTCGCCGAAACCTTCCATCGAAACGATATCTGCTTTGAATCTTTCAAGTTTAAACAGATCCGCATATTCCTTTATATAGCCTTTATCAATGAACTTCTCAAGAGTTGCTTCCGAAAGACCGTCAACGTTAAATGCGTCTCTCGAAACAAAGAGTGCGAACTTTTTAATGTTCTTTGCGGGACATTCGGGATTGGTGCAGTAAAGACTGAAGGCTTCTTTTACTGCACGCTCTTCCGTTTTATGTCCGCAACAGGGACAGGTATCCGGAATGGTGATATTTCCGCTTTTTGTTATATTTTCACTTATCTGAGGGATGATCATGTTGGCTTTGTAAACCTTGATCTCATCACCTATTCCCAGTTTAAGATCCCTTAATACCGAAAGGTTATGAACGCTGGCGCGGCTGACGCTCGTACCCTCAAGTTCAACGGTGTCAAATATGGCCACAGGATTGATAAGCCCGGTTCTGGAAGGACTCCATTCGATTTCTCTTAATACGGTAACGGCGGTTTCATCCTGCCATTTGAACGCGATGGAGTCTCTTGGGAACTTTGCTGTCATACCAAGACTTTTTCCGTAAGCAATGTCATCATATGCAAGTACAAGACCGTCGGAAGGAATCTCATATGTTTCGATCTTCCCTGCAAAAAACTTAACTCTGTCTTCTATCGTATCCTTAGTTACGGAGTAGTGTTCAACCACTTCAAAGCCGAGAGATGAAAGGAAATCAAATTCCTCGCTCCTTAATGCAAACTCTTTTCCTTCGCAGGAAACGAGAGAAAAGATAATTGCTTTAACTTTTCTTTTTGCCGTGATCTCACTGTTTAACTGACGCACGGAACCCGAGCAAAGGTTTCTCGGATTTTTATACTTATCTTCATCGCTTTCAATTTCGGAATTGATCTTATCAAAATCGGGATAAGAAATGACTGCTTCGCCTCTTAAGATCAATTTTCCTTTAAACGATATCTTTAAAGGAAGGTTCGTAAAGGTCTTTGCATTCGCCGTAATTACTTCTCCGACCTCTCCGTTTCCTCTTGTTACGGCTTTTGTAAGCTCGCCGTTTTCATAGGTGAGAACGACGGTAAGACCGTCAAGTTTCCAGCTGAGCAGACTTTCTTTGTCCCCCGTCCATTCTTTTAGTTCCTCAACGCTTTTAGTCTTGGATAAAGAAAGCATAGGTCGCTCATGAGTCTCTTTGGGCAGAAAGTCCACCGCTTCGTAACCCACGTTCTGTGTGGGCGAATTGGCAAGCACTATGCCTGTAGACTCTTCAAGTCTGACAAGCTCGTCATACAAAGCATCATACTCATAATTGGACATGATCTCCTCGTCTTTGGCATAATAGCTTTCCGAGGCTTTATTCAAAAGTTCTACAAGTTCCCGCATTCTTTGCATAAACTGTTTACTTCCTTTTGTGACAACACTCTGTACTCTCCGGCCTTCAAGCCGTCAAGGGTTACGTTCAAAACTCTTACTCTCTTAAGCGAAGCGACTTTGTTTCCGCATGCTTCGGTCATTCTTCTGATCTGTCTGTTAAGTCCCTGGGTAAGAACGATATTGAATGTGTTCTTTGAAACCCGCTTAACCTCACAGGGCTTTGTAACGGTGTTTAGTTCCTTTAAGAAAACACCCGCTGACATCTTGTTTATAAAATCTTCGGTTATGGGCTTTGTCGTTCTGACAATATACTCTTTCTCGTGATTGTTTGAACCTTTCATCATGCTCTGAATAAGGTCGCCGTTGTTGGAAAGAAGCAGCAAACCCTCAGATTCTTTATCAAGTCTTCCCGCATAGGTAACGCGTTCTTTGTACTTAACCGCATCTTTTACGGTAAAATCCGCGAATCTGTCACGCTCCGTGCAGGTTACTCCGAAAGGCTTGTAGTAAGCAAGTACCACGATCTCTTCATTTTGCCTGATAAGTTTTGCTCCGACTTTTACGCTGTCTCCCGGGAACACTCTGTCACCGGGATTTGCAACTTTGCCGTTTATCGTAACCTCGCCGCGTTCCACATAAACATCGGCGTCTCGACGCGAGCACACTCCGCAAGAAGCTATATATTTGTTGATCCTTATTCCGTTATCTTCCATCTTTTAGTCTCTTCTCTTCACAAGGAAACAGTATTTTGCGGTTCCTCTGTATTCGGGTCTGTCCCAGGCAAATTCGATATCGTAAACACCGCCCTCAAGGGTTGTGGCATCGATCACGACAGCCTTGTTCCCATCTTCTTTAAACGTTGCTTCCAGTTCGGTAAATGTCTCATAATCGCGCTGCCTTTCGATCTTCTCCTTGATACGAAGATCTTCGTCGTTTTCTCCCGGCAGCCAAAGACACTCATCGTAATAATGAGTATACCCTACTTCGTCCGGAAATGCTTCCGGCGGAAAAGAAATCGAGATAAGTCCGTTGGCCGAATCCGTCTGCAAAAAGCCTGCAAAATCCTGGTCAAGGGGATGAATCGGATCGTCGGTCTTAACGCTGCACCATTCCTTTTCGTTTAACGCATATGCCCAGGAAACCTCATACGCGGAGACTCTTCTCCCCTTGTTGGTGACATAGACTGTTGCCGTGGGAGGATAGGTGATCGAAACCTCTTCTTCCGGTACAGGTGCTTTAGGTTGCAAAGACAGACTGTCGCAACCTGTACAGAGCACAAATATTAAAATAAAAAATATCGATACGATCGATCTTTTCAGTTTCATTGTATACCGTTTTTCCCTTTAATGTCAGTTAAAGCATCGGACAACAGAAAACCTGTCGCCCGATGCCCGACTTATAAAATCATCAATATTACTGCTTTACGGTGTATTCCGTCTTAACATATCCCAACTGTCCGTCGAACTTGATCTTTGACCAGTCACCGACTTCTTCAACAAGATCCACCTCGGTACCGGCATTTAAAACGCCTAACTTGGCGGCACTTTGATTGGGTTCGCTTCTTACGTTCAACATATCAAGAGTTTTAATCTTTCCGATGGATTCAATCTTATCAAGATTCGCCACCTCATCAAGGAATTCCGTCTTGATATATGCCTGTGTTCCGTCATAGTCGATTCTGGTCCAACCGTTATTCATAACTTCAATAACATCATATATCGAACCTACCGATGCCGTTCCGACTTTGTCTGCGGAAGCACTTGCGGATTTACGTACGTTTACAAGCGTATTGACTTTGACTCTCTTAACTTCGGGCTCTTCCGGAGGAACATAATTTGGATCGTTCATCTGTTCTTCCAAAAGACGCTGCTTTTCTTCCTCCTCGTACATAGCCTGGATAACAGCTTCGTTTGTAAGCTGCTCGCCTACCGAGGAATCGATCTCGGCCGAAACCTGAGCCCAATAATCTTTGAGTTCGGGATTATCCTCCATCAGCTCAGCGTACAAAACATTTCTGGTATTCTTAAGATCCAATACATCCGCCTGAGTCGCGATGTTTTCAAGATAAGCGGCTTCCTCTTCTGAAAGTTCACCGTTATTGATGTAGTAAAGACCTTCATCGGTCATGCAGATGTAATATGCCTGAAGGCCGGGGATTGAAGGCTCCTGTTCCTTTAAATAAACGTCAACGCTTACGTATGCGATGTAAGTGTCAACATAAGGGCCGGGCTTTGTATAAACATTAATGTTGTCATATCTGTCGGTGTAAGGGCACATCGCTTCGAGTCTCAAAATCTCGGTATCGGAAAGTGAGCCCTGGAGTTCCGCGAGTGCATCGGTATCAACCGATTTAATGGCGTCGTAATATCTCATGAAAAGCTCATTGATCTCGGGATAAGCATTCTCCTCGAAATTGGTTTCCTGAACCTCGATGACTTCCGTCTTTGCTTCCAACAAAGCCTCTTCGGCTTCCTGCTTTGCGGCTTCAACACGATTGTGAGCCGAAAGCGCGACGTAAAGCGTAACGCTTATGCATGCAAGCAGAATAACCGGCAAAATGATCCTTCCGTAATCAACCAGCCAGTCTTTAACAAGAATAAGTCTGTCCTTTATAAAATTGTCTGTTGAGTGGATTCTTTCTTTTAAAGAATGCCTGTCTCTTCTGTTGTAATTTTTATCCATATCTCCAATTCCAATTTCAATTGCTTTGCGAAACACCAAAGCAATTGCGGAATGCTCCGCATGGCACCTCAATTAAACCTTTGAGTTGCCATCAGGAATTTGCATGCAAATTCCTGATTCCTAAGATACAGCCGACAGGAATCGAACCTGCATCAAAGGCGTCGGAGGCCTCCGTTCTATCCATTATACTACGGCTGCAAAAATGTCCGCAGGCACCCGTAAATAGCATAAAAACGGTCGCCAACGGACATTATTTTAGCATAATGGCAATACTATGTCAAAGTATGTGACATTCATGACACTATTTTGCTTACGCATACAATGCTTCAAGCGCCTGTGTGTTTCTTCTGAATCTGTAAATATTGTCCGAAAGAACGTCCTGGGCCGAAACCTGCGTGGAATTGACTTCTTTTACCATACGTTGCAGTATCTGCGGATCTTCTCCGTTATCCGGAACGATGATAAGTTCATGGACGGAACTTGGAAGGATGAAAAAATCCGAGTGTATATCTTTCGCAAAATCATTCAACACTTCGTTATAGAGTATGCAGGAAGCCCCGAAATGCCTGGAAGAATTGGAAAGAACATACATTGGAAGAGTCTCCGTCTCATCGAGGACTTCATTCATATCCTTTCCGTCTGACTCATCTCTGTCATCCGAGATGAAAGGAAGAAGGTCCTTTAACACTTCCGTTATGGAATTGAGAGTAAATCCGAAACGCTCCTTCGTATTTTTAAAAGCAATCTCGTAAAGCTTATCCTCATCCACATCCCATATTTTCATCCAGTCATTCGTCACCGTTATGGATCCCGACCCAAACTCTTCACCGGATACATAAATATAGAAAACAGTCGCCAGATCCAAAAATCTTTTATGAGGTACGGTAGAAAGAAACGTCTCGTTCTTAGAGAAATTTACCGTTTTAAGGAAGAGTTTTTCGCTTACTAGTCCGAAATCTTCAATAAAACTCATGTCAGGCGGAATCGACAGTTCACTGTCTTTAATACACCGGGCGACTTCGGATATGATGTCTCCGATCACCTCTCCTCTTTCATACATTTCAAAGAAATCCTCGAGATAAACGGTCGGTGATACCTTCTCGCTTTCTTTTCTGACTGACAGTCCTGTCAGAATAACATTGTTGTTCTTTGTAACTTTGGAGACAGAATAATGATATTCTTCTCCCATGATATCCGTTACCTTCTCTGCAACGTAATCAACAAAATCATTAAAATTCATCGTAACCCTCCTGGGCGGACTAATCGGTCTCGCCCGAAAAAATAAGAGACACCACGGTAAACCGTTGGTGTCTCCGGACAGTCACGAAATATAACTTATACTCTGGAAAGGTACTCGCCTGTACGTGTATCGATCTTGATAACATCGCCCTGGTTTACGAACAAAGGAACGGAAACCTGTGCGCCTGTCTCAACGATAGCGGGCTTTGAAGCTCCTGTAGCGGTATCACCCTTGAAACCGGGCTCGGTCTCGGTGATCTCAAGTTCTACGAACAACGGAGGCTCAACTGAGAAGATGCTGCCGTTGTAAGCACAAACCTTACATACTTCATTCTCTTTTACAAACTTAAGTGAATCGCCTACTGTGTCAGAGTTTAATGCAACCTGCTCATAGGTCTCTGTGTTCATAAAGTTGTAAAGATCGCCATCCTGATAAAGGTACTGCATATCGCTTCTGTCGATACGAGCCTGAGGGAACTTCTCTGTGGGACGGAATGTTCTTTCAACAACACCGCCATTGATAACGTTCTTTAACTTTGTACGTACGAAAGCTGCTCCCTTTCCGGGTTTAACATGCTGGAATTCGATGATCTGGAAAACTGCGCCTTCAATCTCAATGGTAACGCCGTTTCTGAAATCGCCTGCAGAAATCATTGGATAATCCTCCTAAATATTCAAAACAAATAATTCCAAATAATTTTATACGAAAATGTTCAATTACGCAACATATATTTTTACTCTTCTGCAGTCACTTCGTCAGGTTTCTTTATAAAGAACAGCAGTACAAAGAAACCGAAGGTAATGATCCAGGGATATGCGTATCTGAACTGTACAACGGGTCCCAAAAACATCGTAAGAATATACATTACCGAAAAAGCGATAAGCTTAAGCGACTTGTAATCCTTTTTGTAGATGAACAAGAGTGCCATCAAAAGCGTAGACATCGTAAAGAAGGATATCTTAAACAAAAGATTCACAACGGGCATACGAAGGACCACATCCTCACTTATGATCGATTCATAAAATCTTTCAACGAGGGGAAATTTGGTCTCGTGCTTGATCTCATCAACCATCCATGATTCGGAAGAATTGTACGTGTAGATTATACCCATCCTTCCTTCGTATCCTTCACCCAAAACATCGGCAAAAGATGTATCGTCCATGAACCAGTATCCTCTTGTAAGGTCAAGGAACGAATCGATGTATTCATTGGGATATCTGACGCCTACATAGATGAAATCCTTTATAACGTCGCCCCAATGGCCTTCATAATGGTCGTACATCTCGGGAATATATGCTTTAAGCGCATCCGAGATTCCCGTATTGTATCCGTAAATGCAATACTCGGGAAGATAAAATGTGATGATCTCCCAGCATCTGGGATCGAGCGTCTCCTGATTTTTGTATACGGTTCTTCCGTATGCCTGAACATATACGCTGAGCATCTCGGTTGGATAAGTTTTACGTTCATCTCCGACAATCTTGCGAAGTCCGGCGTAACCGCCTTTGTAACCGGCTGCTATAAGAACAGTTGCGGCAAGGATGAGCAGTTTTGCTCTTCCCTTTGTAAACAGTGCAACCAGTATTCCGGCGACTATGACGGCATAAACCGTGTTGTTTCTCCAAAGACACGCCATTATACCCGTAAGAATTATAAATATGTCGAACTTGATTCTTCTTCCCTTTGTGTCCGCAAAGAACACTCGCTCCAATATGACACATATGAACAAAAGGAAGAATAACGAGAATATGACGTCTTTCGTAGTACTCAACACCATAACGGGGTGAGTAGGGAAAAGTGCCATAACTGCCGTTGCTATAAACGGAGTCTGCTTAAACGGCAACAGTTTTGAGAGAACGTAAACCGCGTAAGCATATCCCACACTGTTTACGAACATGTGGAATACAGCCATCAAAGCAATACCCGTCTGTGTGTTTCCGATAGCGAGTCCGATATGATAAAACGCCGAGATCTCCATTGTGGAAAGATACGGATGATGGTCCGAAAAAGCCGCAAAACCAAGTGCCGAATTGAGCACCTGCGCATGGAAATCATACGACATGATCATCGGATAATATGCCAAAAATGCGGGTATCCAAGACACAAAGATCACTGCCCACGCTATAAAGAATATCTTCTTTCCGCTGTAAAAAGCCTTGCCCGTAAGCGTAACGTGCTTTGAATGATCCACAAAATAAAGCAAAAGATAAAAAAGCGGAACCATCAAAGGAAGAAATCCTATGGAATGAAGTAAGATCACCGCTTTTCCCTTTACTCCGGGAAGAGTGTTTCCCACATATTGAAGCTGATATCCCAGCACGTAAGTGAGTGCGAACAGTATAGAAAGAACCACCGCCCACCTTACACGCTTTTTGTGCTTGTCATCCTTATGCTGTGAAACG
>JAGCTJ010000008.1 GCA_017963665.1 Lachnospiraceae bacterium | reverse complement strand
TTTGACGGAACCGCTACAACCCTTCCGGAAAGTCTCGGTAAATGCATCAAAAAACTAAAAGTTCCCGTGGTCATGATAAATACCTACGGTGCCTTCACAAGAGATCCTCTGTACAACATGCTCCAAATAAGAAAGGTTGACATAAGTTGTGAGACCAGATATCTCTTAAGTCCCGAAGAGATCGAAGAAAAGAGCGTGGAGGAGATAAACAGCCTCATTAAAGACTGCTTTTCTTTCGACCAGTTCAAATGGCAGCAGGAAAATCACATAAAGATAGACGAGCCCTTCAGAGCGGACGGGCTTAACCGCGTGCTTTACAAATGCCCTCATTGTAACAAAGAAGGCCAAATGGTGGGAAAGGGAATCCACATAAAGTGCGATGCCTGCAACGCTTCCTATACCCTCGACGAATACGGCTTCTTAAAGGGCGATAACGTCGAGGCAAAGTTTAACCACATTCCCGACTGGTTTAAATGGGAACGGGAATGTGTAAGAAACGATCTCATAAACGATACTTACTCCCTTAAAGCCGATGTCGACATATACATGATAGTCAATCGCAAATTCCTGTACAAAGTCGGTACCGGAGAGCTCACGCACTCAAAAGAAGGTTTTCATCTTACGGGCTGTAACGGAAAGATCGATTATTATCAGAAGCCCTCTTCCACTTACAGTCTGAACGCAGACTACTTCTGGTATGAGATCGGCGACATGATCAATATCGGCGATATGAAAAATGCCTACTACTGCTTCCCGAAAAATGCCGGGGATATAGTCGCCAAGACAAGGCTTGCTGTCGAAGAACTTTATAAACTTGCAAAACAGTGATAACAAGAGCGTTTCAAGGCGAAACGCTCTTTTGTTATATAAACCTTTAAACCTTTTTAAGCATCAGCTCAACAACAAATCCGTTGTCGTTGTAATAATCCATTCCTCCGCCCATCTTGTCCATGTAGTACTTTACAAGATAGAGACCCAGGCCGTAACCGTTGCTTTCTTTGGCGTTCTTACCCCTGTAGTATTTTTCCGAAAGAAGGGTCATATCTTCTTCATCCGCACCGGGACCGAAATCTCTTATGGTTATCTTGGCAACGGTTCCCTTGCTTCCGTCCTCCATCATGACATCGGTATCTTCGCTGTAGCTTACTTCAATATCGGTATTCGCGTATTTGTGTGAGTTGCCGATTATGTTGTCCATTACCTGCTCAAGTCTTAACTTGTCCATATATACAAGATACCCGGGAGGCGAGTTCTTTACGATAACATTTCCACAGTCCTTGATATTTCTTAAATACTCATCGATCGTTTTCAGACTTTCCGTATCCACGTTTACCGAGATGCTCTCAAGCTCTTCGATGGTGGCATGCATGACGTTGTTCATGATGTCCGTAACGGTCTGTGCCTTTTTTGAGATCAGCGTCACCTTTTCCAGCGTATCATCACGTTCTTTATTCTCGCCGTCTTTCATCCTAAGCTTAAGCTCCATCAATTCGCAGGTTGCTTTTATAATGGCGATGGGCGTCTTAATGTCATGGCTTAACTGCGTTACCAGTTCTTTCCTTGCTTTTTCGGATTCGATCTCCTTTTCTCTCGCTTCCTTTAGCCTTATGCGCATAAGGTCGAAGGCCTCAAGAAACATTCCGAACAAATTGTTCCTGTGCATCGGAATAGGCTCATCGAGATTGCCTTTTGCGATCTCCTCGGAAAAATGCTTGATGTTCTCAACAGGCTTTATGAAGGAAAAATAAAAGGTCGCAAAGGCACAGAATCCTGCGATAAAGATGATAACCCACAGTATAAGGGCCGCATTGAACATGGCCTTTTTTGTGTTATGGAAAAGTTCAAAAGAATCTGCCCAGGCGATCTTGCCGATATACTCTCCCTTCGGAGCAAAATCCAACACAAAAGAGTTGTTGCTGTAAATATCGGCCAATTCCGGATTGTGAATCTCTTTTGAAATGACTATGTCACAACCGTACTTTTCCTCAAGGACTTCCTCGCTCACTCCGTAAGCATATTCCTCTTCGATGGTAAAAACGAGGTCGTTATAGTAAGTGATGTCTCTTTTTTCGTATATGTATTTTCTGCTTGTGGAATAAAAAGCCAAAAGTGCCACGATCATTACGATAAAAAAGATCGAGCTCATCCGCACATAATGTTTCATACGTCTTCTCTCTATACTTCAAGATAATATCCCGTGCCCCAAACCGTTTTGATTATCTTGGGATCGTTGGGATTGTCTTCAAGCTTCTCTCTTAATTTTCTTATATGAACGTTAAGTGTACTGTCGCTGAAAAACGCGTCTCCCCACACTTCGTCAAAAAGCACTTCCTTTTTGACTATCGTGTTCTTATGGTTGTAGAGGCACGAAAGAAGCGCATACTCTTTGGCTTTTAAAGCAATCCTGTTTCCCTTAAGAACCGCAGACATGGTCTTGGGGTCCAAAGAAAGAATCTCGCCTTCCGACGTGCTTTTTTCGTCCTCCGGATTTGCGGCTCCCGGAGTTCCTTCCGTCATTCCCAGACGTTTAAGGGTAACCTTGACCTTTGCCAGCAGTACCGACAGACTGTAGGGCTTCTTGACGTAATCGTCGCCGCCAATGGAAAGAGCGATCAAAACATCGTCATCGCTTTGACGCGCACTTATGAAAAGGATGGGAAGCTGCATATCTTCTCTTAAGCGCTTACAGACTTCAAAGCCCGAACCGTCGCCCAAGTTGATGTCGAGCAATATAAGATCCGCACTGTTTCCTTCTTCAAAAAAGGCATAACAGGCTTTTGCGCTGTCAACGTAGGCTGTTGACACCTCAAACATCTTAAAATATTCGGCTGTGGTCTGGGCAAGTTCCGTCTCATCGTCAACTATAAGACAGTTATAATGCATAACTTTACTCCCTTTCCGATAGTTTTTAAAATAGTATAACATCAACGACGAACAGAATAAATCGCACTAAGCGATTTATTCTGTCATAATTTCTTTATTCTTCCGTTATCATCTTAACGGGTTCAAGGGTTTGTATTCTCTTTCCCTTTAATGCCGATGTGACCATAGCCACCGAAATAATCAGTATCGCTACAAGGACATAAGAGAAAGGATATATGTTGAACGTAACTTTCTTGTATCCGAATATGGAGAACATTGCCTGACAGCCTTTTTCTCCGAGCAATCCGCCCGTAAGCAATCCGATCGCTATTCCCATGAGAACCCCCGGTATATTTGAAAGCACCGTCTGCCAAATAAGCTGACCGGATGTATATCCTAAAGCCTTGGATACGCCTAAGTTTCTCCACTCTCTGTTGATCTGAGTTCTTATGATAAGCGATTCCACAAAAGCTATGATAAGTCCGGTGAGTACCGCTATCAAAATGGCACATATCTTCATTGAACTTATGATAAGATTCACTATGCTTGCAGCCGCTTCATCGATACTAATGACTTCAATATCGGGATAGACCGATTTAAACTCCTTTTCAAAGTCGTTATACGAGAAATTGCTCTTTATCTTAACCTCACCCACACTGGGATGTATATTAACGATCCTTCTCATGCCGTCCGTGGTGAAGAACGCCATCATACCCAGGTTGTTGAAGGTCTGATTAAGACCGCATACTATATAGCTCTCTTCATTTATTCCGTATTTTACGTTTACCGTATCGCCGACGGTGACTCCGAAAGTTTTTGCCGCATTGGTAGCCATCATGATCTCGTTGTTATGCTTGGGCCAGCGTCCTTCCGCCAAGCCTCCGCCTATGATGTTCGAAGTATCCGTGAAAGCTCTTGAAGTAATGTTCTGTTTCTTTTTACCCTTGGATATCTCAACGGTCACCCATGTGTCACCGTAAACATATTCTACGGTAGACATATTGTTGATCGTTTCCAACATCTCTTCGCTTTCAATGTCTACTTCGGCATCTTCGAAGATAAATCCTCCGATGTTCATTACCGCTTCACTGCTGGAAGCAAACGTATCTACCATTCCCATGACTATTACCGCCGAAATGGTAAGAATGGCTGCGATAAATATGATACCGAGCTGACTTCTGAATCTTCCGAAGGTCTCTTTAAGTGCAAGGGTTACCGACACCGGAAGATTTGACTTATCGAATGAGAAAAAGTTCTTTTTGAAGTTGTGAGCGTTAATGCCGCCTCTTAATGCTTCAAGTACCGTTGTTTTCTTGTAATCTCTTCCCAGTAACAGTGTAAGTAACGAAACCACAATGCATATGAAGATCACTACGCCTATTGCAATTCCCGCGTTTATCGGTCTGTTCCATTTAAGTCCCAAAAGGAAATACATGATATAACCGACTTTTCCTATGGACAACGCGCCGACTGCTACACCGACTATACTTCCGACTCCCGACACGGTCAAAAGCTGTGTTAAAAGAATAAGTACCATCTCTTTAACCGTATAACCCGAAGCTTCCATAATGGCCGTGTTCTTCATATTTGTCATGATAAAGTTCTTGATACTGAAATCGATTATGACAAGGGATATCGCAAAGATGATTATCGCAAACAAAAGCATTATTGCAACGAACATGTAAGGAAGTATGGTGCTTGCCGAATACATGATACCTCTTGGAAGGAAGTTGTATCCTCCGACACTGACGCCGGGATGAGCAGCGGTGTATTCCGCACGCCATGCTATATACTCGCTTTCGATCCCGTCGGAAAACGTACCCGTATCCAGGTCCTTATCCTTGCATACCACCGAATAACGGTATCCGTGAGTCAACATGCCGTCCGCATTGTCAAACATCAGATTATCAAAGGCTCTCGGAGTCACAAAGCAAAGGTATGATCCCATATTCATGGGCGAGCAAAAATATGTATCTTCATTGAACCCGACGATCTTAAACTCATAAGTAAAATCATCTATCTTAAACTGTATGGAATCACCTGTACGAAAAGAAGTACATAATGCGATCGGAAGTATGATCTCGTTGTCTTTTAATTTCGTGACATCGACAGTGGGTGACTGGACTTTTCCCGAAAGATCGTTCTTAAAGAACATCAGGCCGTACTCCGTCCATCTTTTTTCACCCTTGTGTCTGTACTTGCCGTTCGTGCTGGCATACTCGGCAGCTTCATATTCTTTGACTTCTTCTCTGCCTCTTATGATGTCTTCCATCTTTGCATTGACCGCTTTGTTGTCACTGTTCAAAAGTATCATAAGATCGGCCGAATTTGTCTTTTCATGAAGGGTATCAAGAAGTTTTCCCGTTTCCAAAAGCATTGTCATGCATATAAAGATCAAAAAAGCGGATATAAAAGTCATTACGAAAAAGGTTATCATATCCTTTTTCTGTTTTTTCATATTGTTTTTGGCGATGAAGAAAAATCTGTACATATCTGTCCTACCATCCCATATTCTGTAAGAAGGCTTTAAGCCTTGCGTGTCTTTCTTTTGCCTCTTCTATACGAGGATTTGTCTCATCCTTGTATCCTCCGACATAAGGCCCAAGATCGATCTCGTCGGCGATCATACCGTCTGTAAGATATATGATCCTGTTGCCGCGTTCTGCCGCCATAATGGTATGTGTAACCATTACGATGCTCTGTCCTTCATTATTTAAGTCGGTAAGGATATTAAGAACGTTTTCGGTGTTCTGAGAGTTAAGTGCACCTGTAGGCTCATCAGCGTACAAAACTTCGGGTTTGTTGATGACGCCTCTTACCACCGCAACTCTCTGTTGCTGACCGCCCGATAACATGGAAGGGAACTTGTTCCAGTCGCTTTCCGTTATCTCAACACTTTCTAATAAAGACTTTGCTCTGTCTGCAAGTTCTTTTCTGTTCTCGCTCTTAAGCAAACCGCACACCATGATGTTATCAAGGGCGCTCATGCTGTCATTTAAGTAATTCTGCTGAAAAACAAATCCAACGTGATTGCGTCTGAATACCGCAAGCTTATCATTTGAAAACTGTGATATTTCAGTTTCTTTGTCCCCGTTTGCATCACCGGTATAATAAGTGATCGTTCCAAGGGACGGTCTGTCCATACCGGAAAGCGCATACAAAAGTGTACTTTTACCCGATCCGGAGTTACCCATTATTACGGTGAAATCTCCTTTGTAGACCGAAAGGTTTAAGTTTTTAAGTACGTGCTGCTGAACCGATCCGTTTGAAAATGTTTTGGAAAGATCCTTTGCGGTTAATATTGTCTCTTTTGTTTCCATATCAACAATTCCTTTATCTATTAATCCACGTTTACGTCAGAACCGTCTTTGATCGTAGCATTTTCGCTCCAGACAACCACATCGCCTGCGCCGATACCGCTCAATACCTGAGCCATGTTGTCGTTCTGCTCGCCAAGTTCGATGTAAGTCTTAACTGCTTTGCAATCCTTAAGTACGAATACGAAGTCTCCGTCGTTGTCACTGTCAAGAGCGGAAGTGGGAACCTGCAATACATCTTTTAAGTTTGCGGTTTCGATCTTTGACTTAACTTCAAGTCCGAGGATTATGTTATCGTCGGGAGCTTCCAATGCAACCTCCACACCTACGCCCGTTCCCTGTGCGGGATCTACCATCTTCTCGATACGGGTAACCTTACCGGTGTACTCTTTTCCTCTGATCTTTACGGTTGCGGGCTGTCCTTCGTTAACACTGTCAATATCATACTTGTTTACGCAGCTTCTTACCACTACATCATCGGTTGATTCAAGAGTAATGAGCTGTGTTCCTTCACCTATGCTTGCGCCTTCGCAAGTCGCGATGGATGTCACAACACCGTTGAAGTCTGCTCTTACACCGTCTTTTGCTGCATTAAGTCTGGTTGTGGTTCTTTCATAATTATAGTCGTTTGACTCTTTTACGGCTTCAATTTTTTCTTTGCCGGCTTTTGTCATTACAGTAGTGTAAGAAGAAGCCTTCTGGCTTGTCATCTCTGCTTTAAGCTCCTTGTAATCCGAAAGCAAAACCGTAAGTCTGTTGACTTCTTCCTGGGCTTTTGCATAATCGTCATAATCATACTCAAGAAGTTTGTTCTGAGCCTTTGTAAGTGCGTTCTGTGTATCTTCGATCTGCTGATTTAAAACCGCAAGGTTGCTTGTGGCTTCCGAATAAAGACCTGCTGTCTTTCTGTTTGCCTGGAGCGCATCATCGTAATTGCCCCGGTTTGTCTTAGCCTCGAACTCCATGAGTAAGAGCTGTCTTTCAATCTCATCGTTGTCAAAAGAAATAAGAAGATCGCCTTTCTTTACGCTGTCGCCCTCTTTTACCGAAACTGTTCCGATCTTACCGTTTATCTCCGAATAATAGGTCTTGGATGAATTCGATCTTACGTTACTGTTAAACTCGGTCACCTTTGTGAAATCCGATTTTGTTACCATGAAAGATTTAACATGGAGTGCCGCATTTGCGTTAAGTGAAACAACTCCGATCACAACCGCTGCAACAGCTACACCTCCTATGATCAATCTCTTTGCATTCTTCTTTAAGTTCATTTTCTTGTCCTCTCTTTCGTGAACTGTTATTTATTTACGTTACGAATCAAAACTTCCGTAAGCCTTTTGCTGATACTAATGTACAACGCAGACCTACGGAAGTCTTAATCTGTCTCTTGTTCAATTCTTAACAGTTCCTTAATTGAAATGACAAAAACTTAAATATCAAAACAATTGTGCCATCACATCAACGACACGTTGGTACTCTGCCATGAGAGCTTCATGATTGGAGATCATCTTGTCGATATCACCGGCTTTTCCCGCAAGTTCGGACTCCTTGGCCATATCGGAAAGCTTGTCGCATCCTATCTGTCTGGCGGCGTTCTTAAGTCCGTGGGCTTCGATTATATATCTGTCGAAATCCTTACCCGCAAAAAGATCGTTTATAAAGGGAATCTTCTCACGACCTTCTTCAAGTGCCGTTTCAAGCACTTCCTTATAAATATCTTCATCATCCGCACAAAGCTCCATTGCTTCGCTTAGGTTAAAACCGTAATTTGCAAGTTCACTTACCAACATACTTACACCTCGCTTTCTGACATGTCTTCGGTTCTGTGTTCTTTTATCGAGTCGATCATCTTCTCCACGAGAAGTTTCTTTACATATATATCCGTGCTTATCTTACTTATGAGGTTAAATATCTTTAAATATTCACGCTCGCTCTCGGGGGCGTTTTCAAAGCTCTTCATCGCTTCTTCGTACTCTTTTGTAACATCCGCTTCTATCTTTACGAAGGTTTCATGAAGATTGTCGAACACTTCTTTATAAACGTCTTCTATTCCGAAGTCACCCTCTGCATCCAGAAAGTTTTCTCTTATGGGATCCAGCAGTGTCTTTACGTCGTTTATCTGTAAGAAGTTCTTATAATAATACACGAAGATTATTAAAAACAAATGATCTCTGCTGTACTTCTTTCTGACCGGTGCGGGAATGACGTCGGTCTTTGCATAATTGTTGATCATCGTCTTCGTAACGAGCTTTTCTTCGTCTTTGGGATTACGGGCGCTTGACTTAAGTTTTTCGTCAAGAAACGTAGTTACCTGATCCATGTACAGATCTATGTCCGGAATCTCTTCGCTTTTTACATATTTAATGTTCTCAAATGAATCTTTAATACTGTTTAACAGATCGTCTGTATCAATGATCATACCTTTACCGCCTTTTCTAACCCATTTTTACGTTTGCACCTTATAAACCCACTGATTACGGGGTACTTTTCAGTATATAGTATTAAAAACCACATCACAAGATTTTTAATATACTATTATCGAATTATTAAAAACACTTTTACGTCTTTACTTTAAAACTTTAGTATGCTAAAATTTTATAGAGTTAAACGATGAATGAACCGGGAGGATCTCATTTATGAACAGTAAGATAAAGACCGAAGCTGTTGACAGCTTATTTGACGGTATTCTTTGTTTGAAAACAAGAGAAGAATGTTACGAATTCTTTGAAGATCTTTGTACGGTAAACGAGCTTTTAAGCCTTTCGCAGCGTTATGAAGTTGCTTACATGTTAAAAGCCGGACATACCTATATGGAGATAGCCGAAAAGACCGGTGCTTCAACCGCAACCATAAGCCGTGTAAACAGATCGTTAAATTACGGAAACGACGGTTACGAGATGGTATTTAACAGATTATCGAAATAAACAAAAAAACCGGGCAGACGCCCTGTTTTTTATTCGCTTATCTCTTCTACGATCACTTCGGTTTCTTCCGAAGTTTTTTCTTCCGCCGCTTTGGTTTTAGCAGGAGCTTTTCTCTTTTTTGCCGGTGCTTTTTCTTCCGCGGGTTTTGCCTTTGCTTCCCCTGTCGTCATTTCACAACGGCCTTCAAACACGGCATTGTCGTCGACGATGAGTCGTTTTGTGTGAATATCACCGTAAATCTCACCTGTCGGATTGGCCTCAACCTTTTCGGATGCGAAAAGTTCACCGTTTATCGTTCCGCCCACATAGATCTCTACGGCTTCCACGATACCTTCCACCATACCGCCTCTGCCGATTATGACTTTTCCGTCCGATTCAACCTTGCCTTTGACAAGACCGTCGATACGTAACAGCTCATATCCTTTTAAAGTACCCTCAACTACCGTTTTCTTTCCGATAACGCTTGAAACGCGACCGGATTTGTATTCATCTGACTTTCCCATTTATATCTCCTTTAACCTTCTATATCGATAAGTTCCATCGGATCAGTATATTGATCGAGATAAGTTATCTGGTAGCAGAATCTGTTCTCTTCGTCGCCGGTGCCTACGTATATTATGGCACCTCTTACGACTTCGTCGCCTTCGCTGACTTTCGGAGGCTCCGTATTTTTATATAATGTCTGGTATCCGTTGCCGTGATCTATTACGACACAGTTTCCGTATACCGAATCCTCTCTTACGCTTAAAACGGTTCCGTCGGCGGTAGCCACTATGTCTGTATTTTCGGACATAACAAACACCACCATGGGGATGTAATCCTCATCCTCCGGATCTGTCTCCTGCTCTTCTATCTCCGCGGATGAAGTAAGGGGGAACCCGTTGGGGATGGCACGCTCTTTACGTATCTCTTCCTGTTCTTCGTTCTCAACCTGCTGTTTCCCGACAGTTACCGAAAGTATCTCGTTTCGACTCTCGAGTTCCGCGTTCTTTTTACCCAGATCCAGTATCGTTGCTTCCTGAGTAGATACGGTCTCACGTAAAGTCTTTACCTGAGCCTCCATGGTAACAAACTCTTTAAGAACATACCAGGTGGCAAAGGCACCGATGGCAACTACCAGAATTGTCACGACGATACACGCTCTGAACACGTTGAATCGTGTGCGATAATACTTTGTCTTGTCGCTTGCGATGTTTGAAGTGACTGAAGTTGTGTAAATTCTTTTCTTCTTGTGTTTTTTTGCCATAACATTCTTCATAAGCGCACTTATTCTAACAGAAATCGCAAAAATAGGCAAATTTGCGCTTTTTTAACCCGATCACTTGGTAAGATAGTGCTTTTCGTTAAGTGTTTTCTGCACTCTTATTATCGTAAGCTCATTGTCTGCAACGATCTTATGATAATGTACTCCTTTAGTGAGTTCGGAAAGCTGTGTGGCAGTACTGTCCATAAATTTTTCCGAGATCACACGCGCATCTTCACGGCTTAAAACGTTTATTTCTGTAACAATGCGTCCGTATACCGGACTCTCTGTCTCTTCTGTAAGAACCTGTGCACCAAGATCGACGATACTGCAAAGTTCGTCGTAAAGATCTTCGGGTTTATGTCTTACCTTTACCATACACTCGGCTTTTCTGGGTATCTTATTTATGATATAGCCTTTGTTGGTGGCTATAATATCCTTTGCTTCGGCTCTTAAAAGCGCTATGTCACCCACTATTATCTGTCTGCTGACCCCGTACATTTTTGCCAATGCGGTGGCAGACATGGGCTTATCCGATGCATCAAGCACCTTCATTATCTCTTCTCTTCTTTTTTCACCTGTCACGTCATTTATCTCCAATGTCCTATATTTTTCATCAAAAATGCCCGTTCGCATTCCTTTAAACTATATAACAACGCCCGATAAGGTGTCAAGACAGCAGCAAATACACCCCTCGGGTTTTAAAAAACGGCTAAATAGTGGCAGAATTCTGCAATTTATCACAATTTAGTGCTTTACTTTTTTAAAGTCTTGTGCTACTCTTTGATTATCGTGAAAGCGATATATATTTTTGGAGGTATTCAGAATGAACAAAGGTACTGTAAAGTGGTTCAACAACCAGAAGGGTTACGGATTCATTTCAGACGAGTCCGGTAACGATGTATTCGTTCACTTCTCCGGAATCAATGCAGAAGGTTTCAAGTCTTTGGAAGAAGGCGCTGCAGTTGAGTTCGAAGTAACCGACGGAGCAAAAGGACCTCAGGCCGTAAACGTTACTGTTGTTAAGTAATTACGACCGTTACAAATCAGCAACACGAAGTGCCTTTTCTTACATATTCTTATTTTTTAATAAGACAGCTATAGATGCAACGCATTTAGAGTTCCGGGTTTAGAATTAGCAATAAGGTTTTTGATTTAAATGAGGGGATATCAATGGATATCAAAAGAGGAAGAACAATTCGTTCTTCCTCTTTTTCATATTCATCTTATTTAATTATCCGATCACGTCGCTCATATCGTATAACCCGTTCTTCTTACCGCTTAAGAATTTAGCTGCGGCTACGGCACCTTTTGCGAATATCGCTCTTGAATATGCGGTGTGCTGGATGGTAACCACTTCATCGAGACCTGCGAAGATCACCTGATGATCTCCCACTATGCTTCCTCCTCTTACGGCGCTTATTCCGATCTCATTCGTATCTCTTTTCTTGCGAACCTGAGAACGATCGTAAACATACTCAAATGAGTTGTCAAACTCTTCGTTTATGGAATCGGCAAGAGCAAGGGCGGTACCCGAAGGAGCATCGAGTTTGTTATGATGATGCTGCTCCACTATCTCAATATCGAAGCCCGCGGGAACGAGAGTCTTTGCAACTTCCTTTAAAGCCTTAAGAAGCGTGTTTATTCCAAGGGACATGTTTGCGCTCTTAAGTATCGCATAATCTGCGGAATCGCTCTTTACTCTTGCAAGCTGCTCCTCGGAAAGGCCCGTAGAGCAAAGAACAAGGGGAAGATTTTTCTTTTTGCAATAGTCCATAAGCTTGTCTACAGCTTTGGCAGAAGAAAAATCTATTACAACGTCTGCCTCAACGTCACATGCGTTTATGTCAGTAAATACGGGATATTTATTTGTCTCTATGTTGTCGGCCACATCGATTCCGGCTACGATCTCTGCCTCTGCATCTTCTTTAACGATGCCGGTTATCATCTGTCCCATACGGCCGTTGCAACCGTGCATTATTATTCTGGTCATTTTCTTTTTACCTCAATCTTTTGAAAGATCGTTGAATTTAAGTACCTGGTTTGACTCAACCTTGATGCCGTAATCAAGCAAAGATTTCTTAAGTCTTGATACGTTGGTCTCTTCCATCTCGGTAAGAGGAAGTCTTAAAGGTCCTGCGTTCATACCCATAAGGTTAAGAGCGGTCTTAACGGGAATGGGGTTAACCTCACAGAACAGACTCTTGATCACGTCAATGGCTTCAAGCTGAAGCTTTGCGCTCTTCTTTACGTCACCCTCAAGATATGTGGCAACGATGTCGTGAGTCTCCTTGGGAGCGATGTTTGAAAGTACCGAAATAACTCCGAGTCCCCCAAGTGAAAGGATGGGAACTATCTGATCGTCATTTCCCGAATAGATCGCAAAGTCTTCATCCATGATGGATGCGAGCATTGCTACCTGAGAGATGTCTCCGCTTGCTTCCTTGATGGCAACTACGTTGCTTGCACGTCTGTTGATCTCTTTAACTGTTGCGGGCTGAATGTTGCAGCCTGTTCTTGAAGGAACGTTGTAAAGGATAACAGGGATCTTAACCGCTTCAGCCGTCTTTACGAAGTGCTCTATAAGTCCCTTCTGTGTTGCCTTGTTGTAGTAAGGTGTTACCAATAACAAAGCGTCTGCGCCGGCTTTCTCTGCTTCAACCGAAAGATAGATTGCCGTCTCTGTGCTGTTTGAACCTGTTCCTGCGATAACGGGAACTCTTCCGGCCACTTTCTTGACCGTATGTCTTATAACATCCAAATGTTCTTCATGTGAAAGGGTGGATGCTTCACCGGTGGTACCGCACGCTACGATGGCATCGGTCTTTCCGGCGATCTGGAATTCGATAAGTTCGTCGAGTTTTTCGTAATTAACTTCTCCGTTTGATTTCATTGGAGTTACAAGTGCAACTGCAGCTCCGGTAAAAATAGGTTTGCTCATTTCAGGTCTCCTCATCTAAAAGTATTTGTGCCGTTCGCCTTTATTTATTGAATAAATAAAGGCTGAACGTAATAAATACGGTCAGCCCTAATCAACATACAATTTGATAGCTCCCCATCCCTTTCGGGATGACAGTCATACGATTATTGATCGTATGCCCAGGACCCGGCTCCTCGGAAGAACCGTTCCTTCGGCGTCTTTCCCTTTCGACAATCTTCACATGTGTCCGACACATCCGATTGCTACTCTTGATCGACGCGACCTCTACCGTTTTTATTAACTTGACTGCATAGTAGCACCACAAAAAACCACTGTCAACATGAAAACGCAAAAAATAGCGTAAACAAGCCAAATTCGAACAAATGTCTTTCTGTGGCGGACACTTTTGCAGATTTGTCTCTTTATTTCTTGAAGGAAGCACGCTTTCTTAACGTAGGATCCAGTATCTTCTTACGAATCCTTAACGATTTGGGCGTAACTTCAAGCAATTCATCGGTATCAATGAAATCAAGTGCCTGCTCAAGGCTTAATATCTTGGGCGGTACAAGACGAAGAGCTTCGTCTGCTGCCGAAGAACGTGTATTGGTAAGCTGCTTTCTTTTGCATATGTTAACTTCGATATCTTCGCTCTTTCCCGTCTGTCCGATGACCATGCCCGCATACACCTTCTCACCCGGTCCGATAAACAACGTTCCTCTTTCCTGAGCATTGAATAGACCGTATGTTACGGATTCACCGCTTTCAAATGCGATAAGCGAGCCCTGACTTCTGTAAGCAATATCTCCCTTGTATTCACCGTAACCGTCGAATACGGTATTCATGATACCGTTACCCTTTGTATCGGTAAGGAACTCTCCTCTGTATCCTATAAGTCCTCTTGAAGGAATTGAGAATATAAGTCTTGTATATCCGCCGCTTGCGTGACCCATCTCTTTAAGTTCGCCTTTACGCTGGCTTAACTTTTCGATGATGACGCCGGAAAATTCTTCGGGAACATCCACATAAGCAAGTTCCATAGGCTCAAGCTTCTTGCCTCTTTCGTCCTGCTTGTATAGTACTTCCGCTTTGCTTACGGCAAATTCATATCCTTCACGACGCATGTTCTCGATAAGGACCGAAAGATGAAGTTCTCCTCTTCCCGAAACCTTAAAGGAATCCGTCGAATCGGTTTCTTCCACCCTTAATGAAACATCGGTGTTAAGTTCTCTGAAAAGTCTGTCTCTTATATGTCTTGAAGTAACGAACTTACCTTCCTGTCCTGCCAAAGGCGAATCGTTTACCACAAAGTTCATTGCGATGGTGGGCTCGGAAATCTTCTGGAAAGGAATGGGCTTTACGTCATCGGGTGAGCAAAGCGTATCTCCGATATGAATGTCTGCGATACCCGAAACGGCTACGATGGAACCGATTCCCGCGCTCTTTACTTCAACCTTTGAAAGGCCGTCAAACTCGTAAAGTTTCGATACCTTAACCTTCTTTAACTTATCGGGTTCATGATGATTTACGATCACCACTTCCTGATTGACGCTTATGGTACCGTTATCGACTTTTCCGACTCCTATACGTCCCACATACTCGTTGTAATCTATGGTGCTTATAAGAAGCTGTGTGCCTGCCTCGGGATCGCCCTCGGGAGCGGGAATGTAATCGAGTATGGTATCAAACAAAGGCGCCATGTCTTTGCCGGGTACGTTGGGATCCAGGGATGCGGTACCTGTCTTTGCGGATGCAAAAACAAAAGGACAGTCAAGCTGTTCGTCGCTGGCATCAAGGTCCATCAAAAGTTCCAAAACTTCGTCTATAACCTCGGTAGGTCTCGCTTCAGGTCTGTCGATCTTGTTTACGCAGACGATAACGGGAAGTTTAAGTTCCATGGCCTTTCTTAAAACGAACTTAGTCTGAGGCATGGGACCTTCGAAAGCGTCTACCACAAGGATAACGCCGTTTACCATCTTAAGAACTCGTTCAACCTCTCCTCCGAAATCCGCATGTCCGGGAGTATCGACGATGTTTATCTTCGTATCTTTATATGTGACCGCTGTGTTCTTTGAAAGGATCGTGATACCACGCTCTCTTTCAATGTCGTTGGAGTCCATGACTCTTTCGGCCACTTCCTGGTTTTCTCTGAATACACCGCTTTGCTTTAACAATACGTCTACAAGCGTTGTTTTACCGTGATCTACGTGTGCGATTATCGCAACGTTTCTTATGTCTTCTCTTTTCTGCATCATATATACTGTCTCCTAACCAACGAAAGGCATTATAACACCCATTTAACTGCTGTTCAACAAAAAAATGGAGTGTAACGCCTTTTGAGACGCTACACCCCATTGTGTCATTTCATTATGAGAAAGCACATTTTTCAAATTCATCCGTAGGCATGGGCTTTGCAAAATAGAAGCCCTGGATGAGATCGCATTCTCTTTCCTTTAGGAAGTCTACCTGCTCTCTTGTTTCGATACCTTCCGCTACTATGTGCATACCCAGTCGCTTTGCAAGATCGATGGTCTCGGTAACGATAAGTTTTCCTCTTTCATCGTTTCCTTCTCCTCTGAAGAATTCCGCGTCAAGTTTTATAACGTCGAGCGGAAGCTCCTTAAGAGAATTAAGCGACGAGTAACCTGCGCCAAAGTCGTCCATCGATACCACGAACCCGAACTCCTGCATCTTCTTGACCGTTGCAATGAGAGCATTCTTATCATCAAAGAAAGCGCTCTCCGTAAGTTCAAGTTCTATGCAGTCATGAGGAACGCAATAGCTGTCTATGATGTTTCTTATGTGTTCCGCCAGATTGTCATTTAAGAAGTGTGCTCGCGATACATTGACCGAGATCGGAACAACTTTCTTTCCTTCCGAAATCCACTTTGCCTGATACCGGGCAACTTCATTGATCATATAATCGTCAAGCTGGAGTATGAATCCGTTCTTTTCGAATATGGGAATGAATTTTCCCGGAGGAACAAAACCTTCCGTCGGATGTATCCAGCGAACCAGTGCCTCCGCGCCTCCGACTTTTTCTCCGTTTGTTGTATACTTGGGCTGCAGATACATCTGAAACTCATGACGTTCAAGTGCGCCCTGCATATCATTTTCGACTTTTCGCTCCCATATCTGCTGTTCTCTTAACTTTTCGGAGAACCAGTTGATGGAATCGGCATTTTCATCATTTATCACAGAGCGAGCAAGATAAGCCTGATTGTAAACCTCTTCGGGATCGCCTTTTGCATCGGTCACCCGGCTGACACCCATATTAAAATACAGTCTGCTTCCGTTACCCACACTTTCAAGCTGCTGCATTAACTGCTTAAGTCTTTCGCCCAGTTCCTGCTCCGAAGCAAACTCAAGCATCATGGCGAAATCGCCGCTATCCATATGGGCAAATGCTTCCTTCGAACCCGCGTTTTGCGAAATAATGTTATATAACATATCCGTAAGCGTTTCGATCGCACTTTTTCCGTAACATGCGATAAGCGAACGGTACTTTTCGAGTCGTATATTTACTATGGCGTACTGTGATATGCCTCTTTTTATACGCCTGTACAGTTTTCTTGCCTTCTTATAGAAATGAGGAGCGTTGAAACCTCCCGTTTCCATATCAAAGAACAGTATTTTGTAGATGTTTCTTTTTGCCGCCACTACCTTGAATACCGAGATTGAGTGAAATACAAGGAGCACCAGGAATACGAGCATCAATAAACCGTATACAAAAATGACGTACCCGAAATCTTCTCTTGTGAGAGAAAAACGATACATTATCGCAGTCTTTCCATCTGTCTGCTTATTGTCGATCACATACCAGAGATCGGTTGAAAATATCGCCTCTTTATTCCATCCGGCGCTCGGAGACATCACATCGATAAGTGTGGACGGATTGAAAGAAACAAGGTATTTTCCGATAGTCTCGTTTACATCAATGGTGAAGCCTTCATTTTCGGAAAAACTGATCCCATCCTGATTTTTGGCGATGTAAACCTCCGCTGTCATATCATCGTCTTTGATCGTATTGAATCTGGCAAAAGAAGCAAGATCGAACCTTTCCGTTCCGAAAGACTCCTCTACATTATTGTCTTTATCGAGACGACACATTCCCTCGATCTCCGGGATCATGCCGGTAAGATATCTGTATCTGAAAAGGAGTGACATTGAATCGGCATTCCCCGTCGCTTCCATTACGTCAACTGCGTTTCTGACGGTGTTGTTGGCATCGGCGAGCCGCATATTCACAATGTTCTCAAAATAAGCAAGCAAAAGAATATGCATTATAAACGCCATTACGGTGATCTTTATTATGATTCCCACCAAAGAAGGCCATATATGAGCCTTTTTGATCCTTTGAAGCTGTTTCTTGCGTCTGTCGGTCATTTATATATCACGCTCCTTCGCAACCGAAAAATTTCTTTGCTATGTCGGCTGACTGTTTTGCATCTTTTGAATAGAAATCCGCACCTATCTGCATTGCGAATTCTTCGGTAAGTACGGCTCCGCCAACCATGACTTTGCAATCGAGTCCCGCAGCATGCAATTGCTTAATCGTCTCTTCCATAGAAGCCACCGTAGTGGTCATGAGTGCGGAAAGACCTACAAGCTTGATGTTTCTTTCTTTTGTTACCTCCACAACCTTCTCCGGAGGAACATCTTTTCCCAGATCGATCACGGTAAAGCCGTAGTTTTCAAGAATGGTCTTAACTATATTTTTTCCGATATCATGTACATCGCCTTTGACGGTGGCAAGCACTATCTCGCCCTTGGAGATGGTCTCTCCGGTCTTGTTTTGAGCCATATACTCTTTAATGACCGAAAATCCCGCTTCCGCAGCGCTGGCACTTGCAAGAAGCTGAGGAAGAAAACTCTTTCCCTTTTCAAAATCCTCTCCCACTCTGTCAAGTGCGGGTATGAGATCGTCATTTACTATATCAAGCGGTGCCTTTGTCTTTAACAGTTCTTCAGCATCTTTTGCGACCGAATCTTTAAGTCCTTTAAGTATATGGTCAAATATCGTTCCGCCTGCTTCGTCACTTCCCGCTGCTTCGCCGGGCTTTACAACCTTTACCGACTTGTTTGTGATGCCCTGAGCCTTTTCAAGCGCCGCAATCTGTGCATATTTGTCTACATATTCCATGGCGCCCTTATCAACGTTATCGAGCACAAGAAAAGCATCCACCGCGCCCATCATGGCTGCGTTGTTGGGGTTGATTATCGCAAGATCGAGTCCCGCATCCATTGCGAGCGTAAGGAATGTAGTGTTTATATATTCGCGCTTCGGAAGACCGAAAGAAATGTTTGATACACCAAGCACCGTATGTACACCGTATTTTTCCTTTACGAGTCTTATTGCATTTAACGTATCTCTTACTTCCTTTTGCTGAACGCTGGCCGCAAGAGTAAGACAGTCAATATAAATATCCTTGGGACCTATGCCGTATTCGGCGCATTTTTCAACTATATGTCCCGCTATTGCCACACGCTTTTCATATTCGTTGGGGATACCGCCCTCGTTCATTGCAAGACCGATGACTGCAGCACCGTACTTCTTAGCGATCGGAAGAATGGTATCAAGCACCTTATCTTCGCCGTTAACGCTGTTTACAAGTGCTTTTCCGTTGTAAACTCTTAACGCTGCCTCGATAACTTTGGGATCGGACGAATCGATCTGAAGAGGCGTGCCTATCAAAGCCTGAAGCTCTTTTACGACTTCAACCATAAGACCCTTTTCATCGATCTTGGGAAGTCCCACGTTAACGTCAAGTATCTTTGCGCCCGCTTCAACCTGCTCAATAGCCTGATTCTTTACGTAGTCTATGTCATGATTGATAAGAGCCTGCTGGAATACCTTCTTTCCGGTGGGATTGACTCTTTCGCCCACAACATGAACCTTAGTTATGTCAACATACTCACGGGAGCTACACAGGTAAGAATGGTTGTTTTCTTTAGGTTTTGCAGGCTTGTGCCCCTTTGTTATGTCAACTAACCCTCTTATATATTCGGGAGTTGTTCCGCAACAGCCTCCGAGCATGGAAACGCCGATATTTACAAACTCTTTCATGTCTTTTGTAAAATCTTCGGCACTAAGATCGTATTCCCCTGTCCTCGGATCGGGAAGGCCAGCGTTAGGTTTAACTATCAAAGGAAGTGATGACACTTCGAGCATTCTCTTTACAAACGGCAGCAGCTCCTTGGGGCCGAGGGAACAGTTTACGCCGATCGCATCTACACCCAGGCTTTCAAGGGTAATGGCCATGGACTCAACGAGCGTACCGGTAAAGGTTCTGCCGTTTGGTTCAAAGGTCATCGTTACCCAAACGGGGAGTTTTGTATTTTCTTTGGCCGCAAGTACTCCCGCCTTTACTTCCAAAAGATCTGTCTGTGTTTCAAGCACCAGAATATCTGCTCCGGCTTCTTCGCCCGCAGTCATCATCTCTTTATACATTTCGTAGGCATCATCGAATTTAAGATTGCCGAAAGGCTCTAAGATGTCACCGATCGTGCCCATTGAAAGAGCTACTCTCACATCTTTGCCGGATTCTTTTACGACTTCTTTGGCATTCTTTACCGATGCTTTTACAATCTCTCCTACAGAATGATCGCTATGTTTGCATTTATAGGGATTGGCGCCGAAAGAACACGTATAGATCACATCGGCTCCGGCTTCGATATACGATCTGTGTACATCCTTTACTATCTCGGGATGAGTGATATTTAACTCTTCCGGCAGTTTACCCATCGGAGCGTTTTTCTTTACCAGTTCGGTACCCATACCGCCGTCAAGAATATGTATCTTATCAAAATAGTCCATAGTCGGATCCTCCGAAAAAGCCTTTGTAATTATATCAAAAATGAATTAATCGATTATCGCACATACCGCCGTAACCGTTTTTGACGGATTGCAAAGGTAGCTTGAATTGAGCCTTATCCCCGCATATTTTTCTGCGTTAAGTATCCTTAAAAAATCTTCCTGCAAAGATAAAGGCAGATCTCCGTATCCGGGGCTGAATCGCACTCCGGTATGAAGTGTTCCCTCAAGGGAGCCGTCGATAAGCTTTTGAAGCTCATCCGCAGCTTTTTCTATCAAAGCTATTCCGCATGCGTTCAATATAACGCCCGAAGCGGGATCTTTCACCATCTGCGCCTCGACCTCGACATCAAATGCACGACCCAGCGTTACGCACATAAAGGCGACCGTTTCTGCACCGGCGAGATGTTTCTTTATACTGTTACCCGGCATTGTCATGAGTGCGTTTTGTACCACGACACCGCTCTCTTCATAAGAAACAGAAAACAGCCTGTATGAATAACCGATCTTACTTACCTCATTGGCTTTATTCATGCAGGCCTCTATTCTCTTTTCCACTCCGTCCGTGATCTCGGAGCCTCTGTATCCGAGATACCTGAGTATCTCGCTTTCATCTTCGATTGTTAAACGAGTATCCAAATGTACCTCTAAATATGAAGTATCGCAGTTGCAATACCGAAATAAGCTATAAGCGAAACCGCATCCACGATCGTTGTGATGAACGGGCTGGCGACTACAGTCGGGTCAAATCCGATCCTCTTTGCAAAGATCGGCAGCGTGCTTCCGATAAACTTGGCTATCATAACGGCTGCCACAAGTGTTATGCATACAACAAGAGCAACGGATACGGTCACTCTGTCTATCAAAAGAAGCTTTACGAAATTGGCAACTGCAAGCGTTGCGCCGCAAACGACAGCAACACGCATCTCCTTCCAAACAACTTTGAAGATATCTTTGAAGCCGAACTCTTCAAGCGAAAGACCACGAATGATCGTTGCGCTCGCCTGACCTCCGGCGTTACCACCCGTATCCATGAGCATCGGGATAAATGCCGTCAATACAGCGCATGCCTTAAGAGCATCTTCATATTTCTGTATTATCTTGCCTGTGAATGTTGCGGAAACCATGAGCAAAAGAAGCCACGGTATACGTTTCTTCCATGTCTCCAAAACCCCCGTCTTCATGTAGGGCTTATCGGAAGGAACGATAGCGTTCATCTTTTCAATATCCTCGGTAACCTCTTCTTCCATGATATCCATGATATCGTCGACGGTTATGATCCCGACCAGGCGGTTCTCATTGTCTACGACCGGCATTGATGTGAAGTCGTATTTTTTAAACTGTCTGGCTACGGCTTCCTGGTCCATAAGAGTATTTACCGAGATGACATTCTCGTGCATTATATCGCCGATTATCGCATCGGGATCGCTTAAAAGCAGATATCTTAATGCGGCTGTACCCAAAAGGTGACGTCCCGCATCCAATACGTAACAAACGTTGATGGTCTCGGAATCTACTCCGACTTTTCTTATCCTCTCAAGAGCCTGTGATACGGTCAGATTCTCTTTCAGGTCAACATACTCGACCGTCATGATCGAACCTGCGGAATCTTCGGGATATCTTAAAAGGTGATTGATGTCGCGCCTTGCCTCGGGGCTTACGTTTGCGAGAAGCCTTTTTACAATGTTTGCGGGCATCTCCTCAAAAAGGTCCGTAGCATCATCGGCCATCATACCGTTTATGATGCCGGCAGCTTCTGCATCGGACAGTGAAGTAATGATCTTCTGCTGGTTATCCACATCGAGATATGCAAATACGTCTGCCGCGGTGTCCTTGGAAAGAATCCTGAACACCTTTATCATGTCCTGAGGTGACAACTCTTCCAATATGGCAGCGATATCCGCATCATTATACTCCGTCAGCTTCTGACGTAGTCCGGTGTACTGCTTGGTCTCTAATAATTCTTTGATCTCTTCCATAGCAATTTCTCCGTTTCGGTTAGATTTTTATAATGAATAAGATTTTGGTTCTCCGCGGCGGGGAGAGGGTTGTCAGATGAACTCTTAGTTCGCTTCTTCATTTAAAAATCACCTCCTTCGAAATTGTTATGTAAACTTCCCGTTCCTAAGACATGAAGTAATCTTCTCCTGTCTTTTCTATCGTGGAACGTGAAGCCGTAAGTGATATTACACTTTCTTTAATGCGGTCAAAAGAATCAAACCCGCATCTTAAATCTATTTCAACATTGTTGGAATATCTTATGTCAACTACCTCGATCTCTTCTTTTTCAAAGAAACGTTTCAGCTTCTCCGAATCGGAATAATCGCTTGATACGGTTGCCGTGATACCGTAACTCATCACGGCGGTTTTGGATGCCTCAAGCCCAAGCTTTGCGGCATCGCCGTACATTCTTGCCAAAGGTCCCGCACCGAGCAGTGTCCCGCCAAAATATCTGGTCACCACTATACATGCGTTTCTTATCTTTGTCTCCTTAAGTACGTTATATATCGGAAGACCACCGGTCTGTGCAGGTTCTCCGTCGTCACTGTATTTGACGGTGTCACCGGAGACGCCAATCACGTAAGCGTAGCAATTGTGTCTTGCATCGTAATATTGCTTTTTCATCTCCGACACAAAACTTTTGGCCTCTTCCTCGGTATTTACGGGCTTCGTATGTGCTATGAAACGAGACTTCTTAAGCTCAGTTTCCGCGCTCCCGCCTTCCTTTAATATCGTATAGGGTTCGTTCATTAATTGCCCTCGGCCGGTTGTTCTGCAGGCTGCTCGGCGGGTTGTTCGCCCTGCTGTTCCTGCTCGGCCTGCTGCGCGGCCTGCCATGCCGCTTCGTTTCTTGCTTCCAGTTCACGTTGCTGCTGCTGGTATATTTCTTCCCAGTTTGGCTGCGAGAAGAAGGCTTCGTTGTGCTGGCAATATCCTCCGTTGGATGTTGCGACATGTGTCGTTGCGGCAGCCAAGGGATCGAGGGTTGAACTTAAGGTCGTGGAGCCCTGAAGCAACGATTCGTCTTCGGGAGGAACCATTTCCGCGGTGCCTTCATATGCAAAAGGACAGCTCTCAGTAGCCGGAAGGTTATCGTATGCACATATTCTTCCCATGAAGTGCACGTTACAATGCTCTTCGGGAACGTTGTCTTTATCGAAATATTCCGTATATACATCCGTACAAAGCTCATTGGGAAGAAGTCCCGACTTCTTGCACACCGTACATGTTACGATTCCCGGAGGAACATCAAATCCGATGTCCGGAAGTTCCTCGTGAACACGCTGCATAACGGCTTTCCACATAAGCTGTCCCACTCTTGACTCGGGATCGCTTAAGTAAGTGGGCTCGTCGTATCCAACCCAGCATGCACCCGTATAGTAAGGGGTGTATGCACAGAACCATATATCTTTTGAATCGGAGGTGGTACCTGTCTTACCTGCTATGGACATACCCGCAAATTTCGCGTTGGTACCGGTACCTCTGCTGACACAATCCTTCATGGCACTGGTAAGAAGGAACGAAGTCGTCTCCTTGAAAACTCTGTGCTGCTCGGGATGAGTGTTGTCGTATATAATGTTTCCGTCAGCATCCTCGATGGTCGTATACATGGTCGGTTTGGTATACATTCCGCCGTTTGCTATTGTAGCATAAGCGGCACATATCTCCAGATTTATAACACCGTCCGTTATACCGCCGAGCGCCAGAGGCTGGCCGATATCGGTATGGATACCGTCCGACATTCTCTTCTCTCTGTATATCGTTGTAAATCCGAGATTTT
>JAGCTJ010000007.1 GCA_017963665.1 Lachnospiraceae bacterium | reverse complement strand
GCTCAGCTTACGGGTCGTACCTCATCGATGGTATTGCTAAACATTTCGTCTCACTTTTTCTTTTCCGTAACGGGTGCGGTGATAGCAACTTTCTATTCGGGATTTTTGTACGGTATTCGGGGAGAAACATTCCCGGCATTTAATTATCTTTCCCCTATAGTCGGATTGATGGGCAATATCAAGGTTTCAGAAAGAAGTGATTATGCTCCCACCATAGTAAACGGGGAAACGGTAGATATATACAGAATATTGGATGTTACCATAGAGAATCTTTCCCTTGTGGGAGTTTATCTTATAGTAGCGATAGTTTTGATACTTGTAAGCTATTTCTTATACAAGGCAAGATCCAGTGAATCGGCAACGGAAGTTGTTGCATTTAAGGGTGTTCGTCCCATACTTTTGTACAGTTATGCTGTGGTAGCGGCAATCGCGGGCGCGATAATACTTAATTCAATGCTCGATTATGCGTACAACAGTACATACAGCCCCGTAAGGATGGTGTTCTTTATCATCTTCACATCACTCATAGCGTATTATGTGGGAAAGATGATAATCGAAAGAAGCATAAGGGTATTTACAAAGAAAACAATGCCCGGTGCGATAATCATTACCGTCTTAATGGTAGCATTAACGATCGTTCTTGCATCAGATCCTACGCATAAAGTAACTTCGGTGCCCGATGTTGAAGATGTGGATTCCATAATCATTGCAACTTCTTCAGGTGAATTTTTCCTTGAAGAGGGCGACGAAGAACTGATGCAATATGTCATTTCGACACAAAAGAAGATCGCTGAACTTGGAGATCATTATGAAAGCTTCGGCGAGAATAACTGGTATTTCAGCATAAGCTTTTATTACAACTTAAAGAACGGTAAGACGGAAACGAGAAGCTATGACATGTCTTTGTACAAGCAGTATCTTACCGATCACGATTCCCTGGAAAGCCTGCTTGACGAGTTTGTAAATACCGAGCCCGTAGTTGAAAAGATATATCACCTTAACGGAAATAAACTTAAGAACGATTATCTTTCCGTGGGCATAAGTACCGGTTCCGAAGAGGGATATTATTACGGAGACAATTTGGAAAAGGGAGATGTTGAAAAGTTCAGAAGCGCTCTCCTTAAGGATATACGCGAAAAGAAAACTCCCAGGATTGATATCTTCTCAATGGGAGATTACAACGAAGAAGCTTTGGCTACATGTGATTTCATGGATTACATAGAAGGCGACGGGGACAGTGAATATGTTTATACCGGTGGCAAAATGCTTTTAAATGCCGCAGTGAATTCCTACAGACAGCACTATTTCTGGGGACGCGTTGATGTTGTACCCGAGATGACAAATACTGTAAATCTACTTAAGGAACTTGGTTATAAACTTCCGGAGAAGTAAGCCATTTATCAAGGATGGCATTTAACTGACGTTTATCTATGGGCTTTGCAATAAAGTCCTGAAGGCCTTCCCGGGCGAAAAGCTCGCGGGCGGCATCAATTGCATTGGCGGTGAGTGCGATGATCGTAAGGTTTTCGTACTTGCCGCCAAGTGCTCTTATGGCACGTGTCGTGTCAATTCCGTCCATATCGGGCATCATATGATCCATAAATACTATATCGTAATCTTTTTCTTTAACTTTTTCGAGTGCGTCCGCACCGCTTAAAACGGCGTCTACCTGCATCTCATAAGGCTTAAGAAGTCCCTTTGCAACGGCTAAGTTAACTCTGTTGTCGTCAACCAGCAATATCTTTGCCCAAGGGCGCTTTTTGACTTCGACTTCGCGTTCGCTTATGCGCATGATGTAACGGTTATCTTCCAAAGCTTTGGCAATCTCTTCACCGATGGGAGAGTATTCTTTCATTCCCTGTTTTACCGTGGCGGTAAATGTACTTCCCACACCGTAAAGACTTTCGGCCACGATATTTCCACCCATAAGCTCCGCAAGATGCTTGCTGATGGCAAGGCCCAGTCCGGTACCTTGGATGTTACGGTTTCTTCTCGTATCAACTCTGTTGAATGCTTCGAATATGGAATCGAGGTTTTCTTTCTTTATACCGATTCCGGTGTCTTTTACGGTAAAAGAAAGCTCAGGCTCAATTGGGTTATTGTTCCAGCCGATGATGAACTTGATGGAACCGACATTCGTGAATTTAACGGCATTTGAAAGAAGGTTCATGACGATCTGACGAACACGAACGATATCTCCCACAACGTACATGGGGATGGTGGGATCGACGGTCGTAACGAGTTTTACGGGTGATTCCAGGAGCTTAACGTTTACTATGTTGGAAACGTCGTGAATGATGGAAGGAAGCTCGTATTCTTCGTGTGCGATGTCGTACTTTCCGGCTTCAATCTTGGAAATATCAAGTATGTCGTTGATTATGTCAAGAAGGCTGAGCCCCGCGCTTCTTATGTCGTCGACGTGGCTTCTTGTTTCTTCGTCATCGAGATCGGACTGGAGCACGATGTCACTCATACCGATGATCGCGTTCATGGGCGTACGGATCTCATGAGACATGTTTGCAAGGAAGTTCGTCTTTGCCATGTTTGCGGCGTCTGCGGCAAGACGGCTTTCGGCCATCTGCTCGTAAGCCCTCTGTTCTTCCGTGGTGTCTTGAATGAATGTGATGGTATAAAGAAGATCGTCGAACTCATCTTTTACGATGGTATTGTTCAATTTGCAAATATTGCCGGTCTTTTCGTTTGTGAAAAGACTTTCATGAGCAAGCTGCTCTTTGATGTTGTCGGCCTGCTCGTAAGGCTGCAAGAGGTTTTCGATGGTAAGCCCGGTCAGTGAATCGTAAGTTTCATCAAAATATTTGGGAGCTCTGTCGTTAAAAAGAACGAGCTTGTTATCTGTGTCAAATACAAGAACGGGTACTGTTACGTCTCTAAAAACGTATTTGGCGACATTTGCCGATGATGCGCCGAAAACGTTGTATTTCTGAGAGATCGAGTACAAAAGAATGGATGTAAAAAACGCCGAAAAACAGCTGGCGGGGAACATTATCTTGTCAAAGAATATGGGGATAAGCGTGTCAATCGTATAACCGACCACAAGGATGATCCCAAGCCATGAAAATCGGGCAATTATGGAACGCTCACGCTTGAGATGCGATTTCTTTTTCCAATAATGCATTATCAAATAATAGATGATAATGGCCATGATCATGGCAATAAGCTGGAGAATGCGGCCTATGTTAAGGCGGCTGTGATACCAGTATCCGAGTACCGTTGTTTCAAAGCGGATCGCGTCTCTTTGTGAGATGATGATAAAAGCAATGAGAGAAATACTGCAGTATGAGATGTTGAAGGGGATCATTATGCGGCGGGGGTATTCGGAAAGGAAAGCGACATAATTCAACATGAAGATAAGATATGAAAAAATGCCGAAAAGTCCGATCGCTCGCGGAATGATCGCAAAAGCTTCATTGTAACACTGGCTCATCCATGCATATCCGAAATCCCACAAAAAAACACAGATACAACTTAAGAACATGATAAGTCCGGATGTTGATCTGGGATTGCGTTTAAGTGTCTGAACACCTATGAATGCCGCTGTCGTGCCCATCGAAACCAGTAAAAGCGCAAGCAGCGAACTAAGAGAATAGATTGGCATATATTTCCCCCGGTTATATGCAAAAATCATTTCCTTCGCATACTTTATGGTACAATTAAATCATACTTTTATTACCTAATAGTTTACATGTTTTATACTAAATAGTACAGACGTTATTTAAATGACGAATTGGTGTATGAAGAAAAAAACGTTGGCAATAACCGCAATGTTGCTTGCCTTATCGCTTGCATGCGTCGGTTGTTGCGAAGAAAAAATAAATATACCCGAAAGCGTTTCGGCGAGTGAAGTGACTGAAAAGGCGCAGGAAGAAACCGTTACGCCGGGCCCGGAGAGCACAGACGAATCGGATTTGGATGAGTATGATAAGATCATCGCGACCATGACTTTAAGAGAAAAGGTCGGAATGCTCTTCTGGATACGTCCCGAATCTTTGGTGGCGGATGAAGAGGCCAAATGCCGGTCCTTAACTTCCGAGATGAAGAAAAACTATGAGAAATACCCCGCGGGCGGATTTGTTCTTTTCAGTAAGAATCTTAAGGACGAAGAGACGCTTGTTAAATTGACTTCCGACATTCATAAGATGAATGAAAGAGCCTTCATCGCGATAGACGAAGAGGGCGGCACCATCGCAAGGATCGCCAAATGCGACGCCTTCGATGTGGAGCGGTTCCCCGATATGGAAGAGATCGCCATGGCGGGGGATGAGAGCGAAGCATACAGACTGGGGATAACGATAGGCGGTTATTTAAATGAGTACGGTATCGATGCCGATTTTGCGCCCGTGGCGGACGTAAATACCAATCCAGACAATCCGGTCATAGGTAAAAGAGCCTTCGGCGACGATCCAAAGGTGGCTGCGGGAATGGTGTGCAAAGTAATAGACGGGCTTCATGACGCAGGAGTTATTTGCTGCATAAAGCATTTTCCGGGGCACGGTGATACCACGAGCGATACTCACAAAGAATATGCCGAAACGTTAAAAACCTGGGAAGAGATAAAGGCAGTTGAGATGATACCTTTTGAAGCCGGGATAAGCGAAGGCACGGATATGGTGATGGTGGCGCACATAAGTGTACCGAAGGTAACCGGGGATGATACGCCGGCTTCTTTGTCGAAAGTTTTGATAACCGACAAATTAAGAGGAGAGCTTGGATTTACGAAAGTTATAGTGACCGATGCCCTGGACATGCAGGCCATAACCGACAAATACGGCGACGCCAAAGCAGCAGAAACGGCATTTATTGCGGGAGCGGATATACTTCTTATGCCAAAAGATTATTACGCCGCTTTCGACGGGATCATTGAAAGCGTTAACGCGGGAACCATAACGGAAGACAGGATAAACGAGAGTGTGAAGCGCATTCTTATGATGAAAAGAAGTAACTGAAAATATTTCGAATACAGTTATTTTTTTCTGATTGTTTTTAAATATTTTTAATGATATTATATAAATGTCAAATAATGTAATAAAAAATTTGCTACGGAGATCCAAACTATGTTTGCTGCTCTTCTTCCCCTTTTTGATGAAAATATGGCCGTTAAGGCGTTCTCATTATTCGCTCAGCGAGAGAACTTCCTTCTTAACCCGTTCTTACTCGGAACCGGTGCGTATACCGGCGCAGGACGTATCAACGGTCTTGAAGTTATAGAAAATACGGGTCTTAACACCCTTTCTCCCGATGCCGACATTTTTGTTCCGGTAACGGATATCTCGTTGTTCACCGATATCGAAGTACAATGTAAGGCTCCCGCGTCAAGGATCGTTATTCTTATCGACAAAGCGGTTAAACCCGAGGAAGCGTTCATCAATCGTATTACCAAGTTAAGAAGCGCAGGATACAGATTCGCCATCAGAAAACTTTTTGTTGCGGATTTTGAAGAATACAGAAAAATACTTGAACTTATGGATTTCATCCTTCTTGATTACAAGAGGATCGATATCTCCAAGGCAAAAGTTTATTTCTCAAAGCTCCTTCCCAACATCAAACTCGTTGCTACAAACGTAGACAGCAACGAAGTGTTTGACGACCTTAAAAAGGAAGGCGGCTATACGTTGTATGAAGGCGACTTCTACAGACTCCCCGTTACAAAGGGAGATGTTGACGTTGCACCTGTTAAAGCAAACTATATCGAACTTTTAAATATCGTTAACGACGCCGACTTCGATCTTACCAAGGCTGCCGATATAATCGGACGCGATACGGCGCTTGTTGTTTCACTTCTTAAGATGGTTAACCGCATGACTATAAACGGCGGTATCACGACCATTCGTCACGCAGCTGCGATGATGGGTCAGAAGGAACTTAAAAAGTGGATCAACACCGCGGTAGCGGAGAAGCTTTGCGAAGACAAGCCCAGCGAACTTACGAGAGTATCACTTTTAAGAGCAAAATTTGCCGAGAACCTTGCACCGTTGTTTAACATGGCGAGCCAATCTTCGGAACTTTTCCTTATGGGTCTTTTCTCGGTGCTTGATATCATCTTAAATAAGCCCATGGAAGAAGCCCTCGTAATGGTTAAGGTTTCAAAACCTATTGAGGGAGCACTCTTAAGAAACGAGGGATCCTTCGCAACCATCCTTGATTTCATCAAGGCTTACGAAGTTGCAGATTGGACCGAGGTTTCCAGACTTATGGTCATCAACAACATCGACATGGACAAGGTTTACGATCTTTACCTTGTTACTCTTAAGTGGTACAGAGACCTGTTTTCTGAATAATGGATAAAAAAAGACAATCTTTATGCGACCTGTTCGCAATTATCTTTATAGGACTGCTAGCGTCACTGCCTCTTGTTTTTAAAGGCATCGACGGCATGATTTATCAAGACCTTCAGTTTCACCTCTCCAGGATCGAGGGGGTTAAGGAAGGTCTTTTAAGCGGGCAATTTCCCGTCATGATGCAGTCGGTCTGGATGAGCGGTAAAGGCTATCCCGTCAGCATTTTCTACGGGGATGCGCCTTTATACATCCCTGCGATCTTAAGGATCCTGGGAGTAAAAGTCATTCCCGCTTACAAGATATTCGTGCTTCTTGTAAACATCCTTACCGCAACGAGTGCGGTCATCTCTTTTAAAAAAATAGTTAAAAACGATATCGCCGCATATGTGGGAGCACTTCTTTACGTTACGGCATCTTATCGCTATGTGGACATTTACGTTCGTGCGGCGGCGGGAGAGTATGTATCCTTCATTTTCTTCCCGATAATTGCCCTTGCAATGTACAGGATACTCTTTGACAACGAAGAGAACGATGATATTTTTAAGAACTCGTTTCTTCTTGCCCTTGGAATGACCGGACTTATCGAGAGTCACATCTTAAGCACCGTGATGACGGTATTTTTGCTTACCATTGTGTGCATTTTCTTTATAAAAAGAACATTTACCAAGAAGTCGCTTCTTACCATCGGTGCGGCAGTTATCGAGACGGTAATGATAAACCTCTACTTTATCGTTCCCTTCATCGACTACTACATAAACGAGCCCGTTTACGCCGGAAGAGGAGGCGACCATACACAGGCGATGCTCATTCGTTCAAGCGGCGCATATCTTTCGCAGTTTATTGATTTCTTCGGACAGATCTTCGGAAGGAACATCGAATACAAGGAATTAAGGATGCAGCTTACCATCGGACTTCCCCTCACGATAGCGCTTCTTGTGTGTCTTGTAGTATTCCTTGTAAAACAAAGAAAATATCCCTATTTCGTTATTGGTTTTATGGCGATGCTCACGCTTTTCATGTCCACCGACAGGTTCCCCTGGAACACTTTGGAAGGCCGTACGCATCTGTTCAAGATACTCGCCAAGGTTCAGTTCCCCTGGAGATATCTTGCAGCGGCCATATTGTTTACGTCTCTTATTGCAGCACTTATGTTAAAAGAAGCCGCGAAGAGTAAGGTTGTAATTTCTGTCGCAGCGGTTTCTTTATGCATTGTCATGACAGTAGTCTTTGCAGTGAAATACAAGCAGGGATATGAGAGCGTGAACTTTAAAGAATACTCGGAAGTGGACTCGGGATATATGGGTGCGTGCGAGTATTTGAAAGAAGGTTCGGAACTTGAGGTGATCGAGTACGTTCCCACAAACCCGCAGCTTGAAAGCTACGAGGTGAAGAGTTTTAAAGACAACAAGATCGTCATGTACGTTTCGAATCCCGGGGAGGAGTCATACGTAGAGGTGCCCAAGGTAAATTACAAGGGCTACTACGCTTACGATGAAAACAAAAACCCGTTAACGATACGTAACGGGTACTTGAATCTGATAGATGTTGTGGTGCCGGCGGGCTTCGAAGGGGAGATAACCGTAAACTTCAAGCAGCCCTTCTACTGGATAATATCCACCGTGATATCTTTTTTATCGCTGGCTTTTCTTTGTTTTACGGCGGTAAAAAGAAAACGAATCGCAAACTAAAACTTCGGATCGAAGATCGGCATGTATTCAAGCTTAAAGAGATTGGCAACATGCTTCTTATCGATAAGTTCTTTAATGTGAGGCGCAGGTTCTTCTGTGCCTCTTATATATTTGTCCAAAGTGTCGTAAGTAAAGCCTAAGTTTTCCTCGTCGGTCTTTCCGCAAAGTCCGTCGATGGGTACTTTGTTTACGAGGCTGTCGGGAAGTCCAAGAAAGCTGCCCACCTGTTTTACTTCGGTAACGGTAAGCTTTGAAAGAGGACTGAAATCACCGGCGCAGTCACCGTAGCGGGTAGAGTAGCCCACCCAGTCTTCGGACAGATTGCATGTATTTGCAACACGGCCGTTGTGAGACTGAGCCACCGCATACAATGTGGTCATCCTTATTCTCGGAGGAATGTTGGTACGAGTCTGAACCGAAGCTTCGAAGGGAAGCGACTTTACGACGGCCTCCACGGCTTCTTTTACGTTTATCACAAAATGCTTTATGCCAAGGTGATTCACCAGAAGATATGCGGCGTCGATATCGGCCTGTTCTCCGCAGGGCATCAAAACTCCGATGACTCTGTCTTTTCCCAGGGCTTCCACGCAAAGAGCGGCCACAACGGAACTGTCTTTACCGCCCGATATTCCCACTATGGCATTACAGCCTTTGCCGTTTTTCTCAAAGAAATCTCTTATCCATTCCACGCATTCTTTAGTGACTTTTTCGGTATTCATACGCCTTCTCCCATAATCTTTTAATGATTAAAATAATACTAATTTATAACAGTTTTGAAAAGAGATTTATTCTATTTTTTTCTGTGATTTCATACTATACTGTTTAGTACCGAGATTTCGGTTTTAAGTTTTTTAACTTGGAGGTTACTTATGCAATTTGAGATCAAAGAAAATGCTCTTATAGCCAAGAAGGGCGGGGAGACACTGATCATTGAGCCTTGGGGTAAGGATTCCTTAAGAGTTCGTTCGACGATGTTTAGCGACGTCACCGGAAATAACTGGGCACTTACCGAAAGCCCGAAATGTGATGATAAGCCCGAGATAAAGACATTTTTGATAGACCACTGGGTAGGGGACGGCTCTATAGACAAGCGCGAGAACGCATCCATCACCAACGGTCGCATAAGATGTGAAGTCAACTTTGTGGGAATTGTTTCTTTCTACAAAGATGACGAACTTATATTGAGAGAGTTTTTTGCAATGTACGACGGCACGCTTTCGGATAAGTCAAGATGCCTTAAAGTCGTAAACAGAGAGTGGAAGGGTGTCATCGGCGGAAGCGATTACTCACTTAACCTTAAATTTGAAGCGAACAAAAACGAGAAGATATTCGGTATGGGGCAGTATCAGGACGGGTACCTCGATCTTAAAGGTTCGGTGCTTGAACTTGCACAGCGCAATTCCCAGATCAGCGTTCCTTTCATGATCTCGAGCCTCGGATACGGTTTTTTGTGGAACAATCCTGCAGTTGGACGTGTTTCTTTTGCGAAGAACATAACCGAATGGATCGCAAAGAGCACAAAGGAGATGGATTACTGGATCACGGTTGCCGATTCTCCCAAAGATATAATGAAAAACTACACGGACGTTACGGGACGCGCGCCCAAGTATCCCGAAGATATGATGGGACTTTGGCAGTGCAAGCTCCGTTATCGTACTCAGGATGAAGTGCTTACGGTTGCCAAACAATATCAAAAGGAAGGCATCAAGATCGACCTTATCGTTATCGATTTCTTCCACTGGACAGTGCAGGGTGACTGGAAGTTTGACAAGACATACTGGCCCGATCCCAAGGCAATGGTGGACGAACTTCATTCCATGGGCATAAAGGTAATTGTTTCGGTATGGCCTTCCGTTGACAGAAAGAGCGAAAACTTCTATCCGATGATGGACAGAGGACTTCTCATAAAGACAGAGCGCGGTGCTGCTCAGACATATGATTATCAGGGCGACTGCGTTGAGATCGATCCTTTCAATCCCGAGACGAGAAAGTATGTATGGGAAGTTTGCAAAAAGAACTATTACGACTTTGGAATAGATGCCTTCTGGCTTGACAATTCCGAGCCCGATTACGGCGTATACGACTTTGAAAATTACAGATACTGCGCAGGTCCCGCACTTCAGGTGAGCAACATGTATCCGCAGATGTACTCCCGAGTGTTCTTCGATGAGATGAAGAACTTAAAAGACGGCGTGGTGGTGAATCTTCTTCGCTGTGCATGGGCGGGAAGTCAGAAGTACGGAAACGTTGTGTGGTCGGGAGACGTTCCTTCCACATTTACTGCATTTAAAGACCAGGTTGTTGCCGGTCTTAACATGGGTATTGCGGGTATTCCCTGGTGGACGACGGATATAGGCGGCTTCATGACTGACGATGTTAACGACCCCGATTTCAGACAGCTTCTCATCCGCTGGTACGAGTTTGCGGTTTACTCTGCGGTACTCAGAATGCACGGCGACAGAGGACCTTACAACATTCCGCCCCTTGACGACAGAGATTTCGGCGGCGGATATCTCCACACCGGCCAGCCCAACGAGCTTTGGAGCTACGGAGAAGACAATTACAAGATCATGAAGAAATACTATGACATCCGTATTTCGATGCATGATTACATCAAGTCATTGTACGAAGAAGCAAGCACCGACGGTTCACCTTTAATAAGAACGATGTTCTACGAGTTCCCTAAGGATGAAAAGTGCTGGGAACTTGACGATCAGTATATGTTTGGCTCGAAATACCTTGCGGCGCCCATATTTGAACTTAACCGGTTTGAGCGAGAAGTTTATCTTCCCACGGGTGCAAAGTGGAAGCTCACTTCCACCGGTGAAACATTCGACGGCGGACAGAGTGTTAAGGTGGATGCACCCATCGATTACATGCCTGTTTTTGAAAGAGTATAAGATGCTGAAAGACGAAGGAGAAAAACCTTCGTCTTTTTTCGTAAAAAATCCAAAAAAAACGTGAAAAGAAAGCGATTTCATAGGACTTGGGTACTTTAATTGCCCGGTGAACAAGAGTATACTTAACTTGACGGTTAATAAGGATTTAATCTGATTTTTGTACAATCCTCGTTACATATAGAGATTTTTTGGCAGGTTTTGATGAGACTTATGACGATATCGATCACCTCGCTGTTGCTGGTGGTCTCTGTTATATACGGAATACTGTCCGCAAGTAAGAAGAGCAAGCAGGGTAGATTACTCGCTTGGACTTCTTTTTGTTGCTCCTTTTTGATGGCCTGTCATCTCGTATATGTCTGCGTTGACTCGACTTCATTAAAAGAGTTTTTCTTTTGCCTTGAATTTGTGGCAATGGACTGGGTAGTATTTTGTATGTTCTGCTTTGTAAGGCAGAGCGTTGACAAGCCTCTTTTAAAGGCCGAAACATCGGCGATAGCCATCGCGTTCTTATTTGATTCTTCAATCTTTTGTACCAATACGATCAACAAGTTCGCACTTGAAGTCACACCCGATTCAAGGAATGATTACATGTATCTTACGATGGAGCCGAAACTCTTTTGCATCATACACTACATAATCATTTTCTCGGTGTGCTTTTTCATGGTTTATTACATCGCAAAGAAAGTGTTCTCGACCTCGCGCTTTTACCGAGGCCGTTTCAACATAGCCTTTGCCCTTTTCATCATAAACATAGGCGCCAGCATTTATTATCTTTTGGATATCACAAACCGCTTCGATATTTCAAAATTCCTTCTTTCGGGCGGCGTAGTACTTTTGTATTACTCGATTTTTTCTTTCTCCCCCAATGCACTTTTAAGAAATCTGCAGCTGTATGTCGACGATAACATCTCCGATGCGACCATCATATACAACTACAGGGGAGAGGTTTTAAAGATAAACAAAAAGGCCAACAGCCTTATGCCCGCAGAGATGTGGAGCAATTACGACAGTCTGATCGAGTATCTGGGCATTCCCGAGAGCGAGGGCAATTACAAGAAAAAGATCGGAAACGGAACGTACGAAGTAATGCATAAGCCCGTCAAAGACGAAAAGGGCGAGATCGTTGCAAACACGTTCATCTTCTACGATGTTACCAAGATGGAAGAGCAGATCGAGCGTGAGCACAAGATCGCCGTTACCGACGCCCTTACCGGTGCTTTCAACCGTACAGGTTTCTTTGAGGCCGCAAATGACTTTTTGTACAAGAACGAATCTCAGGCGGGATTTGCGCTCATCGTGAGCGGTATCATCGGCTTTAAAGGCATTAACGCTCTTTACGGAAACAAGGTCGGTGATATGGTGCTTAAGTTCATCGAGAAGTGCTACCACGACTACAATCGTTCTTATCCCATGATATTCGGACGTACTTCTGAAGGAAAGTATTCCGCACTTGTGCCTTTTGACTATGTGGACGAGATCGCAGCCGACATGACCAGCATCGACGTTCCGATAGACAACGAGATAGATCTTCACGTAGACATGTGTCACGGTTTCGTGGTGCTTGACGATATAGCAAAGCCCCTTGATTATTACTATGAGAGAGCGCTTTTGGCACTTGATGAGTGTAAGAAGAGCACCACTGCGAGCGTACTTGAATATTCCTACGATATGGAAGAACAGGTACGAAGAAAACAGCTTCTCGTGGCCGAGATGCACAATGCCCTAAGAGAAGGACAGTTTTTCATCGAACTGCAGCCGCAGATCGATCTTTCGGACAGATCGGTGTCCGGAGCAGAGGCGCTGGTAAGATGGCAGCACCCGAAACTTGGAAGGATAGCACCGAACGAGTTTGTACCGCTGTTTGAAGAAAACGGATTTATCATAAATCTTGATGTTCTCGTATGGGAACTTGCGGCAAAGACCGCAAGAGAACTTTCGGACAGAGGTATCTACACAGGACCCGTATCCATCAACGTTTCTCAGGTGGATATAACCGGAATCGATGTTGTGTCGACTCTTGAGAGGATAGTCTCCGAGATCGACATAGACCCTTCGAGGATACATGTGGAGATCACCGAGAGTGCTTGCGCTCAAAGAAGAGACGTGCTCATCCGTACAATGGAGCAGTTAAGGCAGAAGGGATTCCTGCTTGAGATCGATGATTTCGGAAGCGGTTATTCGTCTCTTAACGCTTTAATGAAGCTTCCCTTCGACGTCATCAAACTTGATATGGAATTCATGAAAGAAAGCAATGTCGAAGGCAAGAACGGTATCATATTAACGTCCGTTGTCGACATGATTCATGCCATGAATTCGAAGGTGATAGTGGAAGGCGTGGAGACTGAGACTAACGTTGAGAACACTGTTCGTTTCGGTGGCGACATCGCTCAGGGATATTACTTCTCACGTCCTCTTTCCATTGAGGCTTTTGAGGAATATGTGAAGCTTCACGACCCGAAAAACAGATGATAAAACTTTTGTTAACTGACTTAAAAACTACCCCTCACAGGGTAGTTTTTTTGATGAAAAAATAGTATAATCGTTGTTAGGCGACATTATATGGGGTACCCGTATATGAAAGGAGATTACAAATTATGGGATTGATTAAAGCAATCACCGGTGCAGCCGGCGGAGCAATGGCAGATCAGTGGAAAGAGTTCTTCTACTGCGAAGCTATGGACAAAAATGTATTGGTTACCAAGGGCGTTAAGCGTACAAGCGATCGTTCTTCCAACACAAAGGGAAATGACAACATCATTTCAAACGGATCCGGAATAGCGGTAGCTGACGGACAGTGTATGATCATCGTAGAGCAGGGTAAGATCGTAGAAGTCTGCGCAGAGCCCGGCGAATTTACATTTGATTCTTCAACCGAACCTTCCATCTTCTCAGGAAAGCTCGGCGAAAGCATAATTGAGACATTTAAGACTATCGGCAAGCGTTTCACATACGGTGGCGATACCGGTAAAGACCAGAGAATTTATTACTTCAACACAAAGGAGTTCATCGACAACAAGTTCGGTACTCCCAACCCGATCCCTTTCAGAGTCGTTGACTCTAAGATCGGTCTTGACGTTGATGTATCACTTCGCTGCTCGGGCGTATATTCTTACATGATCGCAGATCCCCTTCTTTTCTACTCAAAGGTTTGCGGTAACGTTGAAAGAGAATATACAAGAGATCAGCTGGACAACACATTAAAGACAGAGTTCATCGCAGCATTGCAGCCCGCTTTTGCAAAGCTTTCCGATATGGAACTTCGTCCCAACCAGATCATCGCTCACAACACCGAACTTGAAGATGCAATGAACGTTGCATTGTCAAACAAGTGGGGCGAGTTAAGAGGTCTTAAGGTTGTCAGCATAGCACTTGGTTCCGTAACACTTCCCGAGGAAGATGCGGAGATGATCAAGGTTGCTCAGAGAAACGCTATCAACAGAGATCCCAACATGGCAGCAGCTACTCTTGTATCCGCTCAGGCAGATGCAATGAAGGCAGCAGCATCAAACGAAGGTGGCGCAATGAACGGATTTATCGGAATGGGTATGGCAATGAACGCAGGCGCAGGCCAGGCAGCAAACCTCTTTGCTATGGGTCAGCAGGCTCCCGCAGCACAGCCTCCCGTAGCCGATGCTTGGAGATGTTCTTGCGGTGCTACCGCAATGGGTAAGTTCTGTGCACAGTGTGGCGCAGCTAAGCCCGTTCCCACGGAAGGCTGGACATGCAAGTGCGGTACCGTAAATCAGGGCAAGTTCTGCTCTAACTGCGGTTCTCCCAAGCCTTCAGGCGCTCCCACTTACAAGTGCGACAAGTGCGGTTGGGTTCCGGAAGATCCTTCCAATCCTCCCAAGTTCTGTCCCGAGTGCGGAGACCTCTTCGACGACAGAGACTTACAGTAATCAATACTAAAAATATTTACAGGCCGGCTTTTGTCGGCCTGTAATAGACTATATCAGGAGAACAGACATGGCAGAATTACAATATAAATGTCCGTGCTGCGGCGGCGCACTCGCATTTGATTCTACCGTTCAGAAAGTAAAGTGTCCTTACTGCGATACGGAATTTGAAATGTCCGTACTTGCTTCTTTTGACGAAGAACTTAAGAAGGATGAAGGGGATGACTATACTTGGAAGACTACGGCAGGTTCGGAGTGGAGCGACAGCGAAGCGGACGGAATGCGCTCTTACGTATGTAAGTCCTGCGGCGGTGAAGTTATCGGCGATGCCAATACGGCTGCTACCGAATGCCCTTACTGCGGCAATCCCATCGTTATGATGGATCAGTTCTCGGGAACGTTAAAGCCCGATTACGTTATTCCTTTCAAACTTAACAAAGAAGCCGCAATGAAGAAATTTGCCGATCACTTAAAAGGCAAGAAGCTTCTCCCCAAGGCTTTTACCCAAGGTAATCATATAGAAGATATCAAAGGTATCTACGTTCCTTACTGGCTTTTTGATACCGACGCAAACGCGCGTATAAGATATAAGGCAACAAAAGAGCAGACATGGGAAGATTCGAACTTCCGTTACAAGAGATCTGATTTCTTCGCGGTATTCCGTGCAGGTTCCATCGGATTCGACAAGGTTCCCGTAGACGGTTCCACAAAGATGGACGACACTCTTATGGAATCTTTGGAGCCTTACAACTTTAAAGAAGCCGTTTCATTCCAGACTGCTTACCTTGCAGGTTACGTTGCGGATAAGTACGATGTTGACGCCGACGCCAGCGTGGGACGTGCCAACGAGAGAGTTAAACGTGCCACGGAAGATGCCTTCAGAAGCACCGTACAGGGTTACAACACCGTATCTGTGGACAATTCGTCAATACAGCTTGTAAACGGAACGGCAAAGTATGCACTCTATCCCGTATGGATACTCAACACATCCTGGAACGGACAGAAGTTCGTATTTGCCATGAACGGTCAGACAGGCAAATTCGTAGGTAACCTTCCCATGGACAAGAGTTTGTTTAAATCATATTTCTTTAAGGCAGCCGGTATAGGCACTTTAGTCGCATTCATCATTGAATGCATATTATACTTTTTGTAGGAGGTAAGAGCATGAACATCGCATTGTATGTAAATTCATTCATCTTAAACGCAGCCGCTCTTACCGCTGACGGAGCGACCGCTTCCGCAGGTTTCGATCCTCTTAAGAAGATCATAATCGCATTGGTGATTGGTCTTATCGTAGGTCTTTTGTACGCACTCTCGTTAAAGAGCCAGCTTACAAGCGTCTACAAAAATGAGACCGCGGCAGACTATGTAAGACCTTCAAGCTTCAAGGTTTCCGACAAAAAAGACATCTTCATGTATTCAAAAACAGAGAAGACCGAGAAGCCCAAACAACAAGGTCAGTAAACATTTCCCCCAAGCAATTGCTTGGGGGTCTTTTTTGTAAATGACTTT
>JAGCTJ010000069.1 GCA_017963665.1 Lachnospiraceae bacterium | reverse complement strand
TAGTTTTTGATCGTTCCCGACCACTCATCGTAGGCAAGAAGATAATAATTTTCTTCCGCCCAGGTCAGTGCCCAGGGACTTAATACAAACCACTCGTCATTGTGACGGGGCACCAGCTTCTTGGAAATATCCCATTTATAATATTTGAACTTAATCTTCTTATTCTGGTTGATGGCGTTATGAATATCGTCCACGTTGTAATAAACGCTTTCGTTCATCGTCTTAACGCGGTCGTTTATGAAGACCTGTCTTTGAAGCTGCTTCGCCTGATGCTCGCTCACAAGCGTCTTAACTTTGGCGATAAGCTCTCTTGATTTGTTCTTTGTGATGAACTTCGAAGACTGGATGGCGTCGATGAGTAGTTTGACCTCCGCAAGTTCAAACTCTCTTGAACCCACATGATATTTTGTCTCCCGGCCCACGTTCTCCTTGATGATATCGATACCGAATTTATCGCTCATATCCTGAAAATCGGCATAAATGCTTTTTCTTTCTGCAGTAACACCGTACTTTTCAAGCTCCTCGAGAATCTCGGGCATGGTGAGACCGTGTTCGTCGTCGGTCTTCTCGAGCATGATCTTCATCAGATATGAAAACTTGTACTTTTGATTAACTCCTCTGGACAAAGCAACCTCCCGCCAAAAAGGCTACATCTTCACTATGATTCCGCCGCCGATAACACATTCGTCGCTGTCGTAGAATACCGCCGACTGACCGGGCGTGGCGGCCCTTACGGGCTTTTCAAACACGATCTTCACAAGACCGTCCTTCATACCTTCTATATAAGCCGGCTCCGCGTTGTGGCGGTACCTGATCTTCGCGTTGCAATTAAGCTTCTCGCCTTCTTTTAAGCCTTCGATGCTTAGGAAATTGAGATCCGTAACATATACCGTATCGTTAAAGATCGCTTCCTCGGCGGACAGAACGACTTCGTTGGTCTCGGACCTTATCTCTTTAACGTAGATCGGCGTTCCGAAGGCTATTCCAAGACCCTTTCTCTGGCCAATCGTGTAGTGGATGATGCCTTTATGCCTGCCGAGCACGTTTCCTTCCTCGTCCACGAAATTGCCTTCGGGCGGAATCGGGCTCTTCGCATGATCTTCTATGAAGTCGGCATACGAATCGTCAGTAACAAAGCAGATATCCTGGGAATCGGGCTTTGAAGCTACGGGAAGTCCCGCCCTTTCGGCGATGGCGCGAACCGAATCTTTCGAAAGTGTGCCAAGGGGCATCAAAGTCGATGCCAGCTGATCCTGGGAAAGCTTATAGAGCATGTACGTCTGGTCTTTTGCCGCATACAGCGCTTTCTTGACCGTGTATCTGCCGTTGTCCAGCTTTATGATATTCGCGTAATGTCCGGTGGCAACGTAATCCGCTCCGTAAACCTTCGCCGCGTCCAGCATCCTCTCCCACTTCAAAAATCTGTTGCACTCAACGCAGGGATTGGGGGTAAGGCCGTTTAAATACGCATTCACAAAAGGATCGATAACGCAGGTGTTGAACTCCGAAACACAGCTTACCGCATAATAAGGGATGTCGAGATGTGCCGCCACCGCTCTCGCATCGTCGATCTCGCAGCACTTGCTCGGCTTGTTTTCTTCGTTCATCCATATTTTAAGAGTCACGCCGATCACGTCGTAACCCGCTTCTTTTAAAAGATATGCCGTAACCGCGCTGTCCACGCCGCCCGACATTCCTACTATTGCTTTTGCCATATGATCATCCTAAAGTGTTTTTTCCATCATACCACCAAATGCCTTTTGGTACAAAGAAAACGCAGACCGAATCAACTCGGCCTGCGTATATTTTTTAGTGAAGATCGAATTCCGGCGGCTTGTCGATCTCTTCACCGACATATTTGCCGTTCTTCTTTCTTTGCCTTACGCACTCGGAAAGGAGATATTCTATCTGTCCGTTTACGGACCTAAAGTCATCTTCCGCCCATTTTGCTATATCGTCGTAAAGCTTTTCCGAAAGACGAAGGGGTACCTGTTTCTTCTCGCCCATCAGTAGAGGCTTCCCGAATTAACTACAGGCTGAGCATCGTGATTGCCGCACAATACCACGAGCAGGTTTGAAACCATTGCGGCTTTTCTTTCTTCATCGAGCACAACGGTCTGATTCTCGTTAAGTCTTTCAAGTGCCATCTCAACCATGCCTACAGCACCGTCGACGATCATCTTGCGGGCGTCGATTATTGCCGATGCCTGCTGTCTTTGAAGCATTACCGAAGCGATCTCGGGAGCATATGCAAGATATGTGATCCTTGCGTCGAGTATCTCAAGACCTGCGTCGTTAACCTTGCTCTGGATCTCGTTCTTGATACGTTCTGCGACTACCTCTGCGGAACCGCGAAGGCTTCCTTCATCGGCATGTCCGTCGCCTGTCGTATCGACATTTAAAGCCACGTCATAAGGATATATCCTTACGATGTTACGAAGTGCGGAGTCACACTGAAGGGAAAGATATTCTTTGTAGTTGTCTACATTGAAAACCGCCTTTGCCGTATCGACCACTCTCCAGATAACGGCGATACCGATGTCTACGGGGTTACCGAGGCAATCGTTGATCTTCTGTCTGCCGTTGTTAAGGGTCATGGCTTTAAGAGATATCCTCTTTGTATAAGCCTCGGCAGAAACTGCCGTACCGTTTGCATTGACCTTAACTGCGGGAGCCTGAGAGATCTCGCCGCTCTGTGCAAGTTTTGTGCTTGCCGCGGGGTTAACTGCGGAACAGAAAGGATTTACAAAATAGAAACCGGCTTCTCTTAAGGTGCCTTTATATTTTCCGAAAAGGGTAAGCACCAAAGCTTCCTGAGGTTTCAAAACCTTAAGTCCGCAGAAGGGGATCCATCCGAACACTAATATCAGGATGCCGAGAGCGGATAACGGGCCAAAGAAAACGGCTCCCGCTATGACGCACCATAATCCGAAGATAAGTAATGCGATAGTTCCGAACAGTGCCAACATTCCATTCTTTTTGGTTGTGTAGATTTTTTCAGTCATAATTGACTACCTCCTTTTGATATCATTATGATATCACAATGATCGGTTTTGTCAATATGCAATTTTTTAAGGCTTTCTTAAAAAGGGAAATCTTGCTTTTGAATGCCTTTGAATATACAATTTAACTGATAATCCAAAGGGGAGCGAACAAATGGCGCTTACTAATAACAAATCAAAAAGAAACGCAAATATAGAATTACTCAGGATCATCTCCATGATCATGGTCACCATGCTGCATGCACTGGACAAGGGCGGTCTTTTGGTGAACATAGTCGACAACCCCGGCGTAAACACGTGGGTTGCGTGGGGACTCGAAGCTCTTTCCATCTCCGCAGTCAACATTTTCATGCTGATATCGGGATATTTCCTTATAGATTCAAAGTTTAAGCTCTCAAGATTTTTTGAACTTATCGGACAGACGATATTCTATACACTGGGTGCATTTATTGTTTGCTACGCCCTGGGTATAAACAAAGGTGAGACCGATGTGTACTGGATGTTAAACTACATACTTCCCATACATATGAAGGTGTTCTGGTTCATCACCTCTTACGTAGTTCTTTACGCTTTACTTCCCATAATCACGGAAGGCGTTCACAGAATAACTCAAAAGCAGCTGGGAACAATGCTCATAATACTTCTTGTATACGAATGTGCTTTTAAGAGCTTTCTTCCCTTCAGAATGTATACCGACGAACACGGTTATTCCTTCATATGGTACCTTATCGTGTTCCTTGTGGGAGCGTACTTAAAGCTTTACGGATTTAAGATTTTGAATACGCCGGCAAAAGGACTTTTGCTTTACTTCGTATCCTGCCTGTTCATTCTTGCAGAGCATTTTACCATCGGATACATCATAAAGAATTTCGGACACCTGGAGGAACTTGCCGGTCTTGCTTACGAGTACAACAACTTCTTTGTACTCACCGCGGCTTTGGGAATCTTCGCCGCATTTGTCCACTTTAAAGACATGAAAGAAGCGCCCGGGAAAGTCGTTTGTTTTCTTTCTCCCATGGCGCTTGGTGTATATCTTTTCCAGGAAAATCAGACGCTTCGCTATCGCTGGCAGCCCTGGTTCAAACTGCAGGGTTCCCTCCAAAGCCCGCTTTACGTGCTTCTCGGAAAAGTACTTTTGGCAGTCATATGCATGTATTTGATCGGAACCGCCGTCGATTACTTAAGAATACTTCTCTTTAACGGTATAAAGAAAGCGGCATCGAAAAAGTCTTAGTCATCACACAGGGTGAAGTATTCGTTTCTGAATACCACCCTGTAATTGTTTTCTCTTAAATAAGTTGCCAGCAATACTTCTTTCTTTGTGTAACATTCGTCGAGATCTTTCGTAAGAAGATCGCCGTAGTCCGAATGATATACGAATAAAGGAGTATCTTTTAATTCTGAGAGTTCTCTTTCAAGTTCTTCGTAAGTATATGAATCCAGCGAAGGCCAGATGTGGGAAATGGCGTTGGGAAGGTTAAAGGCAAAAGATGTCATGGGAATATGACCGAAGATGACGGTGTCCTTGCCCTTAAGGTCGTTGTCCTCTAAGAAGCGGTCAAACTCTGCGATATAGGCTTTCTTTTCGGGTGACGTTCTGTTGCCCGCAAGCACTTTGCTGTCTTCTTTTGTAAGCATCACATAGGATTCGGACAGATCTCTGAATACAAAGTTTACTCTGAAAAGCACTCCCTGAAGGATGAGTAAAATGGCGATAACCGCAACGCTTGCCTTAACCGGGGCTGCGGAAAATACCCTGTTCTCGCTTTTAAAGATAAGACCGAACAATATGGGAAATACCGGGAAAAGCGCACAGTATATCGTGTACATTCCGTTGTTTGAACCGATGGGGGTAATAAAAATGATGATGGGAACGAGGGCTGCAAGAAGCCTTTCATAAACGCTTAACTTCTTATTGAACACGCATGCCACTCCGATAACTATGGAAAACATCACAAGAAGTATGCCTACGGCATAGTAGCACGAATACTCTTTATACTCGAAGGTTATGCGGCCGTAATAGCGCATTATTCTGAGGATTCCAAGGGTAAAGCAGGTCACGAGTACAGTTATCACCGGTGCAAGTTTCTTCCCTTTATACTTTACATAGAGCATAGCGCCCGGGATCGTTACCACCGCGATGGCCACAAAATACCAAATGTCCCATCTGTAGCCGTCAAGTATGGTGAGCACCATATTAAGGGGCGAATATGAGGGGGCATCTTTCGATATGGAGAAAAGACCTTCTATCATATCGGGATATGCATCTTTTCCGAATATAAGTGTGTTAATACCGACGCCGACGATAAGTACGAAAAGGTAGGCTCCTGCGAAGATACCGATCTCTTTTGCGCGATTTTTTCTTTGTACCGCCATATCAATGATAATGAGGATGCTAAGAGCTGCCTCGCAGATGTTGGGAAAACAAATGAAGACGTTAAGCGCAAGAAGTGCGCCGGAAAGTGCAATCTTTAAGTTGATATCTTCCGACAGGCCCTTGGCGAGCAAAAGCCCCGCTGCCGCGAAGAAGAAATAGCTGAGATAATGATAAAGTATCACGTACGGGCACCAGGCCACCAAAAATGCCATCGCCTCTCCCGCGAAAACGAGCACAGGACTGAACACTTTTGAAAGCGTCATGTAAAAGGCGCCGGCGAAAGCAGCCACTATAAGCGCGCAGTAAATCTTTATGCCAAGAAGGGTGTGGCCGAAGGGCAGAAATGTGAGCACCTTGCCGATGGCCATGGAAAGCACCGTAGAGAGCATCCAAGTTCTGTTCACATTCGGGAAGTTCACGAAGTTTGATACGTTGTATCCCGAATCGGAGAAATCGACGCCTCGTCCGATGAACAGAAACGTCATCGCCACAAGGAGGGCCAAAAGCGCATATTTACTTATCTTTTCTCTTTTTTCTTTATTCAAAAATTCGCACCCCTAGATCCATTCGTAATCGACGCCTGTGATGGCAATCTTGTGATCTTAATCTCGGCTTTCGCGTTGCTTCCGCTTCCGGTGATGTTAAGCACTTCGATGGAATATCCGAAATCGGTTGCATCGTCGAGAGTACCGTTATAGAAGAAATCCGCATAGTCCGAAAGGGTGAACACGTCGCCCTTTTGGAACAGATCTCGGGGCTCGATCCAAGATCTGAACTCGTTACATTCAATGTCCGTGAAGGTATTGTCTTTTCCGGCCTGAATAAGCTCGATATTGTAAAATCCGCTTTCTGAGTAAGAGTTGGGATAATGGATGGTTCCTATGGGGCAAGGCTCCATTTTGGGGAATTTATCGCTTACATAATCGCGCTTCTCCATAATGGCGTCGACGTGATAAATACGAACTCCCGCATCAATTTCTCCCAGAAGGACTTCCTCTGCGTCATATTTATTCGCACCGCATGCAGATAAGAGATCAACCATCATATATTCACAGAAAGGTCCGTCGAAATAGGAATCGACGCCCGGTATTATAAGATAATCTCCGGTTTCGGACATAGATCCTATGGTTACGGTCTTGGATTCCCCGGGTTTAAGATCTTTAATGATCTGCGGATTGCCCCAGCCGACGGAATATTTGGAATATGCATTCCAGTCGCCTACGCTTGAATCCTGCATGTCATATCCGCCAAGAGCAGATGTTCCGCTGTAGGTTACATCATAGTAATCGATAAGTCCGAACATATGGCTGAATTCGTGAAGCAGCGTATTGTCGCCAGGACGCGATGCGTTTATGTTTACCGCACAGTTGATGGTGGGTTTATCGGGTGTGCCGGCATACTCGTTTCCGTAGGTCTCCCTGTACTGTATCGCTCCCTCAAAGGAGATGATATCAAAGCCGTCATCGTGGGTGTCTCCGGCATTTATGAATATCACGGCATCAAAATATCCGTTCTTGTCTCTGTCGAAGGATTCATAGTCAAGATCGGGATAATTCTTGTAAAGCCACTTAAGTACCTTTTCAAAGTACTTCATGTCAACGTTGTTCTTTCTGTTTTTCTCGAAGGATCCGCCGTCGTACCAGTCGGTCACATAGGATGACACTTTAAGTTCTCCGTATGAAGCCTCGTCAAAGTAATCGCTTAATGAGAATCTGCCTTCCTCCATTCGGTCCGAATAGTCCTTAACCGTTCCGTCGGGTTGGATAACCCGTCCAAGTTCGGTCTTAAAACTCTCAAGCACTTCCTCCGTGGCATTCTCGGGCTGATCCTCCCATGCGATGGGGATAACCAGCGCCTTAAGTTCTCCTTTGGCCTCGGGATGAGCGTAAGGAACCAGGTCATGCATGGTCTGCGCGCCGTGCATGCTTTCGATCATGGTAAAAGGAACATCGGCAACAAAACCGTCGGAAAGTTTAACGGAGGCAGTATAACCTTCTCGTACGACAGTATTGTTCTTATCATGCACATTTCCGTCGGTATCTTTTATATTGAGCACTTCCGGTATACGATTTTCGGAAAATTCAACTATGGGCCAGAAATTACCTGAATCAATTTTTTTGGCCACTTCCTCATCTTCATAAGGGAAATACGCATGCTTAAGTTCGGGAAGTCCCTCTACCAAAAACGTAAATACACCTTCATCGGGATTGTATACCTCAAGGGAGGGATCGTACCTCTCACCGTCAAGATATACCGGATACCACATGGGACTAAAGAAAATCTTTTTAAATCCCGTCAGTTCATCGTCATCTTCATATCTGACCATGAGTTTTTTTGCAACCATCTCTTCTTTATTGGGCCATCTGTCAAGCTCGCTGGGAAGTGCCGTTCCCACCGCGAAGAAATTGGGCTGCATCTCCGCAAAACCGAAATAGGCTCTGTAATTGGCCGATCTGATCGGATCCTTTTTACATCTGCCGGCAAAATAATGCATTCCCAGGCCGAAGGTAATATCCTCCACACTCTCGGGATGGGCGTTTTTCTCCAAACTGAAGCCTGCGGTGGTCAAAAATTCGTCCCACCAATAGCAGCCTCTTTCAAGCTGTGGTGCAACAGAATAGAGACGTCCTATGCTGTCCAACATGACAAGTGAACAGTTTTGGGAAAAAACGATCTTTCCTTCACTGACCTCGATGTCCCAACCCTTAAAGCGGACATCCTGTCCCTTGGGACCCTTTGCGAGAAAGGTGACCGTTCCGTCATCATTGTTTGTTATACTTGAAACATCAATATTCTCTATAACGTCCCACGCCGGAAGCTTTGAGAAATCCAGATCATAGTTTCTCGTTTCCCATATACTTCTC
>JAGCTJ010000006.1 GCA_017963665.1 Lachnospiraceae bacterium | reverse complement strand
GTGACCCTTTTTATCTCGGGTTACTTTATGAACAAGGGCAACGTAAATACGACTCACAACATGGAAAAGGCAACTCTTCCGGTGGTGTATATGAGTGTCGGTGCCACTACGGTAAACGAACTCCACGGATATACCCAGGATATGGATGTTGCTCTGTTAAGAGATTCCATAACTCCTTTGGATGACAACAGAGGGGTTTCTTTTCGTATAGTCAAATACAACGCCCTTGTAAGAGGCGTCAGTGTCAAATTGAGAAGCATCGACGGAAGTCGTCTTATAGAAAATATAGAAATAACCGAGTTTGAAGAAGACGACTATTCTCTTTCGGCTTCTGTCAATTTCAAAGGTCTTATCGATCCCTACAAAGAATATTGCATGCAGATATGCGTCACCACGGGTACGGGACAGGAAGTAATGTTCCATACCCGAGTTATCGATGCTCCGTTATATTGCGCGAGAGAAAAACTTGCGTTCATAACCGACTTTTATGAAAAGGAACGTTCGATTGAAACGAACGTCGATCTTAAAGAATATATGGAATCGAACTATACGGGTGACAATACGACGCTCGCATATGTAAATATCCACAGCTCTATGGACCAGCTGGCTTTTGCCGGTCTTTCCGTATATAACATTACGGAACCCGTCATAACGTTTAAAGAATTGAATATCGAGACTGCCGTATTCACCATCGATTACGTTGCCGGTGTAAAGGACGGTAAAAACGAAAGAAAGTATTTTGTAAGCGAGTTTTACAGGATCAAATACACTACCGACACCACATATCTTCTTGATTACGAAAGAACCATGGGTGAGATAACGGATGAGAACAACCCTGAGATAAATGAAGGAACCTTTACCCTCGGCATCACCGATTATGACGTTGAGATGGCGGAAAGCGAAGACGGAAACATTTTTGCTTTCGTAAATCAGAACAAACTGTTCTCGTATAATATTTCCGAGAACAGGCTCGCAAAGCTCTTTACTTTTTATGACAGCGACAATTTCGACAAGCGTACGTTAAATCAGGATCATAAGATAAAGACTTTAAGGACCGATGAGGCCGGCAGCGTCTGGTTTTTGGTATACGGGTACATGAACCGCGGAACCTACGAAGGTAAAGTCGGTATGACGCTTTACGAGTACAACGGTCTCACCAACACGATAGAAGAAAAACTGTTCATATCTTCCAACAAATCTGCCGAGATGGTGGAAAAGGATCTGGACGAGCTTGCTTACCTTAATAAAAATAACACTTTCTTTTTTATGATAGACAGATCGATCTATTCCATCAATCTGGACACGATGGAAATAGAAGAGATAGTGAAAGATCTTGAAGAAAATATGTATTCCGTGTCACGTTCGGAATCGATGCTCGTATGGCAGAACGGAGAGGATGTAAACTCTTCCGAAAACCTTATGGTAATGAACCTTAATACCGAGCAGATAACCACCATATCCGCTCCCGACGGCGAATACATTAAACCCCTTGCTTTCATGAACGAGGACCTCATATACGGTCTTTGCGTCAAGAAAGACGTGCTTACCGATTCCACCGGAAGAACGATCTTCCCTATGTACATTTTAAAGATACAAAACGAGTTCGGAGAACTTTTAAAGACCTACGAAGAAAAAGGTTTCTATGTGACGGGAGTCGATCTTAACGATAATCTTTTAAGAATGTACAGAGTTAAGAAGTATGACGGCGACGTATTAAGATACGATGCCTGCGACGACGATTACATGACAAACAATCAGCCCGGAGAAGAACGACAGAACATCGTACAGACCGCCGTGGACGATCAATACGAGACAATAGTCAGGATCAAGTTCTTACACGATACAAAGGGCAAGATGATACTTCTTACGCCCGAGCAGACGATCTACGAGGGCAATAAAGAGCTTTACCTCGGCGATTCCTTCTCGGAAAAGAATCATTACTACGTTTATTACAAAGGTAAACTCCAGCGTATATATACAAAAGAATCCATGGCCGTAAATCTGGCCAACGCAAACTACGGAACGGTGTTAAATGACGCCGGGTGCTACGTTTGGTACAGAGCCAACAGAGATCTTCGAAATCAGATCATGGCCCTTTCCTTCGATGCAGTCTCAACGGAAGAAAAAAACCGTACCGCATGGTGCATGGACCGAATGATGGAATATGAAGGAGTCGTCAGAAATTCGGAGTATCTGTTAAGTAAAGGTGATACTGTCCTTTCGGTATTAAAGGACGGTCTGGAAGGGAAGAACGTGTTGGATCTTACCGGATGCAGCCTGGACAGCATTCTTTACTACGTAAACAGAGACATACCGGTGCTCGCACTCACAAACAGCGATAAAGCCTATCTGATCATCGGATTTAATCAGCTTGCCATCGTGGTGCTCGATCCCGAGAACAACTGGTACAAGATCGGAATAAACGAGGCAGAAAAGATGTTTGAAAACGAAGGCAATCAGTTCATCACATATGTTCCGAATTCATAACATGGCAACAAAAAAGGACCGCAAGGTCCTTTTTTGTTTTTTCTTTTTACTGAATTTCCTCACCCATCTTGTAGCGGCTGACTGCCTTCTGGATACGTTCAACGGGATCGAGAAGATCGCTTATGGAAGTATCGTGATTAAGTGTATCGATGATGTAAGCGATGTACTTACTCATGTCACAAGACACATACCAGGGTTTCGAAAGAAGTTCGGGAGACTGGTAAATGAGGTTGGTGGTAAGTACCTTGGTGATTATGCCGTCGTTGTAAGCTTTGTCGAATCTGTCGAGGCCGTTGGTGAAAAGACCGAATGACGCGCAGACAAATATCTTGTTGGCATTTCTTGTCTTAAGGTTGTTTGCAACTTCCAATACGCTTTCACCGGAGGAGATCATATCATCCATGATGATAACGTCTTTTCCTTCAACGCTTGAGCCTAAGAACTCGTGAGCAACGATGGGGTTTCTTCCGTTTACGATACGTGTGTAGTCACGACGCTTGTAGAACATACCCATATCAAGTCCCAGCACGTTTGCAAGGTAGATGGCACGTCCCATACCGCCTTCGTCGGGGCTTATTACCATCATGTGATCGGAGTCGATGGAAAGGTCTTTCTCGCTCTTTAAAAGTCCTTTGATGAATTGGTAAGCGGGCTGAACCGTTTCAAATCCGTGAAGCGGTATAGCGTTTTGTACTCTGGGGTCGTGAGCATCGAATGTGATGATGTTGTCGACACCCATAGCGGTAAGCTCCTGAAGAGCCATAGCACAGTCGAGGGATTCTCTCGAAGTTCTCTTGTGCTGTCTGCTTTCGTATAAGAAAGGCATGATAACGGTAATTCTGCGTGCTTTACCGCCCACAGCCGCTATGATTCTTTTCAGATCCTGATAGTGATCGTCGGGTGACATATGATTTTCAAATCCACCCATCGAATAGGTAAGCGCATAGTTACAAACGTCTACCAAAAGGTAAAGATCGGTACCTCTGACCGATTCAAGAATGAGGCCTTTCGCTTCACCAGAACCGAAACGCGGAACCTTGGCTTTAAGAATGTAAGAGGGGCGCATGTAACCCGAAAACGCAAGGCTTTCCTTGTGCTCGTTTTCACGTTCTTCACGCCATTTAACAAGATAACTGTCAATTTTGGCACCCATTTCCTTGCAGCCTTCAAGCGGAATGATTCCGAGTGAGCCCACGGGAATGGTTTCCAGGTTTCTTTTCTCTTCACGAGATGCCATGAAAAGTTAACCTCACTTTCTGATATTCAACTGTTTCTTCTGTATACGGATGTCATCCGCGACAAGCTTAAGCAAACTGTAGCTGTTGGCTATTCGCGAGAAAACACGGTCTGAATAAATGTCACGTATCTGTTCCAAAGAAAGATTCGTGGATATTATCGTAGACTTTTTCCTTAAATGTCGTTCGTTTATCAAAGCGAACAACGACGAAGCAACAAAGGAGTTAACCGTCTCCGTTCCAAGGTCGTCTATGATAAGCAAGTCACAATTATATAAGCAATCATAAAGATTGTAAAGTTCGTCTTTGGTGGCAGAAGATGAATGAAAAGTTTCTTTTGCGATGGTCTCGAAAAGTGAGATGCTGCTGTAATATACGCAGGAATAACCCTTTTCGATAAGCTCACCCGCCACACATCCCGACAGGAACGATTTGCCTGTTCCTACCGTTCCGTAGAGTAAGATGTTGCCCTTTTCGTTCTCAAAATCGTCGATGAGGCGCTTGCATCTGTCAACCGCGTTTTTAAAGAGCGTCAGCCCTTCGCCTTTGTAAAAATCATAAGACAGTTTTGAAAAATTGTTCTCTTCGATGAAAGAGCGCATGTTTGAACTGTCGTAAAGAAGCTCAATTATCTGTCTTACAAAACAGTGGCATTTCGTGTTGCCGATATAACCGGTGTCTTTGCAGTCCTTGCAAGTGTAGATCGGATCGAGGTAATCTTCGGGAAGTCCCACACCCTTTAAAAGGTGAGCCTTCATTTCCTTAAGATCTTCAAGCAAAGCATGTAGTTCCTCGATGGAGCTTTCATCACCGGAGAGCTTTTTCTTGGCGTAATCCAAAGAAACCGTTATAACGGAATCTTCGAGCTCTTTAAATCCCTCAACATGAGAATAGACATATTCTTTTCTTTCGTCAAGAATACGTCTGTTGTTCATTTGAGTTTCGTCGTATTTTCTTATGATCGAATCATACTGTGTGTTGGTTAATCCCATAGTGACCCCGCGAAACTTGGTTAATTACTAAGGTACAAAGAAACCTCTTATGCTTTATTGACCGCTTAAGATCTTTTCAAGTGAATCGAAATCGTAGTCGGTCTTTGCAAACTGCCCGAATGTACCGTTTGACTTCTCATTGTTTGAGGTTTTTGTACGGTTTTGCTTGAACTTCTCGTCGGCTTTTGCGATATCGCTCATGTGGTGAACGTTTTCTTTCTTCCATGAAGAAAGAATCTTATCGCAATATTCGAGTCTGTGAGAATCGGTGGCCATAACGGTTCTGTTGCAGGCTTCCAATATCACTTCGATATCGAAGCCGTACTCCTTGTACCATTTGTTGACCATGTCTACTTCCGGAGCCTGAGGGATGTTCGATTTGCCCAGTGCTTTGAGTATGGTATAAACATACTTCTCGTACTTGGTGGTCGATAAAGCCTTGGCCTGCTTTGGAGTGGTGATCCCTGCCTGAGCCCAGTTGATGGCGACTTTCTTTATGTAAGAAAAGCTGTCCTTGCCCTTATCGAGGCAATACTGCAAAAGATAGTCGGTCATCTCGCAAGTGAACTTAAGCTCGTCGTAGATAAAATACAAAGCCTGGATGTCAGCGGATGAGAGAGTACGTTTAAGATACTGCTCGGCAACAAATACTATCTGAGCGGTCTCACCGGATTCTTTGAATGCCTTTAACTGCTCGAGAGTATAAGTTACGTTTTCGCGGATCTTAACGACGGGTTCATCATCGGGAACGACTTTTAAAGTCACATTGGACGCAGGTTCACCGATAAATGCGTCGTTAACGGGCTCAGACTTGGCGGCTTTCTTTGTTTTACCCATCTCCAAAAATTTAACACCCGAAATAAGCCCGAAACTGTCGTAATCAAGTTCCAAAAGCCCACACTTCTTCCAATATTCCAAAGATCTGACGATGTCTCTTTCAGTATAGTTGAAAAGGTCGGCCATCTTTGAAATGTCGGTGGAAAGCCCCGCACTCATCATTCTCAATAAATAAAGATAAACTTTGATCTGCGCATCGTTGGCATCTTTTAAATACTTGTCGATAAAAAGATTCGAAACGACGGTAGCCTCAGCTTTATCCTCGCTGGTTACATATAAATCCATTCCTGTTACACTCGCCCTTAAGTTATGTTTCGTCAAACGGAATTTTAGCAAATATTTATGAAAAATCAAATGGAAAAAGTGCCGAAAAAAACCAGTAAAATCAAGGGTTTCCGCGATTCGGACCCGGACGGAAAAAATGTGGATAATGTGGATAAAAATCTCGGGTTACCCAAAACACTGGAAAAAGCGGCAAAAAAATATCCACATTTTTCAAGTTACATAATATCCTTAAAAAATGTGGACAATGTGGAAAACTATTTTGAAACGATGCGGTCCGCGATTTTAACTACATCTCCGGCACCGACGGTTATCAACAAATCCCCGTTGATACAATTTTTGTACAAATAGTCCAAAATCTCATCGAAAGAATGGAAATAATTACAGTCGGTTCCTAATTTTTTTATCTCTTCGTACAGGTTTTGCGAATTGCATCCGTAAATATCTTTTTCTCTTGCAGGATAAACATCCGCGAGCACTACATGGTCTGCCTTTGAAAGAACGCTTGCGAACTCTTTTAAGAATGCTTTCGTACGCGTATAAGTGTGAGGCTGGAACACGCACCAGAGTTCTTTGTGCTCTACCTTCTTTGCCGCTTCCAAAGTGGCGTTTATCTCGGTCGGATGATGGGCATAATCGTCAATGACCGTAACGCCGTTAAAACTTCCCCTTATCTCAAAGCGTCTTTTCGAGCCGCCGCATCTTAATAAGGAAGATGCGATGACATCTTCGGGGATGTCTAAATATCTTGCCACCGCGATGGCGGAAAGGGCGTTATATACGTTGTGTTCGCCGGTTACGTTTAACTTGATGTCAAAGCATTCGCCGGTTTTTTTGATATGGCACTTAAAGGATGCGTGCGCGGATTCGTCGAAAGTTATGTCGGTTGCGTATACGTCGCATTTTTCGTCGTGACCGAAAGTGACGATGGGACATTTAACGCCTTCGATTACTTTGTCAAATCCGTCGATCTCTCCGTTTATGACAAGAAGTCCGTTTTCGGGATTAAGTCTCGCAAATCTGTTAAATGAATTTCTTATATCATCTATATCTTTAAAGAAATCCAGATGGTCTTCTTCCACATTTAAGATGATGCTTATCTTAGGGAAAAAGTCCAAAAAGCTGTTCGTATATTCACACGCTTCGAAAAGGAAATACTCGGGTCCGCCGACCCTTATGTTGGTGCCGATCGACTTAAGCACTCCGCCGACCGAAAGCGTCGGATCGGTGTCTGCTCCGATGAGTATCTCCGCGAGCATCGACGTCGTAGTGGTCTTTCCGTGCG
>JAGCTJ010000068.1 GCA_017963665.1 Lachnospiraceae bacterium | reverse complement strand
GGTTTGACGGGACGTTTGACGTCATCGACGATGGCGTAGCCGGTGCCTTCGAGGACGGTCCAGACTTCGTCGCGGTGCTCGTGGGAATGATAGTTCATCTTGTGGCCGGGCATGAGCGTTACCTTTACGGTAAGGCTTTCATTTTCCACATCCATTACCTGGTAGCTTCCCCAGGATTTCTCTGCGTACATGATGGGTGCCGTCATCTTGTCAACGTAAGGCTTCATGTAACTTGACTGATGCTTGTCGGAAACAAGAATGCCGTCGGCACTGGCTGCGACCACAACGTTTTTAAGTCCCATACCCAGTATGGGAAGATCCAATTCGTTTATTATGTGGGTGTTCTCGCAATCGTCGCTTAAAACTGCGTTACCCATTATGTTCTCGTCCATGGACTCGGTGAGGGTGTTCCACGTTCCCAGATCTTTCCACTCGCCACAATAGCGAACGAGGCTGATACTTTTTTCTTTCTCCACCACTGCATAGTCGAAGCTTATCTTGGTAACTTCGGGGTATTTGTCGCGAAGATCGTTAAAATCTTTAAAATCTATGAGCTCGTGGGCTTGGGAAAGCACATAGTCGAGCTTAAATCCAAATACGCCGCCGTTCCAGAAAGCACCGTCGGCAAGATACTTCTTTGCGGTCTCAAGATCGGGCTTCTCGGTGAAACCTTTGACGGTCAGATCGCTGTTCGTGAGGATGTAGCCGTACTTTTCGCTGGGGTAAGTGGGCTCGATGCCCATAAGACAAATGTTTGCGTCACCCTTTGCCACTTCGTCACCGATCTTTTTAAGGGTGACAAAATACTCGTCCTCAACAAAAGGATCGACGGGGCAGACAACAACCGGCTCGTTTCCGTCAACTTTAAGGACGTCTTTTAAATAGCATGCCGCCAGGGCGATCGCCGGAAAAGTGTCGCGTCTTGCAGGTTCGACACAGATGTCAACATCGTCGCCCAGCTGGTTTAAGAGCGACGAAACCTGGGATTTTCCGGTGGCAACCGTGACTTTCGCGCCGGGAACGTTCTTCACGATCCCGCGGTAAACACGCTCGACCATGGACTCGTACCTGTCACTCGCTTCTTTATTCTTAAAAAATCTTATGAACTGTTTTGATCTGACGTCGTTTGAAAGCGGCCAGAGTCGTTTTCCGGAACCTCCGGACAAAAGAATGATATTCATATGTTCTCCGATTTAGATATTAAGTCCCTTTGCTTCATCTGCGCCGATGGAAATGTTCATGCACTGGATGGCCGCGCCGGAAGCGCCTTTTCCGAGGTTGTCAAAGGAACTTGCCACAACGATGCGGTCGTCGTTACCTGTAACGAAAATGTTGAAATCGTCGCGACCGGACATTTCGCTTGAGAAGAAGGTGTTGCCGCAGTCGGCCTCAACTCCTAAGGGAAGTACGTGGATGAACTTCTCGCCTTCGTAGTGCTTTGCGAAGCATTCTCTCACATCGGCGGGAGTCACTTTCTTTGCAAGGTGGCTTACCTGAAGCGGAACCTGCACGATCATGCCGCTGTAGTAATCGGCGGTGAAGGGTGAGAACAAAGGCTCGGCGTCAATGCCCGTGATGGCCTTCATCTCCTTTAAATGCTTGTGATTCTGGGTCCAGCCGTACATTCTTGCGGAAGAAAACTTCTTATCCCGCGCTTCGTCCTCGCACTGGGCGATGAGCTTCTTGCCGCCCCCCGAGTAACCCGAAGCCGCGAAGCATGCGATGGGATAATCCTTCGGAAGTATTCCTGCCTGCACGAGGGGATAAACCAGGCTTATGAAGCCGGTTGCATAGCATCCGGGGACCGCGATCCTCTTGCTGGTCTTAATCTTGTCTCTGTGGGCCTTGGACAACTCCGGGAATCCGTACGCCCAGTCGGGGTTTGTCCTGTGAGCGGTGGATGTGTCGATGATCACGGTATCTGCATTGTTGCACAAAGAAACCGCCTCTCTGGCCGCATCATCCGGAAGGCACAAAAATGTTATGTCCGATGCGTTAATGTATTTCGAGATCTCTGCAGGGTCTTTTCTTAACTCCGAAGGGATCTTTAAAAGTTCAATGTCATCACGTTTTTCAAAACGCTCGAAAATGCGAAGTCCGGTGGTTCCTTCGCTTCCGTCAATAAATACTTTCGTCATTGTTTTTATTCCGTTCCTGTATATAAGTTTGATGTACTGCTTAATCAGCTACTTCAGTTTATCACATTACTTTGGGTTTGGCACGGTTTTAGTTCGGTTCTTCAAGGAAAAATAAGGAATTGCTCGTGTGTCTTGTCACTTGCTTTGACACTAGCTTTCCGTTATCTCAAGATCGTATATATCATCAAATTCTATCCGCTTATTCACGATCTTGAGCACTCTGGAGTCGATATCGATCTTCGATACCATGCCGATTACTTTGATATAGCACTCTTCGCTTGACTTATAATAAATGCATGTTGCGATATCCCCTACTCTCAATCGTTTAAATACATTATCAAGTTCATCAAGCCTCTCTTCCGAAAGTTCCGACCTCTCGATAACTATGTGCTCCCGTTCTCTTATGGCTTCTTCGTATCCCTTAAGTGCCGCAAAAGGCATGAATTGTTTTGCTCTGTCGGCTCGATCCATTTTGCTTCGTACGCTTTTCATCCCTTTTTGTGACCTCCGATCTGAGCGTTCCTTTCGATTGTGGTCCCGCCCTCACTTAAGTTCATGCCTTTGAGAATGGCATTCTTGCCATATTTGTTCTTTATTGAAAGCACGGCCTTTTGCATCTTGTTTTCTTTCTCCATCTCCTGCGGATCTGTGAAAAGATCGTACTGTCTGAAGGTCTCGTCCACAAGGTTGTTGAAGGAGACGCTGATTCTTTTTACCATGGCATTCTTATCTTTTATGCGGTCGTAGAGAGCATCAATGTGAGGCATCATGGCTTTCGACGAGCTTGTTGCCACGGGAAGCGTCGCCGTGCCGTTGGCATGCTCTCCCCGGTATGCGCCCGAGTACGAAAGATAAACCGTCACGGAATCGGTGATGTAGCCCTTGTCCACCAGATCAAGGCACATAAGATCGATCATCTCCCTTACGATGAGCCGCGCCGATTCGTGGTCCCGTTCTTCAGCCAGCACCTGACCGCTGGAAATTGACGTCGATCTTGACTTGTAATTCTTGATGTCAGCCATCGTGGTGGTCTCGCGACCCCAGGCGTGATCTATCAAAAGCTCCGCGTCCTTGCCGAAAAGGTGATACAGAAGATCCTCGTCGGCGTTCGCAATCTCCCGCATAGTCTCTATTCCGCTTTTTCTCAAGCGTTCCGTTATGCCGGGACCGATCCTCCAAAAATCCGTAAGGGGTCTGTGATCCCAAAGTTTTTCTTTGTAACTATCTTCATCAAGTATTCCGATGTGATCGTCGGTATGCTTGGCCCATATATCCAGCGCGATCTTGGCAAGATAAAGGTTTGAGCCGATGCCCGCAGTCGAAGTAATACCCGTCGTCTCCAGAATGTCGTTCATAATGCGCTTTGCAAGCGTGTACGCAGTCATGCCGTACATCGTAAGATAGTCGGTCACATCCATGAAAACCTCGTCTATGGAATAAACGTGGATGTCTTCCTTGGATATATATTTAAGATATATCGAGTAGATGTCCGCGGACACTTCGATGTATCGCTGCATCCTCGGCTCAGCCATTATATAGTCGATGTTCTTCGGAATCTCGAAAACCCTGAGCCTTCCCGGCACCCCCAGCGCTTTCATTGCAGGGGAAACAGCAAGGCATATCGTCTTGTCGGTCCTCTCCGGATCGGCCACCACAAGATTGGTGGTAAACGGGTCCAATCCGCGCGCTATGCACTCCACCGATGCGTAGAATGATTTGAGGTCTATGCAAACATAAGTTCGGATATCCATGGCTTGATTATATAAAAAAACCCGCTTGAAAGCAAGCGGGTCTGTTTCATATTTACTGATCTTTTTCTTCGTCCCTTACTATCTCATCGATAATGAAAGGCGGACGGGTACGGGAGGCGTCGAGGGTGCGCCAGAGGTATTCGCCAAGAACACCGAGGGAGGAAAGAATGAGTCCCGAGGAGATCAAAACGACACACATAAGGCTGGACCATCCGGCGATGGGAACACCCGTCGTAAATTTCTCGATCAAAACTTCCACAAGCAAGACAAGTGCGAGGATATCGAAGATCACACCGACCCAGGTCATGCATTTGATGGGGAAGAAAGAGAAACTCATCATGGAATCGAGCACAAGCTTGAACTTCTTGGCAAGAGTCCAGCGAGATTTTCCGACTTCGCGGTTCTTTCTGTGGAAATAAACTTTATCGGTCTTGAAGCCTGCCCAAAGAACCTGAAGGGTAAGGGAGGAGTTTTTCTCGTCAAGAAGCTGCAAAACCTCGATAACCTGGCGGTCGATGAGGTAGCAGTCGCAGCCGCCCTTGGGCATGTTCTTGTTGATGGTCTTACGAACGATGGCGTAGTACATGTTGGCGAAGAAAACCTTGATCTTACTCTCGTCGCGGTCTTCGCGAACCGCAAGAACAACCTTGTTGCCGGCTTTCCAGCTTTCGTACATCTCGAGGATGATTGCGGAATCTTCCTGAAGATCGGCCTGCTTTGTAACGGCACAGTCACCTGTACAGACGGAAAGGCCTGCAAGAAGAGCGGCATGCTCGCCGAAGTTTCTTGAAAGTTTTACGCAGACGACATTTTTATCCTGCGCTTTTATGTTGTTCATGACTTCCCATGAATTGTCGCCCGAACCGTCGTCAACAAAGACGATCTCGTAGTCGCCCAGCACGGGAAGTATCTTTTCTTTCATGTCCGCATAGAGCATGTCAAGTGTGTCTGAATTGTAATATACGGGCACTACTATGGATATCTTACTCATCTGATAAGCTTCTCCTAACCTTTAAAGTCGTTTAACACTTTTATTACGTAATCCTGTTCTTCGTCCGTCATACCGTTGTACATCGGGATGGAAAGAACTTCATCGGCGTACTGCTCGATGAGGGGGAAGGAACCTTTCTTGTAGCCCATGTAGGCATAGCACTCGGAAAGATGCGGCGGGATCGGATAGTGGATGATCGTGCCGACGTTGTGCTCGTTAAGGTAATTGATGAGCGTCTCGCGCTTCTTGGTCCTTATTACGAACTGGTGCCATACGCAGTTTGCGTTCTCTCTTTCGGGAGGGAGCGTAAAGAGCGGATTGTTAAGCTCTGCCTTATATTTTGCCGCGAACTGTTCGCGTTCTTTGGTAAGCTCGTCCACGTGGGAAAGTCTCACGCGAAGAAGTCCTGCCTGAATCTCGTCGAGACGGGAGTTCATGCCGACTTCCTTGAAATAATAACGAACTTCGCTTCCGTAGTTACGAAGCATCTTGACTTTCTTAAGTATCTCTTCGTCGTTTGTGACAAGAGCGCCGGCATCACCGAATGCACCGATGTTCTTTGAAGGGTAGAAAGAAAAACATCCCACATCTCCGAAAGAACCCGTCATCTTGCCTTTAAAGCAGGCGCCGTGGCTCTGCGCACAGTCCTCTATGAGCTTTAAATTGTGCTTTTTGCACACCGCAACAACCTTGTCCATGTCCGCAGGCTCACCGTAAAGGTGAACTACCATAACGGCCTTGGTCTTGTCGGTGATGGCTGCCTCAAGCTTGTCCGCGTCGATGGAATGGTATTCGTCAGGATCGATGAACACGGGAGTTGCGCCGTTCACCGTGATACCCATAACGCTGGCGATGTAGGTGTTGCCCTGTACGAGCACCTCATCGCCCTTGCCGATGCCCAGCGCTCTGATTCCGAGAATGAGCGCATCAAGCCCCGATGCAAGGCCTGCGCAGTATTTGGTACCTATGTACGAAGAAAACTCTTCTTCAAAAGCCGAAACTTCCTTGCCAAGGATGTACCAGCCCGAGCGAAGCACCTCAAGTGCCTTTGCCTCAAACTCATCCTGATATTTGAAAAATCCTCTGTCGAGTCGATTGGTTTGTATCTTTTCCATAAATTAGTCCTTAAATCAAAAAAGTGGTGAGTCCTACGACCCACCACTTGATGATACACTTTATCGGCTAAAAAGTCTACCTAGGCTTCCTCAGTCTTAACTATATTTTTCGCAACAATTAAGAAAATGATCGTTGCTGCGATACCGATCGGGATTGAAAGCCAAGCGGCACCGAAAAGATTGAATGCTCCTGCGAACAGATATGCCACAAATGAAATGATGGCAACGGTAATCGCATAAGGAAGCTGAGTCGATACGTGATCGATGTGGTTACAGTGCGCACCTGCCGAGGACATGATGGTCGTATCGGAAATAGGTGAGCAGTGATCGCCGCAAACAGCACCTGCAAGGCAAGCCGAGATTCCTACGAAGAAGAGGCTTGATGTCTCGGGGAATATTGCGGATACGATGGGAATGAGGATACCGAAGGTTCCCCATGAAGTACCTGTGGCAAAAGCGATGACACAGGCAACCACAAATACGATAGCGGGAAGTGCCCACTGAAGTTCGGAGACATTCTGCATTGCATTGCCTACAAATTCTTTTGCCTGTAAAGCATTGGTCATATTCTTAAGAGAGGTTGCAAGCGTAAGGATGGTGATGGCCGGAACCATTGCCACAAATCCCTTCGGGATACACTCCATGGCGTCTTTAAAGGAAACAACCTTTCTGATGACAAGGTACAAAATAATAACAACCAAAGCGAGGATACTTCCCCAAGGAAGTCCCACATATGCGTCGGTCTCTGAGAAGGCGTCTATGACACTGCCTTCGCCGCCGAGTGCGTCGTAACCGTTCTTTAAAAGTCCCCAAACACAGAAAACGATAAGGATGACGATCGGAATGATAAGGTCGAAAAGTCTTCCCTTGGGAGGATTGGCGGGACCTGCATCCTGAAGCTTCATCTCTTCTTTTTCATCGTTTAAAGCAACATCGAGAATTCCGAGATCTCCGTCCTTTTGTGCTTTGATCTCGAATTCGGACATCTTTCCGTAATCAAATCCGAGAATTGCGATCGTGATCACGAAAACCAAAGTAAGTATCGAATATAAGTTATAAGGTATGGCTCTTACAAAAAGCTCTATACCCGAATAAGATTCGCTTTCAACACAACCGGAAACCGCTGCAGCCCACGAAGAAACCGGAGCGATCATACAAACGGGTGCTGCCGTTGCATCGATTATGTAAGCAAGCTTAACTCTTGAGATCTTCTTTGCGTCTGTTACCGGTGCCATTACCGAACCTACGGTAAGGCAGTTGAAATAGTCGTCAATGAAGATAAGTACGCCGAGTGCGAAAGTTGCAAGCATGGCGCCGGTCTTGGTCTTAATGTGGGTCTGAGCCCAATTGCCGAATGCTCTGGAAGCACCGGACTTGTTGACCAAAGCAACTACTATACCAAGGAATACAAGGAACAATAAGATTCCCGCATTGTCGGCAACGGCACATGTAAGTGCGTCAACCGTTATGGTATCTACCGTAGCTGTAAAACTGCATTCCGCAACCATTATAGCTCCGAGAACGACACCGACAAAAAGCGAGGAATACGCTTCCTTGGTGATGAGTGCAAGTGCGATTGCTACAAGCGGCGGCACAAGCGCCCAGAACGTTCCCGTAAATGTAACTCCGGCTGCATGAGAGATTACGATCGCAACAACCATCACCACAAAAATGATGCCGGCGATCAAAACGGATTGTTTCTTCATAAATAAAATAACCCTCCTTATTTGATACTTTTAGAATAGTCATATTCCTTCCAAAAGTCAACGCGCCGCCGTGTTAAATCGTTAACCCGGCGGCGCGCTAAATTACATATCATTTATTTATTTGTTTTCTTCTTTGGGCAATTCTTCGCGAATGACCTTGTTCTTTATCTCATCGTAGATCTGTGCGATGAAGTCATCAAGAGGCTTCTGGCCTTCATTGCCCGCAAATCTTGACGATACGGCAACGAGATTTCCGGCTTCTTCCTGCTCGCCGACAACAAGCCAGTAAGGAAGTCTGTCAAGACGCGCCTCTCTTATCTTGTAACCGATCTTCTCGGAACGGTTATCGACAGTAGCGTCAACATCGTGAGCTTTAAGCGCCGCACATACCTTCTCGGCATATTCCGAATACTTCTCTGAGATAGGAAGAACACGTACCTGCTCGGGGCAGAGCCACGTAGGGAATTTACCTGCGTAGTGCTCAATGAGCCATGCAAGCGTTCTTTCGTAGCAACCCATACTCGTTCTGTGGATGATCCAGGGACGAACCTTCTCGCCGTTTTCATTGATATACGTCATACCAAACTTCTCAGCGGACGAGCAGTCAAGCTGGATCGTAACCATCGTATCTTCCTTGCCGTAAACGTTCTTTGCCTGGATATCGATCTTGGGTCCGTAGAATGCGGCCTCGCCGTCTGCTTCCGTAAACTTGATACCGTTCTTTTTCATTACGGCTCTTAAGTAATCCTGCGTGGAATTCCAGTAATTCTCATCGCCTTCGTACTTGGCTTTGTTGGCCGGATCCCACTTTGAAAGTCTGTACGTTACGTCTCCGTCGATACCGAGCGTCTTCATAACGTAGTGCGCAAGATCGACGCATCTCGTAAGTTCTTCTTCGGCCTGCTCGGGCGTAAGAATGATATGAGCCTCCGTGATCGTAAACTGTCTTACTCTCGTTAAGCCGTGCATCTCACCCGAATCCTCATTTCTGAAGAGCGTACTCGTCTCGCTCATTCTGTAAGGAAGATCTCTGTAGGAATGCTGCTCGTTCATGTATACGTAGTACTGGAAAGGACACGTCATGGGGCGAAGTGCCATAACTTCCTTGCCGTCCGCCTCATCTTTGTTGAGCACGAACATGCCGTCCATGTAGTGATCCCAGTGACCCGAGATCTTGTAAAGATCTGACTTTGCCATAAGGGGCGTACGCGTACGCACATATCCCCACTCCTTATCCTCAAGATCTTCGATCCAGCGCTGAAGCTTCATGATCATCTTCGTTCCCTTGGGCGTAAAGAGCGGAAGTCCCTGTCCGATAACGTCAGCCGTTAAGAAAAGCTTCATGTCACGGCCGAGCTTATTGTGGTCGCGCATCTTTGCTTCTTCAAGCTTTTTAAGATATTCTTCGAGGTCTTCTTTCTTAAAGAAAGCCGAACCGTAAATTCTCTGAAGTCTGTCGCGGTTAGAATCGCCTCTCCAGTAAGCCATCGACGATGACGTAAGTTTAAAGTTCTTAACCTGCTTAACGCTCATTAAGTGAGGTCCTGCGCAAAGGTCAACAAATCCGCCCTGATCGTAGAAAGAAATCTCTGCGCCTTCGGGAAGATCGTTTATAAGCTCGACTTTGAAGGGCTCATCCTTTTCTTTCATGAACTTAACCGCTTCGTCTCTTGAAAGCGTGAATCTGGAAATCTCGTGGCCTTCTTTTGCGATCTTCTTCATCTCTGCTTCCAGAGCATCAAGATCTTCTCTCGAGAACGGATCCGTTAAGAAGTCATAGTAAAAACCGTCTTCAACGGCAGGTCCGATCGTAACTTTTGCGTCGGGGCGAAGCCTCTTTACAGCTTCAGCAAGCACATGTGAAGCGGTATGACGCAAAACGGGAAGTGCCGCTTCATCTCTTTCGGTAATGATGTTAAGCGATGCATCTTCGCTTATAATGGTACGAAGGTCTACAACCTTACCGTTTACTTCTCCGGCACAGGCAACTCTTGCAAGACCTTCACTGATGTCTTTGGCAATGTCGATTACGCTCATTGCCGAAGCGTACTCCTTAAAGGAGCCGTCTTTTAACGTGATCTTCATTTTGAAAATCTCCTTTCAAGATAAAAGTCTCGGCCGCGCTTCCTTAGGTAAAAAGAAAACCCTTATACAGCCTAAACTGTATAAGGGTGCATAAACACGGTTCCACCTTAACTTTCACTCATTACCCTTAACGCGGGACACGTCACGGAATACTTAAGTTCCTCCGTGCAACTCGGGAATGGTGCCGACGGGCCTTCATAAAGGAACTTTCACCAAACGTTCCTCTCTCTGATAATCGGGTATCCGACGGTATGTTTCCGTCATCGTCTTTCTCTTATAACGTAATGTAGCCGATAAAAGGGCCTTTGTCAAGAACCGAAACGCTCCTATTTTTCTTCTGCGTCGCCGTTTTCATCACGCCATTTTTTTAAGCGGAAACAGAATACCGCAACGGAAATGCCGAAAAGAAATGCAATTACCGCGATAACGATATATCCCAAGGAATTGTTCGCCGAGAAAATGCTGGCACGAGCGGCCGATGTGGCGCTTTCGACAGCCAGTGAACCTGCCATGCCGGGCATTATGAACGCAAGAACGATGACTGCGGCAAGACCCGCAACCACACTTGCGCCCTGCATTATCAACACTTTGCGGTTTTTGTCTTCTCTTTCTATCTCAGCGGCTCTTTTATGCATTGCCGCTATACGTTCCTCATTCGTACGCATTGCTTATTCCTTCCTTTGAAAGCTCCTGCCTTAAATGTTCTTTCCCCTTTTGTATGAGCCTGTCTATTCGCTTCTTCGGCACTTTCATAACGTCCGCGGCTTCCGCGTAACTTAAATCCTCAACGTAGACCAGCCACAGCACCTCTCTTAGCTCAGCATCTATGCGCTTAAAGCACAGCCGGAAGACGCGTTTTCTTTCTTCATCCAGAAGGCCGTCTTCAATGGCCGCTCCGCCTATCTCCTCTTCCATGCCGTCAAGGGTGAAGGTCTCAAGACGGCTCTTCACACCGTGAAATCTCGATGCGAGGTTTCTGGCGGTCTTGTAAAGATATGCCGGGAAACAGCCTTCCTTGATCGCAGGCTTTTTGACCATGATACGTGCAAAAGCTTCGATGACAAGATCCTCGGCGTCCTGCCAGTTGTGCAGATATCCGTTCAAATAGATCGTAAGACCGTCGCCGTGACGGATCATCAGCTCATCGTATGCCGAACTGTCGCCGGACAGATATAAATTGTAAAGTTCGCTGTCGGTTGGCATTTTGGTGTCCTCTAACGCTGTTTTCTCTTATTTCGAAAACATCTGTTGTGTTTTAGCATAACATTATTGGACTCACCAAAGCAATATATATCGGTAAAAAGAAAAACTCCGCGGTTTTTTATTTCCGCGGAGTCTTCTAAAACTCTGACCGTTTAGAGTTTAGGGGGTCGATTTAATTTAATTAGTTTATTCGGTTCTTTCCTTTTCAGGTATTTCTTGATCACTACTGTGAGTAAAACTCCAAGTGCGAAAGCTACGACGCCTACCAAAACAAATGCGCCGAAATCGCTTGCGAGAAGCGAAGACGCCGTATAAAGACCTCCGGGGCCGGTGTCGATCTTCCTGTCAAAATGAAGAGCAACGGCCAGCAAAAGTACCAGAAGCACTCCGCTTACGGCTCCGCTTGCCCTTAAGAGGTTTCTGTCTCTGTTTCGTTTCAATATGTACGCCCGCTTGTGCATGAGTTCTATTCGTTCAATATTGTCTCTCATGTGTTATCTCCTATGTTCCGGGTACATAAGCATATCCCTGCAAATCCTCCCTTCACTTATATAGATACCCGATCTCCCAATTTTCCCAAGGTAAAAAGAAAAAAAGTTGCACAAAACTTAAATATTCGTTTTGTGCAACTTTACAAGTGCTCATTATTTAATTATCAGCTTACCCTAAACCTATAAAACGGCAGATGCGCTGTGATCATCGCTTGCGGGGAAGAGATGTCTTGCAACCCATGTCACAAGGACTATCGTAACAAGAGGGATAATGTATCCGATAACTGCGACCGCGCCTTTCTGCGATACAAGTATGTTAAATATTCCGTGAAACGTAACGGAAACGGCAAGGAGAGCGAGTATACCCGCAGCGCGAAGCCATTCTTTGTCCCAAAGCCGATAAAGTCCGACCGCAACAAACAGTGCGCAGACCACGTGAGCGGTACCGGTGCTGAAACCGCGGATAAGGAGTATAAACAATCCCGATGCGCCGTTATCCATCAAAAAGCATACATTTTCGAAAGTAGCGAATCCGATGGCGGTCATGATGGTGCAGTCAGCCGCATCACGTGCATTCGGTTCAAAAATAAGAAGATATATCATCACAGGGAAGAACTTCATGATCTCTTCGACAAGAGGCGATATCTCAAGCGAAGCCGACAGAAGGTCCGCGCCCTGGAAAGCAGCCACGAACGTGCTTATGTACGAAGAAAGAAGGCACGAAGTCATGCCGATTATCAAAAAGAATATCTCTCTTCTGGCTTTTTCTTTCATGCATACGACAGCTACAAGAAGCGGTGCCGCAAGGCATACAAATGTGTTCTCTATATAGTTCATTCTTCCTCCGCCTTTTTAAGTGCCGCCGGAAGCAGCAAAAACGAGAGCGACAGTATCGTATCCGACCAGAAATAAGGATTAAGGAGCGTATCTCCCATCCAGAAACATGAAGTTATGTTCGAAGTATATTCGCAAACGAGGCATATCAATATGAGTATATAAAGCATTCGGCTGTTTTTGAACGAATCTTCTTTAAAGCGCGAGATAAGTGCTCCCAAACAGCGGTAAAACAAGGCGGAAAATATCGAGACAGAGATAATTGCATCAATTATGCCGACACCTCTTGAGGTATAGAACGCCGCAGCGCCAAGAGTAAACACCGGGATGAGCCAAAGAAAGGCGTTGTGATACCTTTTCCTTCGCTCTCCTCCCTCAATCCCGATAATAAGCATCAAAAGAAACAGAAACGACGCATACCAGCTAAGATAGGGTATGAACGAATACGGCGGCGTCTCGCCGTAGAAAATCATATAAAACTGCCAGTAAAGGTCGCCCAAGAAATATACGAAGGCAGAAAGAAAAAGCATAGCCCACGTATGTTTTTTCGTCGTGAGCGAACGCTTAAGCGATATTCCGGCACATATTCCCAGCAATACAAGCTGGAGCAGATTTTCAAGCCTTTCGATCATAATTGTTTCTCTCCGTTTAATATTTCCTATAATATCAACTGTCGAAGAAAAATGCTATCCCTCACCCCAATGTAGCATCCGTCATTTCGAAAGCATTACATTTTAACGCCTTTTCTTCTTAAAAGCAAATATCCGCCTGCACCTGCGATCAGTACAAATCCTCCTGCGGCAAAGGGCCACCAAGGAAGCTTATCTTCCTCTTCAGGTTCGGGTTCTTCTGCCTTAACAGGTTCTTCAACCTTCTTTTCGAGTTCTTTAACAGGTTCTTCTTTTACCGGCTCCTCTATTACTTCAGGTTCTTCCACTACAGGCTCTTCTTCAACAGGTTCTTCCACTACGGCCTGTGTGGGCTGTACCGGTTTTGGCGAAGGAGTCGGTGCCGGTGCCGGCTGCTCAACAATAGCCTCTTCCTCATGATATTCTTCCTGAGGCTCTTCCGGAGTCTGAACAGGCGCAGGCTCGGGGGCAGGTGTTACTGCCGGTTTGGGAGTAGGCGTCGGAGCAGGTGTAGGAGTTTGTTCAGGTGTGGAAGGAGGCGTCGGCTTGGGTATACTTACTTCGGTAAATGCAGCGTTGTATGAAGCGATACCGCTTACCGGCTCAAGCGCGGGAGACCATCCTTTAAATGTATAAATATAATCGTCAGTTGCGCTCTTCTTCGGCGGTTCACCCGTGTAAACCGGAATCTTACCTGCCGCCACCGTTTCTCGACTAAGCAAAGTAGTACCTTCCTCATCGTAGAAATCGATGTCATAGGTATTTGTCGTCCACTGTGCGTAAAGAGTAGCGTCTTCTTTTACCGGATATGTACCTGTGTTATCATAGCTTGTTCCGCTTCCGTCAGCTTTTGTATTCCATTCCGCAAATCCGAAACCGTTACGCGTAAACTCGTTTGCATTAAGCGACACGCTGCTTCTGTTTTCGCCGTTTTGCTGAGCACTCATTGTTCCTCTTCCACCGTGAGCGTTGAAGGTGATCTTAGGAAGTCTGGTGTCAGTTGAAAGATTCGTTACTATGAAGGAAAGATCGTCAACGCTTCCGTCATACGTAAATCTGAAATAACAATATTCATCATCCGCCATGCCGAGTGAAACAGTTACGGGTACATTAGCGGTTTCGGGAAGGAATCCTGCAGGTTCATCAAGTATCGTTGTCCAACGATCAGCCTCATGAGCCTTAGCTTCAAGTTTAAACGCTTTCGATTGATCATCACCGGTAGTAAGTGTAAGGCCCGTAAGCTTAATATAATGCTTTGTGTAAAACTCTATGTTTTTACTTGCAGGGGCATCCCACTTTGTAGCGGGATCGTCATCAAACAATACTTCGTCGGCCTGGTCGTCACATACGTAACCCGAATAGCGAACTCCGTCAGCCCATTGAGCTATAAAAGTCGTTCTTCCGTCAACGGTAACATTTGCTCCGTTGGGTACCGTCTCATATGTTCTCTCGTTAACCCATCCGGTAAAGAAACTTCCGTCCTTTACAAATCCGTTTAAAGGAAGCGTGATCGAATTTAAGTTTTTGTTATCGGAATTTGACGAAAACTCGGTCGTTCCCGTAGCTGAGCTGTCATTTTTATCAAAAACGATCGGATCTCTCACATCGGTATTGTAATCATTTACCATGATACTTACCGATCCCAATTTGAAATCGTCCGTTCCGCCGCCTGCCTGAAATGTTAAACGGTAATAACTGTAATACATGGGTGATACCGATTCTTCAAGCAGATAATAGTTAGATTGACCGGCTTCTTTCAGTGCGGATGTATCCGAACTTGTAGCTATAATTGTATAACTGTCACTTCTGTACATCTTTGCCTCCAGTTTCCATGAAGGAGGCATCGTGCTTGCATTGGAAGAATCGGTACTTATTGTAAAGGCCGCGGGTTTAACGCATTTTTCCGTTGCAAACTCAACCGAATAGTTTTCACCTGCATTCATGGCAGGGATAGTCACATTCGTCAGAGTCTTTGAGGAATCAAGATACCTGATCGCCCAATACGATTCCCAACTTCTCCATTGTCCGTATAACGTGATCGCTCTGTCTGTCACATCACTGTCGGTTAAAACCGCACAGTTTGAATACGACTTTCCGGTTCCCGCCTGATTCTCATTCCACGAACTAAAGAAATAGTCGCGAGAGTTTACATATTCATTTGATCTTGCCGGCAAAGATGCATTTGCTCTTAAAACATATATCGGATCGTTTATTCCCCAGCCGTCACCGTCATAGTTTTCTACAAGTGTAATGCTGTAACTTAAGCGGTTAAGAAGAGGTCTTTCCTGTCCCATTACCCATGCCGAAGAAGAATTAAGACCCCAGTTCGTAAATGTATTATTAACATTGAAAGCGGCCTTATCCCTGCCAAACAGATTAGTTTTGGTACAAGCCTCTTCTTCATGTCCTATCGGATCGAGAGTAGCGGTTGAACCTTCTTTAACATAGTAACTGTTACTTACGGTTCCACCCTTTGTGTTTCCGACTATTCCACCGCCATACTTGGTTGCGGTGCCATATCCGTCAGGGGTCACCGCACCCGTATAATGATAGCAATATGTGATGCTTCCGCTATCATTATTACCTGCGATACCACCCGCAAAACTGCTTTCGTTAGCTCCGCCGTAAGACTTGACGGAACCGATATTGCAACAGTTTGTTACCGTTGCCGTCGTAAGTATCGAATCAATCTCGGCATTTGCATTGTATCCGACGATACCTCCGACATAAGAAGAACTCATTCCTCCTCTTGCTTCCACGTCGCCGTAATATTCACAACCGTTTACAGCGCCTGCGTCACTTCGACCGACGATTCCGCCTATGTACCCGTCAGTTCCGATAACCGAAGCATCATACACCGCCAGGTCCTTAACGGTTCCTCCAAGAATATAGCCGAACAATCCATGATAAAGGCCGGAGTTCCCGGATACGGAAAGACCTTTAATATAATGTCCCTGTCCGTCAAATGTGCCGGAAAAAGGTCTTTGTTCCGAAATGCTGTTCTTGTTTCCGATGGGAACCCAATCGGTTATCTCACTCAGATCAAGATCGGCATCAAGATATACGGTCGCACCTTTATAACTCTTTCCTTCATTAACTTCATCTCTGAAATATTCAAGCTCGATCTCATTAGATATATGTATGTCAGCAGGAGGCGTATATACGTAACTTGTACTTGTAGTCACGGTAGACTTAACCACCGGAAGATCTGCTTCGCATCTCAAAATGGGAGCTTTGGAATTGTATACATTATCTTCCTGCCATGTGTTGACAAAGTCAAATCCGTCCAGCACCGAAGGTTTCAATATATTGTTGTCAAGATCTACCCATTCGTATTTCCCGGCATTCGACCCAGCCCCGGAGTCTATTATCGAGTATCCTCCCACAAGTTTTGTATCCGTTCCGGATACAGCGTAATTATGATCATACTCCGCCTCATGATAACCTGAAATTGCTCCACAATGTGAATCATCTATATAACCGCGAGTATGATCAACTCCGTATCCGCTATCAGGTAAAACGAAACAATAATTATGACTCAGTTTCGTTGATGGATTCGAATCACCAACAATACCGCCCACATCATAATACCCATTAATTCTTCCTCTGTTATAGCAGTTGATTACCGTTCCGGTAGTATAACCGGCGATACCACCGACATCATACCCTTCTGCGATGACAGAACACGCATCCGGGTCGCTGTTCCAGCTTCTGTTAGCACATTGTTCGATTGTTCCGCCGGACTGTTGTCCGACTATTCCGCCAACATAAGCCATACTGTCCGCGTCGTCTGCCAAATATCCTCCTCGGATCTTCCCCTCATTGCGACACTGCGATATAGTTCCAAAACAAGTTCCGACTATTCCGCCTATTCGTATCTGCCCTTTGACAGTTCCTCTGTTAATACACAATTCTGTCCTGCAACTTGACCGGTTCATCTGGCCGACTATTCCGCCTACGCAGGTTCCGTAATTAATACTTGCTCCTACGGCAGCGAGATTATAGCATCCGGTTATACTCTTTTCCGTAAATCCGCATATTCCTCCCATTCCCCATATTTTTTTCGTCTCGTTCTGATCGTTATAATTGATCCTTACTTTATCGCTTGTATCGATTGATGCAATTTCTC
>JAGCTJ010000067.1 GCA_017963665.1 Lachnospiraceae bacterium | reverse complement strand
GTAAGGCCGTAATCGTCAGTAAGGTATCTGAAAGGAAATCTGTCGGCAAAAAGAAGCGTGTCAGTCGAAGCGTTCGAAACCGCCTCGGCATACTCGGCATCCAGATTGGAAAGTTCCTTCTTATATGCTTCAAGATTGCTTAAATAAAGATCCTTGTTATCGGGATCGAGAGTTACGAGAGCATCGGCGATCTCGTCACAGAAAAGAGATGCGTTTCTTAAAGACAGCCACACATGCTCATCCGATTCCGCTTCTTCGCCTTCTTCTTCGGCTTCCATACCCTCAACGATCTCCTCTTCTTTTACCTTGTCTCCGAGGACATCTAAAAGATCGATCGCGATCATGTCTTTGTTGTTTGCACCTTTTAAGACATCATCAACCCATTCGTCCGATTCGCCGCCCACATAGATGAAAAGATCGCAGTCGGTGATCTTGGCCATATCGGAAAATGAAAGGGTATAGCTGTGAAGATCCGCTCCGTTATCAAGAAGCAGGGTTATGTCGGCATCTTTGGCCTTATCACCCATTATATTCATGACCCAGTCGTATTCGGGAAATATAGTCGCAACGATCTTTAACGAGTCATCTTTCTTAGTTATCTCCCTTGAATTGCAGGAGAGTAACACTCCGCCGATCATCAGTACTGCGGATAATAAAGAAAGGATCGTTCTTAAGGCTTTCTTTCCCGTTAAGTTCTTCATCAGATAAATTCACCTGCCCGGTTTCTTAATTCTTCTTCGCCCGCTTTGGGTGAAAATCTCTTTCCTTCAAGGACCTTTGCGCCCTTCGCGAGTTCTTCAAGGTTCTTTGAAGTCTCTCCCAGACCGCTTCCTCCGGAAGTGGCAAAAGGGATAATTGTTTTGCCCGTAAAATCATAGCTTTCCATAAAAGTATCTATGATTGAAGGCTCTCTGTACCACCAGATGGGAAATCCTACGAATACCGTATCGTATTTACCCATATCCTCAACTTTGTTTGCAATTTCGGGACGTGAACTCTTATCCTTCATCTCGACACTGCTTCTGCTCTGTTTATTCATCCAGTCCAGATCCGCAATGGTATAAGGCTTAACGGGATTGATCTCATAAAGGTCTGCACCGATCGCATTTGCAAGGTTTGCAGACAGCTTCGCCGTCATTCCGCTTGCGCTGAAATAAGCCACAAGTATTTTACTCATTTTATTCATCCTCCTCCAAAGATATCTGTCTCGAATTTTACCACATGTTGACATATTATGGAATGATTTTGTTTTCCTCAAGGTCTAATCTGGTCTTATAATTTTCTTCATTTCTGGTAGTTTTCATAGAACCAAAATGATGGTATATTATGCACATCACTTGAAAAGAAGGTACACGAACATGTCAGAAGAAATCGTTTATAAAAGAAGAAATTTAAGAAAAGTAAATAAAACACGCTGGATCACCGTTACCGCTTTGTTCATGGCATTGACCATTGCGGTATCGAGTTTCGGAATCCCCGTACCCGGCGGTCATTTATATCTGTGCGATGCGATAATCTGCACCGCAGCACTTTTACTCGATCCCGTTGCGGCTTTTATCGTCGGCGGTATCGGCTCATTCCTCGGTGATTTTATCTTCTATCCCACACCGATGTTTGTATCTCTTGCCACACACGGTCTGCAGGCGCTCGTAATATCGCTCATCTCCTGCAACGCAGTTAATTTAAGTAAGAAGAAATACTTCGCAGTCTGCCTTATCGCGACAGTCATCGGCGGAATAATCATGGTTGTAGGCTATACTTTAGGTAAAACCTTTGTTTATTCAAACTTCGAGACCGCAATGCTCAAGCTTCCTTACGAAATCGCTCAGGCGGTTCTCGGAATCGTACTCTCACTTCTTTTGTGCTTTAAGTTTAAGCTTAACAAGCTCTTTAACAAGATGGAATTGTATTAATGTGGTCACCTCTGCTTTGGACCACCTCATAACCCACTTTGGATACTCGAAGTGACATGCAGCGTATGCACTCGGCAGCTTCATCGCCGGTGCATATTTTATTGTCATAAAGAAGATATTTTTCTCTTACATCCGTTGGAGAAAGATTGGGCATAACAACATTGGCCCCTGCTAAAATACCCTTTTCCCTGCCTTCTGCATCGGCTGTTCCGAGCGCTGTCGTTGCGGGAAGAAGCACTTCGGGTAAAATAAGACGGACTATTGAGAGGATCTTAAGCGTTATATCCACGCTTCCGGCCTTTTCATCCCTAAAAGGCGTATCGTGGTGGGGGATAAAAGGTCCGACACCCACCATCTCAGGCTTAAATTCCTGTAAAAATCTCAAATCCTTGATAAGATGCTCAATCTTCTGTCCGGGCGAGCCTATCATCATTCCGCAGCCGACCTGGTATCCCAAATCTTTAAGATCTCTGAGGCACTGCATTCTGTGTTCGAAGGAGAGTTTCTTCGGATGAATGAATTCGTAATGCTCTTTGTCTGCAGTCTCGTGACGTAAAAGATATCTGTCCGCTCCCGCCTCGCGCATCTTGCGATAACTTTCCTTATCCCTCTCGCCTATCGAGAGCGTTACGGCGCAGTCGGGGTGTTTTTCCTTGATGGTCTTTATCAGACGGACCATTACTTCATCCGTAAAAAACATATCTTCGCCGCCCTGGAGCACGAAGGTTCTGAAGCCTAACTCATAACCCATGTCACAGGCGCTTATGATCTGCTCTTCGCTTAAGCGGTATCTCTCAACATTCTTATTGCCGCATCTTATGCCGCAGTAATAGCAGTTGTTCTTACAGTAATTAGTCAAATCTATAAGACCGCGAAGGTATACGGCTTTACCGTAGACTTTTTCTCTTACGTATCTCGCTCTTTCAGCCAGATATTCACAGGCTGCGGGATCGTCCATCGTCAGCAATTCTTCGAATTCGGCGTCGGTTAAGTCTCCGGTCAACTCGAGTTTATCTGTAAGTTCTTTGTAAAAATTTAAATCTTTATTCATTAAAAGGAAACTCCTTATCGTTTTGTCTTTTACATACATATGTTGATCGGATATGTCTGATCTCTCATATCCAATACATTTTATAACATATTCAAACTTCAGTACAATATAAT
>JAGCTJ010000066.1 GCA_017963665.1 Lachnospiraceae bacterium | reverse complement strand
CTCATCTTCTGAATCTCGTAAGCAAGTTTCTTCTTACCTGCCTCATCGATATTCGTAATCTTTCCACCGAATCTTTCAACGTAAGCCTTTACCTTATCAAGTGTAGCGGCTCTTTCATCGTCTTCGATTTTCGCACTGACAACTACGGTTAATTCATACTTGTTCATGCTCGGTTACCTCCTTTTGGTCTCTGGCCTCTTCTCAAAGAAGAAGCAAGGAAAATTATCATCACGGACTATTATGATATCACAACAATCCCGGGTGTGCAAGAAATATTTAGGAAATTTCAAAGGTTCTTACAGGCTTATTTCTGCCTTTCCGCGGCTCTTGTAAGAATACCATCTGGCATTCTCCCCAAGCATCTCTCTTATAAGCTTGTATGACAGTTTTTCACCGTACTCGCTCTTTGCGTTTTCAAATAAAAGTATCATTCGCTTATGATCGTCGGCTTCTTCCTCCATTGAGAGTTTTCCGTAATAGTTTCCGGCAAAAAGCGTTGCCGCCGACATAACTCCCATTACGATCTTAAGCAACGATCTGTACCATTCGAGTCTCTCGGGGCTCATAAGAAGATTCCCCGAAAACAGGCCCCCCGCGGTTATCTCAAACACAAGAGCGACCACGTAAGAAATGATGGTTATTATAAGAGCGATCAAAAGAATGTTACCGTTGGTACGGTTCTTCTTTTCAACACGCGCAAGCGCCTTCTCATGATACTTTTTCTGGGATTCGATAAAATCTTTGCCGAGTCCCCTGATCTCTTTTCCGTGTTCGACAACGTGCACCGCCCTTACTGCCCAGCCGACCCAGGGATTGTCGGTCCACATCGACCAGGTGAAAAGATCCGAAGCGCATACGGAGGAACTTTTATCCATATACTCTCCGATACGTAACGCTTCAGCCAATACACGCGCTTCCAGATATTTTAAAAGATATCTGTTTCTTTCCGCTATTCTTACTATAAGTATCAACGAAACGATAAAGACGCCGCATGCGATTATGAGCATGTGCATGGATGCTTCATCGTAAAGAAGAAAAGCCGTTGTGATCGCTGTTGCAATGACAGCGATAAAGAGTAACGTTCTTCCCGAGTGCTTCTGGTTCAATATACTTACTTTATCAGCCGCCGAAAGCCTGTCTTTTGCATCCGTCTTTCCCACTTCTTTATTGTATTCATCGGTCTTTTTCATAACGGATTCAAAAGAAGCTTTGTCGCCCTTCCATTCAATTCCGCAGGAAACCTGCTCCGATGCCTCTTCTCTTGAAACTTTGATATGTGCCACAAGACCGTTATCGGGACAGATGTTTCTTTCTTCCGGTACTTCGTATGAATTGTTAAGACGAATGTCGACGGTCTCGGCCGTGCCGCATCCGCCTTCGACAGGCTCGGAACCGTCCCAAAGAGCCATAAGCAAGTGACAATGCTCGGCAATATAAATATCCGCCTGTCTGTAGCAATACTCTCTTGTTTCTTTATGCGGCTCGGTGTCAGGCACAATGAAAACATCCTCCGCTTTCGAAAGGAGTTCTTCAAATTCTTCCAAAGATTCTTTGGAGAAGTCGTTGGCATATTCGCTTTTCTCCATGGGGAGAGCCACGATCATCGTATACCCTTCTTCCAAAGCGATCTTTGCACACTGCCTGTCCGCCCCGTCCGCAAGTGACGACAATATCACAAGGGGTGAATTGGGACACATGGCCTTTATTCTTTTAAGTTCTTCTCTTATCACCGGCTCGGCTGTGTCCGCGCCGATGTACTCCCTGTGCCCGGTCACTCCGACCACTATCGGGATCTTTTTTTCTTCGTGCATCTTTTAAAATGCCTTTCTTAATGTATCATTCTTCGTCGTCTTCTATCTTGTAAATACGAAGACCCTCAAATTTCTTGATAAGTTTGAGCATCGTCTCGAAGGGAAGGATATCTTTGCCCTGCTCGTCGTAGGGAAGGGCGAGATAATGCTCTTCGATCATCTCATCGGTGACGTCGCCGTCCATGGTATACTTGTGCATCCTAAGACGTTCTCTCTCGTCGCTGTTTTCATAGACATCGCCGTACGTCCAGCCGTAAAGCCTGTGATCCTTCACCCAGCGACCGTGCTCCAGGGGAGCAATGATATCCACCTGTTCGGGAGTGAACTTCGTAAGCATGGGGTAATCAACCGGTCTGTCGGTATAGAAGCATCCCACGCATCCGAGATAATCGTCGAAAGATTTAGCCTGATTTATGTTGGCAAGCTTGTATTCCAAAGACAGCTCATCAAACTCATCCAGCAGCTGTTCCGCGTCGACTTCCATCTCTTTTCCCTGCCATTTGTAACGGGCATTCAAAGCAACCGCAAAATCGTATATATGCAGGAAACCGCTCTCGGAAATATACATATGTTTTCCGCGTCTGTCGGCTTTCTTCATGGAAGCCTTTACGGTCAACGGACAGATCGAAGTGTTTACTATCTTCTCTATATCGGTAACAAACGGCTGTGATCCGACAACCATGTCACTGTAGGCCTTAAGTCTGGGAGCCTTTCCGTTTGAGCCCGCTGCCACCCATGCATTGTACTTTTGGGTGAACTCATCAATCTTATCTTTTTCTTCAATGTCGTAATAATATACCGCATCGATGCTTCCGTTTGAAAAGTCGAAGTCTGCGGCCATTGGATGAAGTTCGGTCCTTGAGTTACGTCCGTATGCCGTTCTGTCCCAGCACTGAAGCTCATCACATATCATCAATAACCACGCCAGAGGATGAACGGAAGCATCCAAAGGAGCCTTACGCTTGGAATCGCTTTTATAAAATGCGATCGCGAACTTGTACAGACTGTTGTGAAGTATTATGGATGACAATGCATCGATATGCTTTTTTGTAACGGATTCGATACCGATGGTCATGATGATCTCGCTAAGAAGCCTTGTTGCCGAGAACCACGCATGGTCCATGAAATAGCCGAACTCGTCCGGCTTTGTAGGTTTTCTTACAAGAACATCCGTCATATATTCTTCGGTGAAGTTGTACGCTTCTCCCATTTTGGCAGTCAGGTCAAAAGAAAACAGTTCGTTTGTATTGTCAAAATCTCTTCCGTAAAGCTTTTTAAAATGTGCTTTTACCTCATCGGAGAGTTTTGTGAGAGTCTCCAGATCGTGATAAGCCACATAAACTATGCCTTTGTTTCTTTCGGCCTTATTGACTTCGAAATAGCTCATGACCTGCTCGAAAGGAAGCTCGAAGGGATAGCCTATGTCGTGGAACAGCGACGTAAGACCCCAATATTCCAAGAAACAATGAGCGGCCTTTTTCTCGCTGTCATTTCCCGTGAAGCCGTAAAACTTCGCAAACGTATCGCGATAGTCTTTGTTGGTCTCATAAATTGCCAGTCCGAGAGCAAATACGTATATGGAATGGGAATAATGATCTCTGTGCTTCATCAGAAGCGAACTTCCGTTTTGCTCAAACTCCGAAAGAAGTTCGATCATCTCCCTCGATTTATCGTAGTTACCAAGGAACATCTCAAGGAAGCAATAGTAGATGTTGAAGGCATCTTCCGTAGTACCCGAATCGATAAAGCGCTCGAGTTCCCGTTCAAGGCAGAGTCTGTCTATGTCCATTTCCATGTTGTAAGGGATCTGTCCGGGCTTAATGGAATCCCCGAGAAACATGTTATTTTGCTTTTCCTGCAGGGCCATCTCTTCGTCGAAACGAAGGTCTTCACATCTTTCATGAAGAAAACGAAGCGCTGCGGATTTAAGATCGCAGGCATCCTTTTCGTAATTAGCCGCCGGCTGCTTGGGCCCCATATCTTTTCCGTATTTTTCTTTGTTGCTAAGCCTCATCGATTCCAGTGCGTTGTATGCCATTTATTCCCCTCTCTTTCAGTCGGCTGACTATGCAAAAATAACAAGCAAGACTGCATGAACAGTCCGCTTGTTATTCATTCGCTTCTTTTTTTATTATCTCTTTAACGCTCTTTTCGATCTTTTTTCTCGACGCAAAAACCTGATGGGCACAGCCGACGCATTTGATACGGATATCCGCACCTGTTCTCAGCACTTCCCATCTTTTTTCACCGCAGGGGTGTTCCTTTTTCAAAACAAGAATATCGCCTACATTTATTTCCATGCTCATAGTTTAGAAAATACTTCGCCTATTTTTTCGTGGATCACAAGATCTGCGTATTGGTCTTGCGAGGTTTCGGACAGATTGACCAGAACGAGTTTATTGCCCCGATAATACTGTACCAGGCCCGCAGCGGGATATACTACCAAAGAAGTTCCGCCGATGATCAGAATATCCGCTTTTTCGATATATCTTACGGCTTTTTCCATGACATTCATGTCAAGGCCTTCTTCGTATAAGACAACGTCAGGTCTTATCGTTCCTCCGCACTCGCATTTCGGAACGCCCTCGGAAGCGAGAACGTGATCCACATCGTACTTCTTTCCGCATCGATCACAGTAGTTTTTCATGATGGTTCCGTGAAGTTCCAAAACTTCCTTGCTGCCTGCCGCCTGATGAAGACCGTCTATATTCTGGGTGATGACCGCCTTAAGTTTTCCTTCTTTTTCCCACTCTGCAAGTTTGTAGTGAGCCTTATTGGGCTTTGCTTTGAGCGCCGGAGCCACCATCTTTTCTTTGTAGAACTCAAAGAACTCATCCGTTCTTTTTGTAAGGAACGTATGACTTACTATTGTCTCCGGGGGATATTTGTATTTCTGTGAGTAAAGACCGTCAACGGAGCGAAAGTCCGGAATGCCCGATTCCGTAGAAACACCCGCGCCTCCGAAGAAAACTATATTGTTACTCTCATCGATCCACTTTTTTAATGTTTCTATTTCGCTCATTGTGCCCTCCTTTACGTATTTACCAGTCTTTCAACGCTATGTTGAGATCCACATCCGTCTTGATACCGTCCACTTTTCCGTTTGCGCTGTACTGCCAGATGCCAATCTCGTAAGGGAAGTAGATCGTGTCGTTATAGAATGCAAACCACTTTTCGTATCCTTCAAGTTTATCCATATCAAGCATCTTGATAAAGAACTTAAGATTTGAATAGATCATCGGCTCATAGCCGGCATCTTTGACCTTGTCCATAAAAGCGAGACATATCTTCGTACGCTCTTCGTTGGTAAGATCGTCGGTCCTTGCCTTATCGGAGATCTCCTCGATATCTATGGCTATGGGAAGTTCAACATCGTAAGGACTGATGAGGTCGAGAACGTACTCTGCTTCGGCAATTGCTTCTTCCTCATCCACTGCCTGAGTAAAGAAGTATACGCCGACCTTTATTCCCGCACTTGTAGCTTCTTCAATGTTTGAAATGAAATATGTGTCTTCAACGATTTTTCCGGTGCCGTAGCCTCTGAAGCCGCATCTGATAAGGGCATACTCGACACCCGAAGCCTTGACCTTGTCCCAGTTTATTTCCTTTTGGAAGGAAGAAACGTCTATGCAGATATGGGATTTCTCGACACCGTCGACAGTGTAAGCGATAATGCCTGTGGTAGCGTCCTTCGTAAGAAGAGAGTTATCGACTGTGTTGGGTGCAAGATTTCTGTTTATGGGATAATACTCATACTTTGAACCGGTAATGAATATCATGTCGTCGGGGTTATATTCGCGAAGCATCATGAGAACACCGTTGTCTTCTTCGGATACCTGTCTGAACAGTTTCTTCATGACATCTTCGGTTTCACGCTGCTTTTCTTCTGAAGCCTTGTTTACCGCATCCTCGATCATTTTATCGACGTCGGTCTGCGTGTAGATCGGAGTCTCCTCGGTTATGATCTCCTCAGCCTGCTCCTCTTCCCGAATAAAGAGGTCTCTTCCGGCATAAAGGATCAATATCGCAACCAAAGTTGATGTAAGCAAAAAGGCGATCACCAACAAGACCACAAAAAGAGGCTTTCTGCGGGTTCTGTCAGAATCGTCGTCATATTCGTATTCAACGTAATTCGTTTTTTCTTCGGTTTTGTCGGGAAGATCCACAGCGAAATCTTCCTCTTCAAAATCAATGTCTTTAAGCTCCATTACGGGTCCGTTCCCCCTTGGCATCGGCCTCGGGTTTTTTCTCGAATATTACAGCGTCGTAGTGTTTTTCGGCACTCTCGATCTCCTTGTCGCCTCTGGCGGTCCAGGCTATCCACATGGGTCTGTAAAGAAGTCTTGTGATCCTCCAGCCTATACTTTTGTGCTTGTGATTAAAGGCAACAAAGTCGGGTTTTGAGATGATGTTAAGCCATAGCTCCGACATAAAAAGGTGAATGGGTGTAAAACCATATGTTTTTACAAAGTTTTCCGAAAGCTGTCCTCTTATTATCTCGGGATGGTTCTTTCTAAACCATGCTACAAGGAAAGGGCTGAAGGATTCTATACAGAATTTGCCCCCATATGTTTTAAGCTTGTCATATGTCTTTTCGCACAGCTCATAGTTTCTGGTTCCGTTGTCCGCCTTGATCTCACAGATCAGATCGACATCTTTAAGCGTTTCGAGTGCCTCGTCAAGAAGGGGGATCTTTTCGTCGGTACCGCTTAATCTGTAAGTGCTCAGTTCTTCGTATGTACACTCTTTGAGTTTCTTGTCGACGCCGCACATACGTCTCAAATTTCCGTCATGGAAGACTACGAGTATACCGTCTTTGCTCATCTGAACATCGAGTTCGACACCGTAACCGTTCTCTCTTGCAAGTCGGAATGCTGTAAGAGAATTCTCCGGTACACCGTCTCCGTGAAGTCCTCTGTGAGCATACATCTTATGCCTGAAATATGATGTGTCTCTCTTACGTCCCGGCTTCGTCATGATAATGAAAGCGAAGACGAAGAACGCCAATAAAATAACGGCTATAACTATTGCTATGATCAATACAGCGCGCATGAATAAAAACGCCTCTTTTCAATTAAATTTCCGATGGATACATTGTACCACTAATTGCCTGCGAAAACCATTTAGCGGAATTATTTAACAGAATTATTACATCAAATTCACAGTTTGGTTATTATTCTCTTCTGTATCAATCTTCAATCGCCAATTCAAAGTCGTGATCGTTTCCGACTGACCGTATTGCCTGCCTCATATTATCCGAAACGGCGACACGACGTAAGTTTTCCAAGGATAAAACGGGCGATATATCTGTCAGATCGTCATTCCATCTTATATCTATTTCTTCGAGTTCGGGATGAGCCTCGATGAAATCTTTGAAACCGTCATTATCAAAGCTGCAATTGAACATAACTATCCGCCTTATGGGAGTATTTTTAATCCGATCTGCCCACAGGTTGTAATCTCCATCACCGAGATTTAAATAATCAAAATACGGGATCTTTGAGATAAAATCATATGTCTCCTCGGTATATTGCCTAAAGTGATCATAAAAATCGAGTCCAAAATGAGGAACCCAGCCTCCTTCATCAGGCTCCATGTAATAGGAATAGTCCACTTTTCCGAGCGGAGAATAATCATTTACCTTCTCTGTTCTTAACGATAGCCACGTAAGTTTCTTTAAGTTTTCAATGCCACTTAAAGAGCTGATGCCCACTTCGTCCAAACGAAGCGTACTTAAGTCTTCGACGGTAAAGATCTGCGAAATATCTGTAAGTTTCGGGCAATTTTGTACTTCAAATCCCCTTAACTCCTTAAATCTGTCTATTCCGTCCAACGTTTTTAAAGGTTCCATACAAACAATAAGATGATCGAGCCTGTTCATTTGAGGAAGATCCTTAAGGTCTGTAAGTGAACCCTCTTCTGTTAAGAGGATCTTCTCTCCTGTCCAATTATCACTAATAAAATACGTGTCGGTTTCGGTTTCTTCGTCCCATCTTTTCTCGACCCATCTGTGATTGGGAGAGACCGCATATTTACCGGCTATGATCAGGTTTCTTATATTGTTAAGCACCGGTAACGGAACATTTTTCAATTCATCCGATTCGATCATCGGAAGGTCGATCGATAAAAGCAGATCTTCCGAAACACCGTCAAACTGCGAAAGATCTTCAAGTTCAAGACCTTCTACGTTCAACGCCTCGAGATCGTACAGATATTTTAATCCCTCGACGGAGGTAACGGAAGTACATCGCAAACTCAGCCTTTTAAGATTCTGAAGAGTAAATGCTGCCGAAGCATCCGTAAGCTCCGGACAAAATTCGATAAACAGGTTCTCCAAAGACTCAAGGTTCTGAATGCCTTCAAGCGATTTTACGGGAACACACCTTAAACTCAATTCCTTTAATCCCGTGAGGTTTTCAAGCATACTTAGATCCGTGAGTCTCGTCCCGTTTTCAACCGCCACACGCTCACCGTCTTCGGAATTGTTTGCAATGATGTACAAAAAAACCGGATTGGTCGCCCAGTCTTCCTCGATCCAATATTTATCCGGATCGTAAATAACATCTCCCGCCATATACAATCTTTCCACTCTTCTCAAAACCGTTTTGGGCAACACTTCGAGTTCATCCAATGAAGACAAAACGATCGGAGCGTTATTCGGATGCCACTCCGAATTGGGATAGCTTATCTCATAAAAAGTAAATATATTCTCCAAAACGAGCTCTTTGGCCTGGTCACCAAGCATGGGAGGTACCTCGAGTCTTCCTCCCCTAAGATTGAACAGCGGTATAAGATCGGTTATGTTTTCCTGCCCGACGAGATTAAAATTGTAACGTTGCTCTTTGTCAAGGCCATCCAATACGGACAAATCGGGTAAGGCTTCTTCCATAACATGCTCAAAAGTGAAAAATCTGGCATTTGTCTTACCAAAATCAGGCAAAGAATACGTACCGACAAATATCATACGATCAAGACGCATACCATCAAGTGCCGTCCAATCGGTAAGACGCGGACACCCTTCAACACGTAATGTGCCCTTTTCTTCTCCAAACTTTTCAAGATACTGTATTCCCTCTAACGATGTCAGATACTGGCAATCGATCAGCTCAAGCGAAGCAGCCTGAGTGTCGATACCTTCAAGCGAAGTAATATTGCCGTCACAGATAAAAAGTCTGTTAGTAACATTGCCAAACTGCGAAAGATCATAACCGGTACACTCATACATTTGCAGATCGTATATCGGAGTATCCTGTAAATATGGCATTATATCTTCCGAAAGATCGACCTGTGATACATTAAGTAATCTAAAAGAATCTATAGCTTCAAGCCCCGAGAAATCCGTTATGTTCCATCCGGAAAAATCAAGATGAAGGTCACCTTTTTGTTGGATATCTCTTAAGAAATTCAGATTGGTTATCCCGGAAGCTTGGACAGAAATATCTTTCAATTTCGGTAATTTCCCAAGCGAAGCAAGATTTCTCAATCCTTCATTTTCATTTCCGTCCAATCGAAACGTCGCTAATTCCTTACAGTTTTCTACTGCGGAAATATCGCTTAACCTCACGTTATTCAGACGAAGATATCTCAACTTCTTAAAGTTTTCGATACCATTCAATGAACCGATGTTCATTTCCTCCAAATATATATCTTCAAGCGATACACATTTTGAAATAGCCTCGAGGGAATTTATCGGTACCTGTTTTAATTCAAGCTTCTTAAGATATGTGCACTTGTTTAACGAAAAATCGGCACTTACAGGCATATGTTCAATAAATGCCTCTTCAAGATATACACATTTGTTAAGGCCACTAAGATCCACAGAATTCAGATCATGCCCGTTACCGATATTTAAACTTCTAAGTTTCCATGGATGGAACTCGGAAAAATCGACACTCCTTGAAAAAACCAGATCAAATCTCGCGTCAGTCATTTTTTTACAATCTGTAAGTGGAGAAAAATCAACTACATCGCTGCCATGATATTCGATATGCTCTATTGATGAACCGCGAAGCCACTCAAGACTTCCGATATTATTGTCACAATAGGTGACGTTATTGAGATTTTTCAATTCCGAAAGATTGGGAATTTCGACATCGACGGCACAAAGAGTAAGACTCTGCAGATTTGGCAACAGAGTTATCCAGCTGATATCATCGTATTGAGTCATAGGATATTCATGACCGTCTTCTTTACTGATCCACTTTGCACCGTCATCGGTCCAGTAGCGATAAGAAAAAGCATCGTATGACCTTCGAAAGTCTTTTTCTTTATACGTCTCATCATCGTCGATGGTATACCATTTGTAAGTATCACCTACAAATACGACTTCTCTTATCTTTGTAACATCTTCGGAGGGTATTTCGTTCGGGATTACCGGATTAAAGACTTTTTCGGGCTTTTCGATCGATGCCGTAACATCTTCGCCTCCGGTATTCTTGTTTGAAATGACTCGGTATATTATTACTCCAAAGACAGCCACCAATAAAACAGCCGAAGCCGCGATCAGAGTGTTTCTAAACCATTTAGGTATTCCGATACCGGATCTCAGTGATTCGCCAAGACGATCGGCAAGTTCGTCTGTGAGATATTTTTCGGCAAAAAGAGCATTACTTGCCTTTATGGAGCCCTGTATGCCGGGAAAGAGCGGGGAGCCGTCCAAATTTACGGGAACAAATTTGAATGACTTGTTATACTTTATAAAGTTATTCGGAATCGAAGAACCTTCTTTCAGATTTTTAGACATAAAAAAGAAAATAACATCATGACCGCCGGGTTCTTTTCCGGAGCTTCTCTCATATCCCTTTTCTTCAAGTTTGTCCAATATGGGACGCACGCTTTCTTCGTCCGAAGGGTCATATAAAGGATAGAATTTTCTTTTTGCCATATCATCTTTCCTTTCTAACGAACAAGGATCACTTTAAAACGCTTATCATCCGTCCATTTTAACGGCAGCATGTCTTCACTGACGGTCACTTCGTGAAGAGACGGTGACTCTTCAAGAACCGACAGATCTTTTACATCGGTATGCTCCAAGTGAAGCTTAGTGAGACTCGGAAGCGAGGCCAACTCTGAGACATCCGAAACAGCACTGCCGCTAAGATACAGCTCGTTTAAAAGCACAAGCTCTTCCAATTTACCCAAACTCGTAACAGGTTGATCGATAAGTGCCAGGCGCTCCAGAAAAACCATGGAACCTATGACGGACAGATCGGTGATCTTCCCTTCAAGCGGGGTTGAATTTCCCACTTTGAGTCTGCCTTCTTCGTCAAAGCTTATCCCATCGATCTCTTCTTTGGAATTAAGCGTCATGTTTCCGCAGAAGTACAGCTCTTTGATGGGTGTAAATTCTCTTTTGTATACATTATCGCTCTTGTCTTTTTTAAGTATCCTTTTGATCGCCGTTTCCTGCTGGGTGTCGGGGAATCTCACCTCAATGATATCTTCGGGAATCTCGGGCTTATTCTCCGTAATTTCGACCGGAATTTCCTCGTCATATTCGGGAGGAAGAACGATCACATGCGGGATATACGTTTTATCAAACATTCCCAGTTCCAAAGCAACCGAACCCGCTACGGCTGCGATCATAAACAGGACTGCCACGATAATACCGATCCACTCTTTTTTGAAGAAATCGGTCCATTTTCTGTAGAACGATCGATCAAGCTTCTTCCAGGACAAAATGCTCTCAACCTGCATATCTTTATCAAGCAACGGGAGTTCTTCGATATTCGGTATATACTTCGACCATTCGGGACTGATGGTCTTCTCTTCTTTTTTAGAGTCGGTCTTTACATCTTCTTCCTTGGGAATGATCACATCTTCAAGTTTGACAAAAAAGACCGGCTTGGGATTCTCTTTTTTTAAAGCGGTACGTATCTCCGACAGACAGTTCGGAGAGATAAGCGAGGGTCCGGAAACGAAAAATACAACGGCTTCGCAATCATGCATATGTCGTTCGATATTGCTGGGCCAATCGCTTCCCGCAGGTATACCTTCATCGTACCAAAGGCGAAGTCTTTTATCCTTCAGCTTTGTAATAGTCTCAAGTACCGTTTCCGAATTTTGGTGCGAATAACTTATGAAAACAAAAGGTCTGTCACCTTCATAGGGTTTGAAATACTTACTCATTCGGACTCACCTCCGAACAGCTCTATCTCATACCCGTCCAGTTCGGGATGATCTTTTAATCCCGATACGGCTTTCTGTGATATGATAACCGTCTTTAAAGACGGCAAAAGATCGATGTCGGAAAGATCTGACGGGATGGTATCGCCTTCCAGATAAAGAGCGTCTATCTCGGTGAGCCTGTCACTCGTCAACGCTCCTCCTCCGAGCATGGTTCGAACGGTCTCGCGGATCGTTTCATCGGAAAATGTAACGGTATCGTTTGCCGTTATATCAATCTCTTTATTCAAGGAACGATGTACAAAAAAGAGCGAGAT
>JAGCTJ010000065.1 GCA_017963665.1 Lachnospiraceae bacterium | reverse complement strand
TGTTCTTTTGGCGGCAGGTGCGGGAGTCGGTTTCATCTTCTTCAGACGCTGGTATTACGGCTACGATGAAAAGGAAGAGCCTATTTCGAAGAGCTAAAGTTATTCGTCAAAACCTTCGAACGTAAAGAGCACTTCTTCGGTTAAGACTTCTTCACAGTCTTCTGTAAGAACTCAGACCCGTTCATCACGTGACGATGATTTCAAGATCGAGACCGTAGGTGCAAAGAAAACGGAAACGAGAGCATCTTCCGCAGTTGCAGGTGATGCCATCCGCGAAAAAGCGGTTTCGGATAAACCTACGATGCTTCCCGACGGACACGTTCGCATGCCCGACGGAACGATAAAAAGAGCGGTCGTGGGAGTAAGACAGCCCGACGGCAGCATTAAGCTTTCGGACGGAAGAGTCAAACTTCCCGACGGAACGATCATAAGACCCGATAACGGTGAGACAAAAGTTATTCCCACGGCAGCACCTCATTCCGTAGTGGGTTCATCAACACATCAGGTTAAAGAGATCCCGATACCAAAGAAAAATTCTCAGGGATTCAACCCCGATGATGACGAGATCGAATTCGGATTCTTAAATCTCGATAACGACGATTGATAAAAGTTTTTAATACACCCTGTGGCAAATATGCCGCAGGGTGTATTGTTTACCCTTTTTTAATTTGACACTCCATAGGGTGTGTTATATATTTTATATAACACTTTTTCTTTATCATCGGCGGAGAATCGGGCATGATCTTTGAGATTGATTTTAACAGCGACGAAGCATTTTATATGCAGCTTAAAAACCAGATAATTCTTGCCATCGCAACGCGTTCGTATCTCGAAGGAGAAGTTCTTCCAAGCGTACGCAAACTTTCCGAGGACATAGGCATTAATATGCATACCGTCAACAAAGCTTATACTGTCTTAAAAGACGAAGGCTTTGTAAAAGTTGACAGACGGGGTGCAGTAGTTGCCGTGGACATAAACAAAGCCGAAGATAAGCGACTTATCATCGAAGAACTTAAGATAATCATCGCGCGTGCAACGCTTAAAGGCATCAAAAGAGAAGAGATGCACGCTCTCATTGATGCGATATACGACGAATATTAACAGGGGGAAACACCTAGATGAAATTACCTTATACGGAAAAAGCCGAGAAGGCTCTTGAACATGCAAAAAAGATATCCACGCAGTTAAAGCATTACTATATAGGCGGAGAGCACATACTGTTGGGTCTTATCATGGAAGGCACCGGTGTTGCTTACAACGTGCTTACCGCTGCAGGCATCACTTACAACGGCGTTTTGGATCTTATCCGCGACCTTACGATAGGCGGCGGACAGACAATGCTAAAAGAACGTCCGGGCATCACTCCGAAATCAGAAAGACTGCTCGAGCGTGCCGAGGAACTTGCAGTTAAATATCATAACGATTCTGTCGGTACGGAGCATCTTCTTTTGGCCATACTTGAAGAAACTTCAAGCTGCGCCGTTCAGATAATCGTGGCACTGAGAAAAAATCCTCAGACACTTTACGTTGATACGCTCAACGCAATGGGAGTCGATGAGGCAACAATAAAAGACGAGATAAAGAAGAGCCGCAAAAAGAAAGACGGAAGCATTTTAAAGCAGTATTCAAAAGATCTTACCCAGCTTGCAAGAGAAGGAAAACTCGATCCCGTTATAGGAAGAAACGATGAGATCACGAGAGTAATCCAGATACTTTCAAGACGTACGAAGAACAATCCGTGTCTCGTGGGTGAGCCCGGCGTGGGTAAAACCGCAGTGGTGGAAGGACTTGCTGCAAGGATAGCGGCAAAAGACGTTCCCGCTACGGTCTTAAACAAAAAACTCCTCACCCTCGATCTTTCCGGTCTTGTAGCCGGCACAAAGTACAGAGGTGAGTTTGAAGAGAGAGTAAAAAGACTTTTAAACGAAGTTATTGAAGACGGAAATATCATTCTTTTCCTCGATGAGCTCCATACCCTCATCGGTACGGGCGGAGCAGAGGGAAGTCTTGATGCCGCAAACATGTTAAAGCCTGCACTTTCAAGAGGTGAGCTTCAGCTTATCGGTGCAACGACTATGGCAGAGTACAGAAAGTACATCGAAAAGGATGCGGCTTTGGAACGTCGTTTCCAGCCCGTTGAGGTTTCCGAGCCTACCGAAGAAGAGGCGATAAGAGTACTTATCGGAATTGCCCACAAGTACGAAGAACACCATCATGTTAAATATACTCCCGATGCGATAGAGGCAGCGGTACATCTTTCTTCGCGCTACATTAACGACAGATACCTGCCCGACAAAGCGATCGACCTTATGGATGAGGCCGGTGCCGCAGCGAGAGTCAAGAGTCTCGGTAAGCCCGATAAGACCGCTGCGGTTCGTGAAGAAATCGCAAAGATAGAAAAGCAGATCGCATTAAGCGTAAAGATAGAAGCTTATGCTCAGGCCGTTGAGTTAAGGGGCAAGCAGGACAAGCTGTTAAAGAAGCTCGCTTCCATGGAAAGAAGAGAACAGAAAGCCGGAGACAGCAATCCCATAACCGTTGACGAGAACAATATCGCCGACGTGGTTGCCATGTGGACGAAGGTTCCTGTTAAGAAGCTTCAGGAAAAAGAATCGGACAGACTGCTTAAACTTGAAAGCATTCTTCATAAGCGTGTCATCGGACAGGATGAAGCTGTAAAGAGCATCGCAAAAGCCATGAGAAGACAGAGAGTAGGCCTCCAGGATCCTCATCGACCGATTGGGTCATTCTTGTTCCTTGGTCCCACCGGTGTAGGTAAGACCGAGCTTTCAAAGGCTTTGGCAGAGGCAATGTTCGGCTCGGAGAATGCACTTATAAGAGTCGATATGTCAGAGTACATGGAAAGTCATTCGGTTTCGAAGATGATCGGTTCACCTCCCGGATATGTGGGATTCGATGACGGCGGACAACTTTCCGAAAAGGTAAGAAGAAACCCTTACAGCGTCGTTTTGTTTGACGAAGTAGAGAAGGCACATCCCGATGTGTTCAACATTCTCTTACAGGTGCTGGATGACGGTCATATCACCGATTCCAAGGGAAGAAAAGTAAACTTTAAGAATACCATCATCATCATGACAAGCAATGCCGGCGCTCAGAGGATCGTGGATCCCAAGAACCTGGGATTTACATCAAAGAGTGACGATGCAAAAGACTATCTTAAGATGAAAGATTCGGTTCTGGACGAAGTAAAGAAGATGTTCAAACCCGAATTCTTAAACCGTATCGACGAGATGATAGTGTTCCACTCGCTCACAAAGAAAGACTTAAGCGATATATGTACGCTTCTTTCGAAGAAC
>JAGCTJ010000064.1 GCA_017963665.1 Lachnospiraceae bacterium | reverse complement strand
TCGCTTGAAGTCATGTGAACGTAATCGATCCCGAGATCTTTTGCAAGGGAGTTGAGATTGTTTTCGTCTATCTTTGAAATCGCAGGTTCTACCGGATATTCGGTGTAGTCCATTATATGCTCGGGTTCGTCGTAATACGGATCTACATAGTACATCTCGCCGCCGTTGGTGGTACCGTAACCCATAACGGCTCCGCAAGAAATGTAGCCCGCGATATCCGCAAAGGACTGAAGCTGGGAATCGTCCGTGATCTCGCCGTCGCTTAAGAAGAACACTGCAACTGCTCCGTCGTCTTTCTCGTGTGCCTTTTTTGCCACAAAAGCAAGGGTGTCATGCACGATGTTTAACGATGTGCCCTTTGCGTAGATGCTCCTTACCGGATACAAAGAACTCACCATAGTGGCAACGTAGCTTCCGTTGTCGGTGAAGGGAACCGATACCGCAGCGTTGTTGTTAAAGGAGATCACCGTAAAATCGGCTCCGTCAATGCTGTCAACGATGTGGCGTACGTCGTCGGCAACACCGTCGAGACGTCTGAAACTTCCTTTGTAATCCTCGGCGAGCATGCTTATCGTATTGTCTATTACGAATATGACTTTGATATTCAGTTTTTCGGTTTCGACACTGATCGACTCGTTGGGCACCATGGGTCTTATGTTTATGGTAAAAAGAAGAAGCACCGCAATGATCTGGCGTATATAAGCGCCGAGACTTTTTCTTTTTAAGAACAAAAGGCCTGCACAGATGATCCCCATGAGCCAAACGGGAAGTATCGGATTGATCAGGATTTTTCCCATTTATAACTCCGATCGCGCTGTGGGATTATTATTTCTTTAAAAGCTTTGCAAACACAAGAAGCCCCGTGAAACTGATGAGCAGTGCAAAGAAAGCGTTTGTGGGCAGATCGTGATCCACGTAGTAAGTGCTGCCGGGAACGAGATTTTCACTCTTGCTTTCGATCATATCGATGATGGACTCGTATGTTCCCGAGGATTCCTCAAGGAAAAATGCGCCACCGGTCATTTCTACCGCTTCTCTCATGCTTACAAGATTTTCCGTGGTCATCTCTTTGGTACCGATGCCGTATACGGTAATGTTTCTTTCTTTACAAAGTGCCGCTGCCTCTTTTACGGTGATCAGCTCTTCTCCGTAAGGATCGTTGTCGGTACAGAAGATGATTATCTTTGTCCTGTCTTCATCCTCCGAAAAGTTTCTTATGCAGGCGGCGAGGCCGTCACCGATGAGAGAACTGCCTCGAAGTTCATTACCCACCAGGGTTCCGGAAGAAATGTATTCGTTAAGGTAATAGAACTCATCGTCAAAGTTGTACCACCAGAAAGAGTTGTACTTTATACGGTAATCAAGCGCCTTCTGGACGTTGGACAGAGCCTCGAGAGTGTACTCGTGATCGTTGGTAAGAGGCGAGAGAACAACGGGAGAGGTGTTAAAGATCACTATTCCGAAACGCTCGTTTGAAAGGTTCGTTACGGTATCTTTAAGTTCTCCCAGAAGTCTGGCGTTTAGCTCATCAACGGAAGTCGAAACATCAAGACACAGGATGATGTCTCTTGCATATTTCTCTTCGGTGATCTTCTGCCTGTAAAAAGGTCTTGCGATAAGGTAGGAAGTCGATATTACGGTAGCGACAACAAATACCCAAAGGCCTATGACGTAGGCAATATACAGTTTTTTCTTTTTCAGATAATACCTGTCTTTGTTGATGAAATATGTTCCCGCAAGCTTTACGCCTCTTTCATATCTTTTCGATCTGTTTTGAAGGGCGAAGTACAAAACTACGAGTATTCCCGCAACAAATACGGCAAGGTATATCACAAACCGATATTTTAAATCCATCTTTCTATAACCATTCCGGCGTCGCAGATCGCTTTATAGACATCATCGTCGGTCTCGACGGCAAACTCGGGTTCATAATATGTTTCTATCAGGGAACTCACCACGGGAACGTTTTTAAGCCTAAGCTCGCTTAACGTACTCTTGGTAAGATCGATGCCGCTTATATCTTTTACAAAATCACGTATCGTTACGCTTAATTCCTGGTATGCCGGGCGAAACTCGATCTCACCGCTTCTTAAACGGGACTCAAGTTCGGAAAGTTTGCCAAGATAAAGAGCCCTTACCCTGCCTTTGTCGGATTCGGTCATCCAGAAGCGCCTCGGCATCTGCGAAGTATTGGGATCCGCATCTTCTTTTCTGCCTCTTATAAAGAGCACCAAAACAATGACCCCCAGGATAAGGACCAATAATAGCGTTATGATGATCGGAAGGCCGCTGTACAATATGGGCCCGTAGGGATTAACCTGTGATTCCATGTCTGCCTCTACAACTGTAATTCCTTCTTGTGTCTGTCAAGAAGTGTCAGAAGTTCCCTGTCTATCTCTTCGAGGTCGTCGACGGTAACGTAAGGAACTCCGAAATGCTTCAATTTCTCATCAAGACTTGCCATTGCAGAAGCTTTGTTTGCTCTGGCAAGTTCGTATAACTTTTTGTCGCGGGAGAAAAACTCGGGCATGTAAACGCCTTCGGACATATCGTACATTTCGTCGTAGGCTATATCGGCGTCGCTTATGTTTACGAGCAAAACGTCGTGTGCGACAAGAAGTCTTTTAAGGTTCGTGTTTGATATCTTAAGTGCGCCTTCAAGATCGGTCACTATGATGAGGATCGTCTTTCTTCGCACGTTTCTTACTATGAAATCAAGGGTCGCGTTTATGTCGGACTTGTTGTCCGGCGTAACCGTTCTGTGATAGCTTTCAAGAATGAGCTCGATGTTGGCAAGACCCGTTTTTAAAGGAAAATGCTCTATCGACGTCTGTGTTGCATACGTGGCCCCCACAAAGTCGCCGTGTCGCTCTGCGCAGTAGGCGAGAGTTCCCGCACTCATGATCGCAAGCTCACGCTTCTCCACAAGACGTTCCGAATCGGCAAGGAGACGCGCGTTTGTATCGGGCACCAGAAGGACGTTGTGCTTCTTTTCGGCCACAAATTCGCGCACGAAAAGTTTACGGTTGCGGGCGGAAGCTTTCCAGTCCACATCCTTTATCTCATCACCGGGCACATATTCTCTTAACTCGTCAAAGTTCATGCTCCTGCCTTTGAATACCGATTTATACGAACCGTCCAGCACACTTGCCGTGGCCTTCTTCGAATATATCTTCTGGTATCTTTTAAGGCTCGCCTGAATCTTTGCGATATACCTCATTCTCATGGTGTTCTTACAGCTCCAACGATCGCATCGATAATGGTTTCTTCCTGCACACCGTCCGCAATGGCGGCGTAATTTAACATGATCCTGTGACGAAGCACTTCGTAACGCATTGCTCTTACGTCATCGGGAGTCACATAGTTACGCCCGTTAAGGAGCGCAACCGACTTTGCAACGGCCATGAAGGTGATGGCCGCACGGGAGCTTGCTCCCATGGTCACGTACTGAGCCAGATTGGGATGAAGAAGCGTTTTCGTATTTCTTGAAGCCTGCACGATATCCACTATGTAACGCTTTACTGCGGGATCGATGTAAATCTTCTTTGAAACGCTCTGCAAAAACAGTATGTCGTCAATGTTGCAGACAGCTTCTCTTTGAGAGAATACGTCCGCTTCTATTCTGTTAAGTATCTCAAGCTCCGCTTCGGGAGTGGGATAGTGAACTTCAACTTTAAGTAAGAATCTGTCCATCTGAGCTTCCGCAAGAGGATATGTTCCTTCCTGCTCGATGGGGTTCTGGGTTGCGATTACCACGAATACGTCGGGCATCTTAAAGAGCTCGCCGCCGATGGTAACTTCATGCTCCTGCATGGCTTCCAGCATGGCACTTTGCGTCTTTGCGGAGGATCTGTTGATCTCGTCGAGAAGGACAAAGTTTGCGAATACGGGACCGATCTTGGTCTCGAAAGTATTGGTGGACATGTTGAATATCTGGGTACCCACGATATCACTGGGGATAAGGTCGGGGGTACACTGGATACGCGAGAACGTTCCGTTTACGGCGTCGGTCATGACCTTTGCTGCCGTAGTCTTTGCAAGACCGGGTACGGACTCAAGAAGGATGTGTCCGTTGTTCATCATTGCCACGAGTATTGCGGCTCCGAGGAAGGGCTGTCCCACAACCTTGCTGTTGTAATAATTCAAAACGTTATCGGATATCTGTTTTGCTCTTGCGATCTCTTCTTCGGTAACTGTCGATTGTGTTATCATCTTTTCTCCATTCCTCTTCTCATAATTCTTCGTAATCGTCGCGGAGCGTTATCTCCGTGACTGTAAGTACATTGTCCTCAACCGTGAACTTAACGTTCATTCCCGCAAAGGAAAGGCCGTATTCACGAAGGGGATCTTCTATATATCTCGGTCTCGGGTCGAGACTTAAAATTCTGAGTAACGTATCTTTCTTTCCGGGCCTTATGATGTCGGAAAGCTCGTCGCTTATGTTTACGCTGAGCGTTTCTTCCGGCGGTTCGTCCGCAAATCCGCACTCCGCATCGGGATGTGAATCGGTATATTTGATGTAAGGCTTTATGTCGTAGATGGCCGTAAAGTTACGAAGGTCCGCGCCGGCTACGATGAGCACCTTTCCTTCGTCGGAATCTTCTATCCCAAGAAGCCTGACGGAAGAAAGCCCGATCGCGTTAGGTCTGAAAGGAGATCTCGTTGCGAACACTCCCATCGTCTCGTTTCCTCCAAGCCTCGGAGGGCGTACCGTAGCTTTGAAGTTCTCGCTAGGTCTTATGTCGAAACGCCACAAGAGCCATATATGCGAAAAACCTTCCAATCCTTTAAGCGCATCGGGGCTGCGGTATTCGGGTTCGAAGACGATCGTGCCGACCGTATCGTCCACTATTCCGCTCTGTCTCGGAACCCCGAACTTCTCGGGAAAATCCGAATATAGATGCGCGATAACTTTAAGTTCGTCTCTTAATTCGTCCATTTCTTTATCCTTATCAAAAAGCGACAGTGCGGGTGCACTGTCGCTTGGTTTCTGTAAGCCCCGTGACAATAACCCGTCAAACAGTTATTTTACACTTCAAGGGCATGTCCTGTCAAAAGTTCGTAACAGGTAAGATATTTGTCGATGGTTTTGTCCACAACATCTTTGGGAAGCTTCCAGTTGTGACCTTCGTTTTGCTTAAGCCAGTCTCTTGCGAACTGCTTGTCGAAAGAAGGCTCGCCGTGTCCGGGTTCGTACTCGCTAAGAGGCCAGAAACGTGAGCTGTCGGGAGTAAGCATCTCGTCACCCACAACGATGTTTCCCTTCTCATCAAGACCGAACTCAAACTTTGTATCTGCGATGATGATGCCTTTTGAAAGAGCATAATCGGCGCACTTTTTGTATATTGCGATGGTGTAGTCTCTTAACTTCTCTGCGTATTCCTTACCTTTTCCGGGGAATCTTTTCTCAAGGTAATCGATGCTTGCTTCAAAAGAAATGTTCTCATCGTGATCACCGATCTCAGCTTTGGTTGAAGGAGTGTAGATAGGCTCAGGGAGCTTATCGGACTCTTTTAATCCTTCGGGAAGCTTGATACCGCAAACGGTACCGTTTTCTTTGTAACTTGCCCAGCCCGATCCTGTAATATATCCTCTTACGATACATTCAACGGGGAGCATGTTCAATTTCTTAACCATCATTGCCTTGCCCTTAAACTTGTCCTGTCTGAAGAACTCGGGCATATCGTTTACATCGGTGGAGATCATGTGGTTGGGCATGATGTCTTCTGTCATCTCAAACCAGAATTTTGACATCTGGGTAAGCACCGTTCCTTTGTCTGTAACGATGTTGTCGAGAATAACGTCGAAGCAGCTTATACGGTCTGTAGCCACAAGTATGAGCGCATCGCCTATATCATAGATCTCACGAACTTTTCCTTCTTTAACGGGTTTGTATTCTTTCATATGATCCTCCTCATCCTCTCGGATGTTTGCTTTGTTTACGGTTTAGTGGTGGAACAAACGAATGCCGGTAAATGCCATTACCATGTCGTACTTGTCGGCACATTCGATAACGAGGTCGTCTCTTACGGAACCGCCGGGCTGAGCAATGTACTTAACACCGCTCTTGTAAGCGCGCTCGATGTTGTCGGAGAAGGGGAAGAACGCGTCGGAACCGAGTGTAACGCCGGTGTTCTTTGAAAGCCATGCTTTCTTTTCTTCTCTTGTGAACACTTCGGGCTTTGTCTTGAAACGCTTCTGCCATTCGCCTTCTTTAAGAATGTCTTCGTACTCATCGCCGATGTATACGTCGATGGCGTTGTCTCTGTCTGCACGTCCCAGTCCGTCTACAAAGTCAAGTTCCAAAACCTTGGGACACTGACGTAAGAACCAGTTGTCGGCTTTCTGTCCCGCAAGACGTGTACAGTGGATACGTGACTGCTGTCCGGCACCGATACCGATGGCCTGACCGCCCTTTACGTAGCATACCGAATTGGACTGTGTATATTTAAGTGTGATGAGAGCGATCTTAAGATCTTTGAGCGCTTCTTCGGGAATGTCTTTGTTCTTTGTAACGATGTTCTCAAAAAGGCTGTCGTCTGCTTTGAGTTCGTTTCTTCCCTGCTCGAAAGTAATGCCGTAGACCTGTTTTCTTTCTACCGGTGCAGGTACATAGTTTTTGTCAATCTGAATGACGTTGTACTTTCCGCCCTTCTTCTGCTTAAGAATCTCAAGCGCCTTCTCGGAATAAGAAGGAGCGATGACACCGTCGGAAACTTCTCTCTTGATAAGCAGTGCTGTTGACTCGTCGCATTCGTCGGACAAAGCGATGAAATCGCCGAAGGAAGACATTCTGTCGGCGCCTCTTGCTCTTGCGTAAGCAAGTGCCATGGGAGAAAGGTTCTTGTAATCGTCTACCCAGTATATCTTTGCCAATGTCTCGTCAAGAGGAAGGCCTATAGCCGCACCTGCGGGTGAAACGTGCTTAAAGCTTGTTGCTGCGGGAAGTCCCGTTGCGTTCTTAAGCTCGTTTACAAGCTGCCAGCCGTTAAAAGCATCAAGGAAGTTGATGTATCCGGGATTGCCGTTTAACACGGTGACCGGAAGGTCGCTTCCGTCTTCCATGAAGATCCTGGAAGGTTTCTGATTGGGGTTACATCCGTACTTTAACTGAATTTCGTTCATGGCTTCCTCCTAGTTGTTCTTATTGTAAATTCTTTGTTCCCACTTGCCTGTCTCGAGGCTTATGTATCTTACGAACAAAGAAACTTTGTTGTCGAAATTGAGTGCTTCCCAAAGCTTGTTGCCAAATTCATCGATGCCACCTGCCATCTTTACAACTTCGGGTTCGCCTTCGAAGCTGGGAAGGGGGTTGTCGTCTTTCATGTATGTGTGGATGAATCTGCCTTCGCCGATCTTTGGATTGTCATAAGAGAAGGTGTATCTGTTGCAGCAGTTGGGATCGCCGTTGTTGCTCTTTAAGATGCTCATCTCGTAGCTGAAGGTGTCATCCGTAAAGTTGAGGATTCCCGAGATCCTGGGGGTAAAGTTGGGTTCGTCGGGCTCGTACTTACGGCTTCTTAAAGACGCTTCAAAGCTCTTTCCGGCTCTTAATCCGTCGAAGATCGTGTCGGTCTGGTCGCCGTTTGTAACGATGGTGTGCTCTCCGAAAACTCTTATGGGAGCATATATGATAAGTGAAGGATCCGAAAGCTTCGAAGGATCGAAAGCCTGTGTGCGGATGCCTTCTCCGTCCTCCACAAAAATACGGTTACGTGAATTTACGCTTCTTCCCATGATGAAATATGCGATCACCGCACTCTTGCCGTCTTCACTGCGGCCGATTACGATTCCTCTTCCGGGGTAAGCATTTGATCTTAAGAGATTTTCGATTTCGAATGTTTTCATGTGATCCTCCGTTTCTTTAGATAAGTTGACAGTTAAGAATGGGTGTTGATCCGGAGTTCTGTAAAAAGAAAAAAGAAAACCGACGCAACTAGGCCCCAATGGCGCCCAGACGGTCGGCTTTAATCATCTATACTTCACGTGGTCGATTCCACTTTTCCGGTTTCCCGGGTTATCCGTCAGTTATATAGACTTTATGTGATTATGATATCTTTACGCTTAAAAAGTGTCAATTGTAAAAAATCACAATTAACTACTGTTTATTTTTAATTTTCTTTAACACTTCTTCTTTAAGATCTCTTGTCTTGTCTTTGATCCTGGGAGAAGCGGTGGGTGAACCCAGAATCTTTGCGATGAGCTTTGAACATACGTCGATGTGATCGGTCATGTTGGCAAGGTTTGCCAAAAGGTAATCCACGGTAGTCTCATCCATACCGCACATGGGATAGTTCTCTGCCGATACTGCGGCAACAAATCCTTCATATGCGTTCTTGGTAAACTCGTGCTCGGTTGCCTTTACGTTCTTGTATTCGGGATCGGACTCGCCTATCTCCTCGGCTTTTCCTCTGTACATCCAGGATGTCTTAAGGCAGATGTAAGCTTTCTCACTTGCCTTTGCGCCCTTTACAACCGCGTTAAGCAAAGCCATCTTGTAATTTTCGATCGCTTCGTCGTATGTATATGTCTCGGGAGCCCCCGGACGAACTTTGAAGTTCGTACAGATCTTTTCCCTTACTTTCTGTCTCTGAAGATTGAGAATACCGGGGAAGAATCTTGTAAGTGCAGTATAACCGCACATGGGGCACATGATAACGTCGTACTTGGATACATCGATACCTTCATGTCTGGGACGAAGGTCGTTGTCGGTTCCGATAAGCTTGGCAGCCGAAGCCTTAAGGGCACGATATTTAAACTTGCTGTCGCACACAGGGCACTCAATAGTCTTATCAAGAAGAAAATCTTTCTCGCTTACCTGAGGAGCCGCTTTTTCTTCTCCCTGTGGTGCACTCTTCTTGCTCTCATCTTCGAAAAGATTCATGTTTTCAAGTTCGCCAAATCCAAATGATTCAAGTCCGGACAATAATCCGTCTGCCATAATGACCTCCGTATAACTTACTATTCGGACTCTTCAAGTCCGACATATTTTGCTTCAAAATCTTCTTTAGGCATGGGTCTGTCAAAGAAGTAACCCTGTACCATCTTAACCTTCATGCCGCCGAGAACGTTAAACTGTTCTTTCGTCTCGATACCTTCGACACAGATCTGTACGCCTATGGTCTCAGCAAGCTCTGCCACCATCTTGATGAAGGACTGTGAATATGCGTCGTCCGCAAGGTCTCTTACAAAGCTTTGATCCACCTTTATTACGTCGAAAGGAATCTCTCTTATGTGGTTAAGGGAACTGTAACCGGTACCGAAATCGTCCAGGGCGATCTTCACACCGAAGGTCTTGATCTCCGAAAGGATACGCTTCATACGTTCCATATCGTTGATGGCAAGACTTTCCGTAACTTCCAAGGTTAAGTTCTTCGGATTTACTCCGGTCTCTTCGATAGTCTTCTTAACTATCTCGACAATGTCTGTCTGAAGAAGCTGTACCACCGAAAGGTTAACGTTAACCTTAAATTCCGGATGTCCGTTTTCGTTCCACTTCTTAACTTCAAGACAGGCTTCTCTTAAAACGTTGTTACCGATAGGATTGATAAGACCAAGGTACTCCGCAAGAGGAATGAAATCGCTGGGTGCGATAAATCCAAGCTCGGCGGAATTCCATCTGATAAGCGCCTCCGCACCTATACAAGGATTGCCTTCGGTCATAACGTCCACGATGGGCTGGTAATAAACCTTGAATTCCTTGAACTCATCGGTGATCGCGTCACGCATGTTCTTTTCCATATCAAGACGCTTGCTGGATGAAGAAACGATCTTGTCCGAATACTTGGCTGTGCGGTTCTTACCGTCTTTCTTGGCTTCATACATCGCAATGTCGGCCTTTTTGATAAGTTCCTGAACACTTTCGCCCGAATCGGGGAATTCAACGATACCCATACTCATGGTACAATAGTAATCGGCATCTTTTAAATACCAGGGCTTGTTGAATATGTCCTGTATACCCTCTACGATGCTGTTGAAATGCTCGTAGCTCTCGGGAGGGATGATGATGACGAACTCGTCGCCACCCATTCTGTAACAGGTATTCTGAATACCGTCGATACGCTGAAGGGAATGGGAAATAGCCTTTAACAATACGTCGCCGTACTGATGGCCGAGACCGTCGTTAATGTGCTTAAAGTCATCAAGGTCGAGGTACAAAAGAGCACCCGTCATGTTGTTTCTTTTTGCACTGTCTATGTGTATTGCGAGATCTCGCTCGCAGCACATTCTGTTGTAAAGGCCGGTAAGGAAGTCCGTACAAGCCTGCTGTTCTATTCTCTTCTGGTAAGTTTTCTTGTCCGTAACGTCGTATGCGGCGCACAAAGAAACCTTACGTCCGTCCACCCAGTTGATGTATGTATAGTGAAGATCGTACCAGCGGTTTCTGTCGATATGGTTGATCTCGTAAATACCGCTGCCGCGATTAACGGGTATCGCACTGTCAAACAGTTCATCAAGAGTGTTGTTCTGAAGCTCGGTGGCGAAAGTACTCTTTAATATCCTGTTCATGAAAAGAGGTGTGTTCGTATTCACGTCTCGTACGTAGATCGCGCTTCCAACGTTGTCAAGAAGTGACTCAAGGGATGCATAGGAGCCTGCAAGAGAGTTCTTCTGAATACGTTTTGTGACCACGGAATGAAGAACGTGGGACGCGTCATGAAGGAACTTGACTTCATCCACCGAAAACTTCTTTTCTTCCGACTTATCCATAAAGCACGCGTACATTCCGTATCCGTTCACTACGTGGATGGGAAGAACCACAAGTGCTTTGATGCCAAGATATGCCATGTCCTTTGAAAGCTGTGCGGGCACATCGCTGTCGTAAGAGATAACGATAGGCTTGTCGCTCTTTAGGAAGGAGAAAGTCTTCTGATCTCTGAACCGATCAAAGAGAGAAACCACTCCCGAGTTTGTCCACTCGGCAAGAATGTCCATCGTTTCTTTACCCTGACGGGTACGTGCCACCATGGCTGTGGATATATTAAGATATTCGCCTATGAGTCCCATGCAGGTGCTCATGATGGCTTCTATCGCTTCGTCGCTGTCAAGAAGCTGCACGATCCTTGAAACGGCCTCCGCACGCTCTAAGGAATCTTTCATCTCCTGCTCGGAGAATTTGCTTCTTCTGCTCTCCGCTTCGGCGCTTACCATCGAAAGGGTCGACGACATGATAAGCTGAGTAACGTCTCTTACTATATCTACCGAGTGCATGAAATTTTCAAAAGAAATGATCCTTGAAAATTGATCCGCACCAACGGCACCGGGAACGTTAAGTTCGTCGTCGTTTAATACACCGATGAATATCCATGTCATCACGGCCTCTCCGCCAACGAACATTGCGGATGCGGCAATACGGATATTGGGTACAACGGTGTCTTCCATGGCCTGAACTTCCATATCGGAATCGGAAACTCTGTGATAGAGATTATCGAGAGTATCCTTGCCGACAAGTTCAATGAGTCTCTTGCACTCATCGGGTTCTCCGGTTATTTCGGAGAAGATCTCGCCGTCTTTGTTTACGCCATACATATATAGGCCCGCCACTTCACAGTAGCGCGCCGCAAGTCTGTGTACTATTACCAGATCAAGTAAGTTGTCTTCCACCTCTAAAAACCATCCTGCTATTAGTAACCAAAAATCTCCCCAATTGTTAGTTTAACACAAGACCCAAATGCATTTCAATTGTAAAAAACCGCCTTTTTCGATGCCGTTTCTTTCACATGGTAAAAAAAATGCTTATTGGGAGAAAGAAAAATGAACCAGGGGGACTGTCCCCTTGGTTCATTTTGGTCAAAATATTAATTAAGCTGAGAAGAATAGTTGGGTGCTTCTTTTGTGATGTGAATATCGTGAGGATGTGATTCCTTCAAAGATGCGGCTGATATCTTAACAAATCTTCCGTTCTCCTTCAAAAGATCGATGGTTGCGCATCCGCAATATCCCATACCGGATCTTAAACCGCCGATAAGCTGGAATACGGTATCTTCAACCGATCCTTTGTAAGCAACACGTCCTTCAACGCCTTCGGGTACGAGCTTCTTTGCGTTTGTCTGGAAGTATCTGTCCTTACTTCCGTTCTCCATGGCGGAGATGGAGCCCATGCCTCTGTATACTTTGTATTTACGACCCTGGAAGAGTTCGAACTCACCGGGAGCTTCGTCGCAGCCTGCAAACATGGAACCCATCATGCAGACGCTTCCGCCTGCGGCGATAGCCTTTGTGATGTCGCCCGAATACTTGATACCGCCGTCGGCGATGATCGGAATACCGTATTCTTTGGCAACTTTGTAGCAATCCATAATAGCCGAGATCTGAGGAACACCGATACCTGCTACGACACGGGTCGTACAGATGGAACCGGGTCCGATACCTACCTTAACCGCATCTGCGCCGGCTTCGATAAGATCTCTCGTAGCCTCGCCCGTTGCAACGTTACCAGCGATAACGGGAAGATCGGGATAATTTTCTTTGATCATCTTAAGGCATCTTATTACATTTGCGGAATGACCGTGTGCGGAGTCGAGTACGACCACGTCAACCTTTGCTTCAACCAAAGCTGCAACTCTTTCAAGCACGTTGGCGGTAATACCAAGTGCGGCGCCGCATAATAGTCTTCCCATATCGTCTTTTGCAGCCAAAGGATATTTGATCGTCTTCTCGATATCCTTTATCGTAATAAGACCTTTTAAGTTGAAATCGTCATCAACGATGGGAAGCTTTTCTTTTCTTGCTTTTGCAAGGATAGCTTTTGCTTCGTCAAGTGTGATACCTTCTTTGGCCGTAACAAGACCTTCCGAAGTCATGCATTCTTTAATTTTCTTGGTGAAATCTGTTTCGAATTTAAGATCACGATTTGTGATGATGCCCACAAGTTTTTTGCCTTGTGTGACGGGCACGCCGGAAATCCTGAACTTACTCATAAGTTCGTCGGCGTCTGCCAATGTATGTTCGGGAGATAAAGAAAACGGATCCGTGATTACGCCGTTTTCAGAACGTTTAACCTTGTCAACCTCTTCTGCCTGTTTCTCAATAGACATGTTCTTGTGAATGATACCGATACCGCCCTGTCTTGCCATGGCAATCGCCATACGATGTTCGGTGACCGTGTCCATTCCTGCGCTCATAAGCGGAATGTTTAGCTTGATCGTCTTGGTAAGATGTGTGGTAACATCCACCTGGTTGCCGACTACTTCCGAATAACTGGGAACCAAAAGTACGTCGTCAAATGTAATTCCTTCGCTAACTATCTGACCCATATCTTCTCTCCTTTTCTTTATTATATTTTTTAATCTTCAAGGCATAAGAAAGAGCATCTCTTTTCCCATACCTTTATAAAGATTTGCCGTTGAGTTTAACAAAGAAGATGCTTCGTGTCAACAATAAAAATCGACAAATAAAAGAAATTAAAAGCGGCTTTTGTTCATCACAAAAACCGCATTGTCAAAAACCGATCTTTATCAGTCGGTAAATATCTTTCTGGGAGCAACGTTCTTCACCATTTTGATGAAGTGATCGTCGGGCTCAAAAATAACCTGCTCTTCTCCGTTGTAATAGAAGGTGTAGCGTTTCTCGGGCATATCTTCGATACCGCTTGAAAGATCCACCAACTTAAAGGTTCTGTTCTTGTAACTGTCAAGATGCCAGCTCTTTATCGGAGCCATGATCTCGATCTTGTCAAGCTCATAAACTTTAACACGTTTACGTCTCGATTTATGGAACACCTTGTCTACCGTGATCTCTTTATCAAGATAAAGATATTCGAATTCCACATCGGAATAGGTGACCGTAAAATAGATACCTACGCCGAACGCGGCAGCCAAAAAGATCATTAACGGGAGGCCCACAAAAGAAAGCAGTCCCGAAAAGACGGTAAGCAATATCAAAACCCATTTAAGAAAGATCATGTATGCAGGTGTTTTTCTTTGTACCATGCATTCGTAATAAGCATCACTCATAAGATTATTTCTCCCTGTGAAGTAATTCGTGAACTCTTCCGTTCAAAACGCCGGCATAAAGGTCTTCGATAACCGGGCTGTCCTGGGAACATTTGATAACGGAAGAACGATCGGCCTTGTAAAGACCCGCAGCACGCTTTTCTTTTCCCTCTCTGTATACGAAGGGCTGTCCGGCTCCTGCGACACATCCGAGAGGGCATGCCATGACTTCCACAAAATCAAAGTGAAGTTCTCCGGACTCTATTGCCTTGATAAGCTTCTCCGCATTGCCGAGACCGCTCACTATGGCGATATCCAGTTCTTTGTCGCCGTAAGGCACTTTAGCGGTCTTAACGCCTTCCAAACCTCTTACTCCGAGATACTCGATGGCCTTAAGATCTTCATTTGTCTTGGCACCGGCAACACGTCTTAATGCCGCTTCCGTAACACCGCCCGTAGCGCCGAATATGGTACCTGCACCCGAACTTATGGAGAAAGGCATATCGGGACCCTGAGGATCGATCTCGTTAAACTGGATACCTATCTCTTTAATCATTCTTGCAAGTTCGGAAGTGGTGATTACGATATCCACGTCTCTTATTCCGTTTCTTGAAAGTTCTTCTCTTGTTATCTCAAACTTCTTTGCGGCGCAGGGCATGATCGCCACCGATACGGTGCGCATGCCTTCTTCCTCGTCTTTTTGCTTATAATGCTCTTTAAGAACCGCTCCGAACATTCCCATGGGAGACTTGCAGGAAGAAACATAAGGCAAAAGTTCGGGGTGCTTTGTTTCAACGTATCTTACCCATGCGGGACAACAGGATGTGAACAAAGGATATTTGTCATCGCCGGCTTCAAGTTTCTTTATAAGCTCGTCCGATTCTTCCACGACCGTAAGATCGGCACCTACCGAAGTATCAAACACGCTGTCAAATCCGAGCATTCTTAAAGCGGCATATATACGACCCATGGTATTCTTTCCGGGTTCAAGACCGAACTCTTCGCCGAGAGCAACTCTTACCGCAGGTGCCACCTGAGCAACAACTCTTGCCTTGGGATCGTAAAGTGCTTTCCATGCCGCGCGAAGAGAACTCTTTACGTGGATGGCCGCCGTAGGACATACGGCCGCACACTGACCGCAGTTTACGCAGTTTGTCTCGGCGATCTTCTTGCCCATAGCGGGAAGAACGCGCATGTTGCTTCCGCGGTATGCAAAGTCGATGGCACCGACGTTCTGAACTTCGTTACACATACGAACGCAGTCACCGCAGAGGATACACTTGCCGGGATCTCTTATGATGGATTCGGAGGAATCGTCGATCTCCATCTCTTCTCTGTTGTTCTTAAATCTTATCTCTGTAAGACCGAAACGAACGGCCAGCATCTGAAGACGGCATCTTCCGTTCTTTTCACATACCGTACAGTCACGACAGTGAGCCGCGAGCAAAAGCTCGAGGATCATCTTTCTGTACTCATGAAGTCTGGGGGTATTTGTCTTTATCTCAAGTTTATCCTTGGGAGGAGTGGAGCATGAAGCAAGTATTCCTCCTCTGTTGTCTTCGACAACGCACATACGACATGCTCCGAATATGGACATGTCCGAATAGTAACAAAACGTAGGTACATGGATACCCGCCTTGTGAATAACCTGAAGAATGTTCTTCTCATCGGTGAAGGGAATACGCATTCCGTCAATGATCATATATTTATCCATTATACGTACCTCCTTACACTCTCTTTATGGCACCGAAGGGACAGCCGCTCATGCAGGCGCCGCACTTGATGCACTTACTTGTATCGATCTTATGGGCTTCTTTGACCGTACCCGTGATGGCGCCCACAGGACACTGACGGGCACACTTGGTACATCCCTTACATATCTCGGGATCGATGGTATATACCGAAAGGGCGGTACACTGACCTGCGGGACATTTCTTGTCTCTTACGTGGGCAATGTATTCATCCTTAAAGTATTTCATGGTACTTATGACCGGTGAAGGAGCGGATTTACCAAGACCGCAAAGAGCGGTATTTGAAACGGTATCTGCAAGCTCCTCCAATGTTTCAAGGTGCTCCTCGGTACCTCTTCCTTCAACGATATCATTTAAAAGCTCAAGCATTCGCTTTGTACCTTCACGACAGGGAACGCACTTACCGCAAGATTCGTTCTGGGTGAAGTTCATGAAGAATCTCGCAACCTCCACCATACACGACTTGTCGTTCATGACAACAAGACCGCCGGAGCCTATCATTGCACCCACTTTCTTAAGGGAGTCGAAATCAAGGGATATGTCAAGGTGATCTTCATCTGAGTTAAGGCACAAACATCCGCCGGAAGGACCGCCGATCTGAACGGCTTTGAACTCGCCGCCCTTTACGCCTCCGCCAATGTCGTATATTACTTCTCGGAGGGTTGTTCCCATGGGAACTTCGATAAGACCCGTATTGTTAACGTTACCCGTCAATGCGAAAGCTTTTGTTCCGTGGCTCTTTTCGGGGCCGAAGGTGCAATACCAGTCGGCTCCCTTTAAGATGATGGGAGGCACATTACAAAAAGTTTCAACGTTGTTAAGAACCGTAGGCTTGTCAAAAAGACCGTGCTCGGTGGTACGGGGAGGTTTAACTCTGGGCATACCTCTGTGACCTTCTATCGAAGCGGTAAGAGCCGAGCCTTCACCGCACACGAATGCACCGGCGCCCTGACAGATCTTAATGTCGAAATCAAAGCCCGAACCCATTATGTTCTTGCCCAAAAGGCCTCTCTTTGTGGCCTTTTCGATGGCTATGGAAAGTCTTTCCACCGCAAGAGGATATTCAGCTCTTACGTATATGTAACCGTGGTGAGCACCGGTTGCTTTACCGGCGATTATCATGCCTTCAAGCACTCTGTGGGGATCGCCTTCCATCATGGAACGGTCCATGAACGCACCGGGATCGCCTTCGTCACCGTTACAAACGATGTATTTCTCGTCGCTGTCCTGCTTAAGCACCTGAGCCCACTTTGTACCGGTGGGGAAGCCTCCGCCTCCTCGACCTCTTAACGTAGACTTGGTGATCTCATCAACTATCTCGTCGCTTGTCATATCGAAAAGAGCTTTCGCAACGGCGCTGTAACCGCCTACCGCGATATACTCGACTATGGATTCCGCGTTGATCTGACCGCAGTGCTCCAGTGCAAGTCTTGTCTGCTTTTTATAGAAAGGAATCTCTGACTGCTGTCTGTAAGGATTGCCCTCGCTGTCTTTATATACGAGTCTGTCGATACATTCGTCTCCGATGATCGTCTTTTCAACGATCTCCTCGCAGTCTTCAAGCTTAACTTTTAAGTAAAGCCATCCGTAAGGCTCGATCCTGAGAAGGGGACCTTTTTCACAGAAACCGTGACAGCCGGATTTCTTTACGCCGACAGTATCGTGAGGCTCTTCTTCCAGCATTACCGAACAGGGGATATCCTTTTCTTTGAGTATCTCCTGAAGTCTTTCATATATTAGGAGCGAACCGCCCGCAACGCAGCCGGTACCTGCGCATATAAGTATCTGCTTTGACTGAGAATCAAGAGACTTCTTAAACTTTACCTGTAAGCGTTCAAGATCTTCTCTCGTCTTTATTACTTCAAATGCCATTTACGCTTCCTCCCTGCTTTTTATCTCATCTATTATCGCCTTAACTTTATCGGGAGTCATGGCAGGATGTACCGTGTCATTTACGGTACATACGGGAGCAAGACCGCAGGCTCCGAGGCAGGATACGGTTTCCACCGTGAACATCATGTCGTCGGTGGTTTTCTTTTTGCTCGAAAGATTTAAGACCTTTCTGAACTCTTCAAGTATGGGCACGGAATTACGAACGTGACAAGCCGTTCCGTCGCATACTTTGATGACATACTTTCCCTTGGGCTCCAAAGAGAAATTCTCATAAAACGTGGCAACACCGAATATCTTTGCCTCGCTTAAATTAAGAACCCCCGAAATATACGTCAAACTTTCCTTGGGAAGATACCTGTATTCACGCTGTATATCTTGCATGATGCCGATGACACGGCTGGGATCTTTGTCGTACTTTTCAAGTATCGCATCCAAAGTCTTAAAATCTTTCTCTGTAAACATAAAAACTCCTTTAAAAAAATTACATCGCAGTGTATCCGCCATCTACAGGCAGGATAACGCCGTTTACGTATGAACTTGCGGGCGATGAAAGGAAAATGGCTGCCGTATCAAGCTCGCCTTCATTTCCGTAACGCTCTGAAGGGATCATAGTCTTTGCGTTGTTCTGGAAGAATTCGGAATCAAGCGTCTCTCTTGTAAGAGGAGAATAGAAATATCCGGGGCAGATAGCGTTTACGGTGATACCGTTGTCGCCCCACTCGGATGCAAGGGCTCTTGTAAGGTTTACAACGCCTCCCTTTGCAGCATGGTAAGGTGAAGCGGGAGCTACCTTGTTACCTACAAGACCGTACATCGAAGCGATGTTGATGATACGTCCGTAGTTTGCGGGAAGCATAGCCTTCTTTGCAACCGCACGTGACATCTTGAAGGTTCCGAAAAGGTCTACATTTATTTCATTCTGGAACTGCTCATCGGAGATCTCTTCCGCGGGAGCGACTGCGCCGGTTCCTGCGTTGTTGATAAGAACATCGATCCTTCCGAAATCTTTTAAAATATTGTCAACGGCAGTGTTAACCGCATCGGTGTCTGTAATATCGCATGAGATTCCGACAGCCTTTACACCATACTCTTTTGTGAGCTCTGCTGCAACCTCTTCTACTTTTTCTTTACGTCTTGCAAGAGCAACTATTGCAGCACCCTGATTTGCAAGAGCGTGTGCCATCTGTACGCCCAAACCCGTTGAACACCCTGTGATTACCGCTACGCGGCCTGTAAGATCAAAATAGTTTTTCATTACCAATCCTCCATTGTTAATTTTTTAACCCTGTATTGCCTATTATAAATCTTTTCTGAGATTTTATAAACCCAAATATTACCCACAATCTATTAATTAATGCTAAAGTTTTACAGAAATTTAACAACCCTGACGATTGACACCCGCCTTAAATGTGGCAGATAATGTTCGGGAAAGAGAGAACCTGAGAAAAATGAGTTTGATAGATCCCACACAAAAAGAAATAATGGAAGAACAGAAAGCTTTTCTTAAGGGCAAGTCCTTAAAATACAAGCTTTCTTATTTTGCGGAATATTATCTTAAAGGCACAATAGTTGCGATAATCATCCTTATATGCTTAATATCACTTGTAAGAACGATGATGAACAACAAAGATCACGACCTGTACGTTCTTTTCATAAACAGCGTCGGAAATCTTGAAGCCTCGGAATTTGAAGATATCGCCGGAACAAACAAAGACAAAAACGAGATCGTATTTGACGATTCTTTGTACATCGACCTTTCCGCAAACGATAACGCATCATACTTAAGTCTTCAAAAATGGGTGGCCCTTATGGCTGCCGGAGACTGTGATGTTATGCTCGCAGACTTCCCCACCATGTCCAATTATGCTTCCCAGGGCTTTTATATGGACTTAAGAGAAGCATTTTCTCCCGAAGAGTTAAACGCACTGGGCGACAGAGTCATTTGGAGCGACATTCTCGATGAAGACGGCAAACCCACGGGCGAAACCTACCCTTCAATGATAGACGTCACAGATTCCGCACGTCTTAACTCGGTACCCGTTTTCTTACTCGACAAAGTCGTCTTTACCATCGCAGCATCCACCGAAAGACTGGACACCGCCAAATTATTCTTCGACTACATAAACAACTGACATGAGCGAAACCATACGTTTACCCGAACAATTTAAGGCAAGGATGGAAAAAGAACTCGGTCCGGAGTACGGGGCATTTATCGCCTCCTATGAGGATACGCGTCTTTACGGCCTTCGCTGCAATCTCTTAAAGAGCGACCTTGAGGCATTTTGTGAAAAAATGCCTTTTTTGCTTTCAAAAATCGATTTTGCCGAAGCGGGATTTTACTATAACGACGAAGAACGTCCCGGCAAACACGTTTATCATGAAGCAGGCGCCTACTATATTCAGGAACCAAGCGCAATGTCGGCTGTGACCGAACTTGACGTGAAGGAAGGGGATATCGTCCTGGACCTTTGCGCGGCTCCCGGCGGAAAGAGCACTCAGATCGCATCGTATTTAAACGGCCAAGGGCTGCTTGTAACCAACGAGATAAACAAAGACAGAGCTGTGATCCTTTCTTCCAACATAGAAAGAATGGGGGTTAGAAACGCCGTTGTCACAAGCGAGTCTTCGGATGTTTTGGCCCGAAGATTTCCTCTTTTCTTTAATAAAATCTTGGTGGACGCACCGTGCTCGGGTGAAGGAATGTTCAGAAAAGATGAAACCGCCGTTAACGAATGGTCTCCCGAGAATGTTTCAATGTGCGCAAGAAGGCAGGAGGAGATACTTAAAAACGCTGCCTCCATGCTTGCTCCCGGCGGTACTCTCGTTTATTCGACATGTACGTTTTCAAGAGAAGAAAACGAAGACAATATAGAAAAGTTCATTAACGAAAACCCCGATTTCGAGCTCGTTTTGATGAAACGACTCATGCCCCACGTAATTAAGGGCGAAGGCCATTTCGTTGCCAAACTCAAGAAAAAGGGCGAATATGTCGGCAGAACGGTTTCTTTGGACAGTTCCAAAGGAAAGAAAAAGTCAAAGAACGATTCCAACGCTTTAACGGAAGACACCGTAAGAGACTTCCTTACAAAAGATTTCGGGATGAAAGAAGAAGTCGCAAAGGAAATGCTTGCGACCTCGTATATCACAAGAATAAAAGACAACGTTTATCTCACACCGGCGCTTTTTACCGGCATCGATTCCATTCGCGTGGTGCGTCCGGGACTTCATATAATGTGCGATCTTAAAAACCGTTTCGAGCCCGCCCATTCCCTTGCCATGTCAATGCGACCTTTCGAAGTCACAAAGAAAGCGGATATAAGTCTTGACGAAGCAAAACGCTTCATCGCCGGCGAGACAATCTCTGTCGATCCGAATCTCAAAGGCTTTTTGCCAGTCTTTGTAAACGGCTTTTCCATAGGCTTTTCAAAAGCGGTAAACGGCACTTTGAAAAATCATTATCCGAAAGGGCTAAGAACAAATCTTTAAAAGAAAAGGATGGACAAAATGTCCATCCTTTTTAGATTCTTGTAAGTACGTTGATAGCGCGGCTGTATTGCTCGCTTAACTCTTTGTGTCTTATGCCGAGAGCTTCAGCGTTGTTTTCTTCGATCGCTCTTTCGACTTCCTGAGCTTTCTTGGCAAGTTCCAAAGCCCCTATGGTCTGTGAAGAAGAGCGGATGGAACGAACTATCATCTTATAATTCTCCATCTTTGCCTTCTCGTAACTTTCTGCGAGCATCGCACGCTTGTCTTCTCTTAGGTATGTCTCTATTCTTTCACGCCATACCTGCTCGTTGTAGTGGCTGTTGTCCATGGCGGCTTTTCTGTTGATGACTTCCTCCACAGAAGGCTTCTCGTCAAGGGGTGAAGGCGAATTGACTTCATGCTCGATGGCGGTGAGTTTCTTCTCATTTTCGAGAATTGTTTTTTCTACCGCTTTACCGCCGATCTTGTCAGGCGGAAGATATTTAAGAAGCATCTTCTCAAGATCCATAAGCGCGATAGGCTTTGAAAGATAATCGGTGAAGCCCTGCTTCATGTACTCTTCCTTGGCGCCTATTATGGCATTTGCGGTAAGCACGATGACCGGTGTCTCGCGGTTTGGATTGCCGGTAGAAGCTTTAATCTCACGAAGTGTCTCTACACCGTCCTTACCCGGCATCATGTGGTCTAAGAGTATGATGTCGTACTTGTTCTTCTTGGTAAGTTCAATACAGTCTTTCCCGCTTATCGCAGTATCTATCTTCATACCCGTCTTCTTAAGCAGACTCTGTACAACCTTTAAGTTTACAAGCACATCATCGACGGCAAGAAGTGAAACCTCAGGTGCCGTGAAAAGATCTTCTCTCTTCTTTCCGGGGCCAAGAACAGGTTCGTTTTCAACTCTCTCTTCAAGTTTTCCTGCAGGGGTCGTGTTTACGACATGCTGAGGAATGACGATAGTAAATACAG
>JAGCTJ010000063.1 GCA_017963665.1 Lachnospiraceae bacterium | reverse complement strand
GCGTTTAGCAGTTCTCTGTCGCGGTTAACTTCGGCGATATTGTCAAAGTGTTGCCTTAACCTCTGATTTTGCTCTTTAAGTTCATCGTTTAGCTTGATCAGTTTACAGAGGTTGTCATATTCCTCAGTAACATCCTGACCGATGATCTCGCTTATAAGCTCGTTGCCGCTTTCTATGTAGTTCTTTTCTATGCCGTAAACTTTCCCGTTAAACTTTACAAAGAATGCGTTCTTAAACTCTCCGGAAAGATTTTCCTCGATCTCATCGGACTTTATGCGGTTTGCAAACAGAAAGTCAAAATCTTTGTTCATATCCGTGAGTGGCTTACCTTTAAGTGAATAAACCAGCTCATACATCTTATCGTTCACAACGAGCGGATACTTATCCGAAAGCCCGAAGTAAATGGGTGTGGGCAGATGATCGAGCGCAACACGCCTGTCGGATATGTTTAAAACGTTATTGTATATGTGGTTGATGACCGCATAGATGATCGCTACGATAAGGAGCATCCCAAATATCTCAAGAAAAAGTATCATACGGGCACCTCCTTCTCATCGTCGTTTTCGTAGGCGGTGATATTAAGTTTTGTCGAGAACTTCTCGTCGTCGCCGCTTTCACAGTAAAGGCCGAAAGCATCTTCACCGTTCTCACTGAAGACTCTTAAGTGCACTACCTTAAGATTGTCCGCCAGAATGACTCTGAACAAAAGATCGAGACACGAGATTATGTCCGTCGTCTTCATAAAATAAGACATTGGGATAAGAAAAACGATATCTGTATCAACATCATAAAGAGTTGATAACATCTCATCCATCGTAAGCTTAAGTTCCGACAAAGAAACGATCTTTTCGGTCTCATTCATGATGAGGAGATTGCTCTTTCTCTTGATATATGTGCCTCTTTGGATGATAGACTTATAAAGGTTCTCATCGTATACTTCGGTCTTTGAAAGCTTCTTTATCTGCTCATCAAGGAAGTTGATGTCTATCTTAAGCGCGTCGTCGATACGCGAATAGATGGCTTTCTTTTGGTTCAATTTCTCTTTTTCATTGGCTAACGTAAGCTCATTCTGAAGTTCGGACTCCTGCTCTTTTAACTGCGACTGAAGGCTTCGTTCCTCGCGCATGAGGCTGTTGATATAGGAGATATCTTTTCGCCAGACAACGTATCCTTTGTTTTTTAAAGGAGCCAGGTGAAGCACTTCGTTTTCGCTTATCTTGAGCGTTTTCTTCTTGCAAAGGGCACTAAAGTCATTTTTATCGATCGCCTCAGCATTCTCGGGGAATATAAGATTTCCCTTTAGATCGTATATCTCAAACTTAAGCGATGATATCCCGTAGATCTTTTCGTGCTCGGTGTTTACGGACACCATTCCGGTCGCCATGCAGATGACCCATATCAGCACTTCGACATAGAAGACGTATTGCGTGCTGCCAAGGAACTCCCAATCGGGCGTGAAAGCATTTAATACGTACGGGATATGGTAAACGAGGTTCGAAAGTATCAATAAAAGTATGATCGAAAACGTTATTCCCTGACCTGCTCTTCCGGTGAAACGCTTAAGAGCGATCACTCTCCAAACGTAGACCACAACCGCAAAAATAATAGAAATATAGCAAAGCGGGCCCAGTTTGGTTTCGACACGGTTTATGTTGGTAGGTGATATCTCAAATGAGAAGAACAGATGATGGAGGCTGTTAGTGAACGACAAAACGTAGATCGCAACAACCGATGCTGTGAGTATGTGATAACGCTTCGGAAGTTTGTACTGCTCGGGCATGCCAAGGCAGAGTGTAGCAAGTAAGCTGAACACCGGGAATGAGAAGTATGCGAGCACGATGCCGATGACCGAAAGTGCCATAAGTTCCATGTTCTCGGTCGTGATGATCGTCTGAAGGTAGATGATGAACATGGAAAACTGCATGCACAGACTTCCAATAATAAGATAACGCCTTACCGAAGGCTGGATAACGCTTATCTTTAAGAACCAATACCAGTAGATGAGCGGCAGCATATCGAGGATTCCCTTGATAAGATGGCGCACATGCGAGACTGTTTCGTTTTCTATATGAAGATAGTGAAGCTGGGTAGTAAGAAAAATGTATACAAAAGCAAGCGTCATTGAAAAGAACGCTTTCTTTTTATCTAACATACCGATCACCTCCTATCATTTCATAGTATCTGATATTGAAACAATCTTATCTTAACAGGAAAGCGTAACAAAGTAATTACATCATCATGTGATTTTTCTTCTTACCTTGTCTGATATGGTTTTAGCATAGCAAACAACTTCACAGCAAAAAAGGAGGAGAAAATATGACTTTTTTGATATTTTTGGGGATGGCAGTGATCATCGGGATCGCCTGGTATTTCGGTAGCCAAAGACAGAACAGAATGGTAGAAGAAGGAAAGATCATAAAAAGAGACGGAAATTTTTGGGAATCTTCCGAGTACTTCACGTTGACCGGTGTTGATTACAACAAGGTTTTGGAAGCGGTGAACAATACGTACTTTTCAGATCTTAAGGTTACAATATATCCCAATAACGGCGGTAAAGCAGAGATTTTGTTCAAATCTTCCTACGAGTGGAATGCGGCCATCGATTTCCTGGGAGAAGAGGACGGCAAGTACAATTACAAATTTTCGTTCACGGCGTGGAATACCTATAAATACGGCATTCCGCTTCGGGCAGACACAATGAACATGATGGAAACAAAGGTAGAAAAACTGTTCTTGAACCTCGATTCAAACACGCAGGTAAGAACTCAGGAAATGAAACTTAAGACAAGGCCCATATAGGCGCTGGATTTGAAAGAATACAAAATTTTTACATTCAGAATATAAAACACAACATATCGTAAGGAGGAAGAAACATGAGTACATTTTTAGGAGTTTTATTGATCTTTGGTATCGGAGCTGTATTTTATGCGATCAAGAGGCTCGTCTACAGGGGCGTTGACAGCATAAGTGATTCAATCAGAAACAGTCGCATCGACAGAAACAGAGCAGCCGGCAAGTACGACACGACCGAAAGCCTGGCGGACAGATACAAATAATGTAAATTCGGAGGTTATGAGATGTTTTGTCAAAGTTGTGGAAAAGAAATGAACAACAGTATGGTGTTCTGTCCTTACTGTGGGGCAAAGGCAGGCATAGGCGTTGCGCCTCAAGCAGTTGGAACGCAAGAGCCTGCGCGCATCAAAGCTATATTTGCGATCATTGCAGGGATTTTTGCGTTTCTGAGTATTATATCATATTACATGCCGATCTCTATCAGATTATCTGAGTTTGGTAAGATGATCAGCTATGGTCAATATGCTCCGTTTGCATTCGGAATGCTGATAATCATCATATGTGTCATTTCCTGTAAGAATATCAAAAAGGCAACGATACCCTGTATTCTTATCATGGTCATTGATTTTGCTGAGTTTATCAGAGAAATACTAACAAGCAAAGCACAATTCGAAGCAGATTACAAAGCTTGGCTTATAATGGTAGGATACGGCGCTGTCAGAGTTTATATCTGCGGAATAATACTTTTGATCATGTATGTGATCGCTCTGCATTCAAGAGCAGATAAAAGGCACACTCTTGCAATTATAGTTACATGTTCTTTCTTTATTCTTGCTTGTTATTATATATACAGGATTGTAGGTATGATCATAAGCTACCATTCGATGAATCTTGACATTAAATTTACCGATATTTCGATAATGTTAAAACTTCGCCTGGTTTTCATGGAATTGGCATTTATGGTGTTGTCTTTGGGAGTTGCGCTAATACCTAAAAAGAGCAAAATTCAAAATTAGGTTGATAAAAACCACGGCCACACCGAGTGCAAGAGGTGTGGCCGCAGTTTTTAAGGGTTTATATGTTAACCATTCCCGGGAAATGATATTTAATTAGTACGGCTGGGTGCCGTCGGTCCATTCGTCATCCCAGATTTCGAGGAGCGAAAGCGTGTCGGTAGAGATATCCCACTGAATCTCATAGACAATGTCCCCACTCTGAAGTACATAACGTAACTGTCTCGCGTCCTCGTAGTAGTTAACGATCTCCCACCTTTCCTTGCAGGGAGTCTCAAAACCGTCTTTGTCGTAGAGAAACTTATAGATGTCTCCTCGTTTCTCCTCTGCAATCTTAATCGCTTCCTCATCGGTGTAGTTTT
>JAGCTJ010000062.1 GCA_017963665.1 Lachnospiraceae bacterium | reverse complement strand
TCTTGCTGTTGCTGATTTTCCTGCTGTTGCGGAGAAGTTTCCTGCACAACAGTCTGCGAAGCGTTATCCTGCCCGCCGTTGTCTGTGGCCGTTACGGTTACCGCAGCCTGCGCGGTCGTTGTCTGATTGCCTGTCGCAGCCGCGGCTTTTTGTCTCGCCTGCTCGGCTTTTATCGCTTCCTGAGCCTTCCTTTGCGCTTCGTCTCTTGCCTTCTTTTCGGCAGCGAGTCTTGTACGCTCTTCTTCTATGGATTCCGCTTCCACGAAATCGGTCTTGACTTCAATGTAATCGAGGGATATGTATCCGGATTTGTTGTTGTAGGCAACTTTTGCAAATCCGTCTTCTTCGGCCATTACGGTCAACACATCACCTTCCGAGAAAGTGCCGAGTATCGGCGAATTCACCGTTGGCTCTTCTCTTACGCGAAGCGTACCGGCTTTAATGGTGGCAAAAGTAACTTCAACATCTCTCGCGGTCTTTATCGCTTCGACACCCGATAAGCAATACTCCGCTTTTACATAGCCGGTTACCGATCCGCTTGTGATCTTATACCAGCCGTTTTCGGTCTCTTCAAGAAAGTGACCTACGGAATTGTCGTAAAGCTTGCCGAGTACTTTCCCCTTGTTCTCGTCGGGGTAGTCTCTTACGTTTACATAGCCGTTAACATCGGCTATAACAAGATCCGAATATTCTCTGTTGTCGACTGTCTCAACGATCATGTTGTCATGTCCGCCGGGGATATACGCATATGCGTCTCTTTTTAAGAACACAAATGCCGACGTGACAACGACTAATGTCGCTACTGTCTTAAATTTCATATACACGCCTCTTAAAAGGATATAGTAATCTTTTTAATAATCGTTTATCCAATTATTAAGAAAAAGAAAATACCGAACCGGTCAGTGACCGTATTTTTCGGAAAAACTATTTATTCATGTCTGCCTGGACCGAAGAAACCGCATTGGCTCCGTCGGCAACGGCAGTAATGATCTGTCTTAAAGGTTTCTTGCGGATATCTCCGGCAACATATATACCGCTTACGGAAGTTCTTCCGTCTTCTCCGGCGATTACATAGCCGCCTTCATCAAGATCGACTCCGAAATCCTTTAAAAGATACGATACGGGAGTTATACCTACGGCTATAAATACGCCTCTTACTTCGATCGTTCTTTCTTCGCCGCTGACTTTATTGGTGACCGTAACGGAGTTGACTGCGCCTTCACCGTTTATGCTCTTTACCGTGCTGTCCCACACAAACTCTACATTGGGGCATGCTTTTAACGCTTCTACGAGCGAATGTGCCGCTCTTAAAGTATCGCGTCTGTGGATGAGATATACTTTATTGGATGTTCTGGCAAGATATATGGCATCTTCCACAGCCACATCGGAACCGCCCACAACGGCTACGTCTTTCTTTCTGTAAAATGCTCCGTCGCAAGTTGCGCAATAAGATACGCCCATTCCGGAAAACTCTTCTTCGCCCGGAGCGTTAAGAAGTGCATGCTTTGCGCCTGTGGCTATTATTATCCTCTTTGCCTTAAAGTCGCCTTCCGAAGAAACGAGAGTGAAATCGCCTTCGCTGCCTTCGATCTTTTTGATCTGAGCCGAAACTCTCTCAATACCGGCATTCTTTGCATGTTCCGAAAACTTATCGGAAAGATCCATTCCCGAAACACCGGGAAGTCCGAGATAATTGTCCACCTCGTAAGTGGAAAGCACCTGCCCGCCGTCAACAGGAGTCTCGTCGATCAGGATCGCATCAAGTCCCGCTCTTTTGGCGTAAACGGAAGCCGAAAGTCCCGCAGGACCGGCACCTATTATCGCTAGATCTCTCGATTTGCTGTCGCTCATATATATCCTCCGTATTGCCAAACGCCTCCCCCGGCGCCTGTCATATAGTAAATAATTGGCATCCTCAATACCTTGTAGTATAATCTTACATAGGCTTTTTGTCAAAAAAACGCCCATCCGGCAAAGGAGAAAAACTCATGAAAACAGCACTGATAACTGGAGCTTCGAGAGGCATCGGAAAAGCATGCGCAAAAATGATGGCGGCCAACGGTTACGATCTGTTTCTCGTATGTGAAAAAAATATAGAAGCACTTGAAGATCTTTGCGAAGAACTGCATAAAAAGTACAATATATCCGCAAAAGCATACAAAGCCGACGTATCGGATCTTGATGCTCTTAAAAGCATATTTGACGATATCGAAGATCTTGATGTTCTCATAAACAATGCCGGAATATCATATGTGGGTCTCTTAAGCGACATGACCGCTGAGGAATGGAACAGGATCGTTTCGGTCAATCTCACATCGGTCTTTTATACAAGCAAACTCGCCATCCCCAAAATGCTTTCAAAGCACAGCGGAGCGATCATCAATATATCCTCGGTCTGGGGAAACGTAGGAGCTTCAATGGAAGTGGCTTACTCGGCAACCAAAGGCGGTGTAAACGGTTTTACCAAAGCGCTGGCGAAAGAGCTTGCTCCCAGCAATATTTCCGTTAACGCCATCGCCTGCGGATTTGTGGACACCGACATGAACAGACATTTAAGCGAAGAAGATCTGGAGGCCGTAAAAACGGAAATCCCCGCAGATCGCTTTGCGACATGCGAGGAAATAGCCGATTCGGTATATTCTGTTTTAACCGCTCCGTCATATTTGACCGGTCAGGTCATTACTGTTGACGGAGGCTGGACATAAAGTCGTTAAAGCCCGGATAACTCTTTGAGTTACAGGTGGGATTGTCAGCTTTGATGCCGTCAACGATCAGGCTTAAGAGCATGAACGACATATATATCCTGTGATCGTTATGAGTCTTGATAAATCCTCCGTGAGGAGTTCCGCCGTGGATCACTATGTAATCTTCGCCAATCTCACTTTCGATCCCGATCTCATCAAAATTTTCTTTAAGAGCCGCTATACGGTCACATTCCTGTTTACGGGTGTGACCGATATTATTGATCGTAGTCGTTCCTTTTCTGACACTTGCCAAAACAGCCATGGTCATCGACTGATCGGAAAAATCCGACATATCAAGAGTAAGGTCACCCTCCGCTCCCACTATGGGACGTTCACAAGTAAGAGTTAAACCTCTTTCATCTTCGGTAAACTCTCCTCCGAAACTTTGCAAAAGCTTTAAGAACTTTATATCGGGCTGTGCGGAATTAAGGGTGGCGTTCATGACCGTAACTTTTCCCCCGGTAAGCATTGCCGCTGCGTAACAATATGCTGCGGACGAAATGTCTCCTTCGGCATTCATACGGGGCATGAAGTTCTTTATGACTGCCTCGGTCAACTTTATGTATGAGTTTCTGTTTTCGTTTACTCCTTCTATAACAGAGCCTTCGGGAAGGCATCCCTGCATCAGCATAAGTCCGCTTGCAAACTGAGTGCTCTCGGATACATCGACCTTCAGTTTAAGCGGCGCTGTAGGTCTTTTTCCCTTTATGATGAGCGGGAAATGATCTTCCTTCTCCGTACAGATGATTATGGCGCCCGCACTTCTTAACGTATCCAGAATACCCTTCATGGGGCGAAGCGACATCTCGTGGGAAGCGTTAAGCATATATTCTCCGTCGGACAATGCTAACATCGCAACCGAAAACCTTGCCGCCGTTCCTGCATTTCCGACATAAACGGACGCTTCTCTTTTAGGAATGTTTCCGCCGTTGCCCTGAATCTTTAATCTTCCGGTTCCCTGATTGAACGATACTGTAAAACCGAGATCTTTCAATACCGACAGAAGGTTTTCCGAGTCTTTTGACATCGATACGTTATCGAAAGCACATTTCTCGTTTGAAAGTGCTCCGAGTATCATCAGTCTGGCAAGTACGCTTTTGGACGTGGGCACCTTTGTCGTTATATTAATATTCTCCATCAATAATCCCTCAGCATTCCCGCGTCATCCACGGTAGTATTGTCTATCTTTCTTATGACCACGTAATAACCGTAGTCCTTGTTAACTTCGATAAACACTCTGTCTCCTACTTTGTGGCCCAGAAGTGCTTTTCCCATAGGCGATTCGTTTGAAACAAGGCCGTTAAGCGAATCTTCTCTTACTGTTGTAACGATCTTGTACTCTTCTTCCACATCGTCCTCTTCAACATAGACCGTAATGGTCTTGTTGATACCGACTTCATCGTCTTTTGAATCGTCGTCGAGTATCGTTGCGGTCCTTATCATCCTCTCAAGATACCTTATACGGCTCTCGTTCTTGTTCTTTTCTTTCTTTGCCGCATAATATTCAAAGTTCTCGCTTAAGTCACCGAGTGACCTTGCTTCTTTTACATGTTCCAGAAGCTCTTTTCGAACAACGACTTTACGGTGTTCGATCTCCGCTTCCATATCCTCTATGTCTTTTCTTGTAAGTTCGTTATGCATACCGGTTCTAATCCTCTTTTTTCGTATATGTCACATACGCATAGGGTATATCACCCTCAACCTCTTCGTCTACCGTTTTTTCGTACTTGCTCTCATCAAACTCGGGGAAGAACGTATCTCCTTCGATAACTGCGTCAACCTCGGTAATAAAAAGCTTCTCGGCCAAAGGAAGTCCTTCTTTGTATATTCCCGCACCGCCGGATAAATATATATTCTCGTCCGGACGGTTTTTCTTTGCATATTCGATCGCATCGTTAAGCGAAGGCACAGTCACACAGTTCTCCGCTTCAAACTTTGCGGTCCTCGATACGACGATCGTAAAACGGTTAGGTAAAGGTCTTCCGATCTCCTCGTAGGACTTTCTTCCCATGATAACGACATTGCCGGTGGTAAGCTCCCTAAATCTTCTCTGCTCGCCCTTTATCCTCCAGGGAATGGCACCTTTGTTACCGATAACTCTGTTTTTGGTGTAAGCCACGATAAGTCCTATCATAACAACCTCTTTCTTTAAAGAAACGATCTACATCATTTTTGCGTTTCTTAACGTGCAATACAATATTCCGTCTTCTTCGTATGTTTCAAATACACCGGTAACGGTGATATAAGAACCGTTGTCCGGATAGTCGTTGGGGTAGACACGCTCCTCTTCAAGTTCAAACTCGATACCGCTGGAGCAGCATTTCGTCGCATCCTGTATTATGCAGGCGTAGTAATTTTTCCCCGTTTTATCGTCGGTATAAACGTCAAATATCCCGTCTATTTTGACCTTTTTCCCTTCGTAAGAAGAAGGATCGGTCACCATAGAGTAAACAATGGAATAAACCATTGTCGAACTCATCACCGTAAGGTCCACATCGACATTCGGATCGGGCTCTCCTGTTAAGGAAGTGTCTTCAACATCTTCCGACGAAGTCTCTATTCCGAGAAACTTGGCGGCATCAAGTACATCTTTTACGGTCTGTGCACTGCTTGAAGTCACGGGCGCAGCCGTTCTTTCGGCGTTACCGCATGCAAAAAGACACACGGCACAAAGAAAACAGACCGAGATAAAACCAAATTTTTTCTTCATCCTTTTGCACCTTTAAACAATCCGCCGATACAGCAGACAAAGAAAGCCAAAACGTCAACGGCAACGATCGTCGAGCCCGTCGGAGTGCCCGCAAGTACCGAGATAACGAGTCCCGATAATGCGCAGACCACCGATAAAACGGCCGAAAAGATCGTGACCGATTTAAAACTCTTAAACAGTCTCATCGCGGAAAGCGCCGGGAATATCACGAGCGCGGAGATGAGAAGCGAACCGACAAGGTTCATCGCAAGAACTATTATAACGGCGATCACTACGGCAATGAGGAGGTTGTAGCCTTCCACGGGCGTACCGTTCGCCTTGGCAAAATCTTCGTCAAAAGTAACGGAAAAGATCTTATTGTAAAACATTATGAATATTATAAGTACGATCATCGACAATACGATACAAAGCCTAACTTCGGACTTTGTGAGCGTAAGTATCGAGAGCGAACCAAACAGCGTTGAACATACATCTCCGGACAGATTTGACGAAGTGGAAAAGATGTTCATCAAAAGATATCCGAAAGCCAGCGCTCCCACCGAGATCATGGCGATCGCGGCGTCGCCTTTTACCTTCGTGTTCGCACCGGTACGAAGCAGCAATATCGCGCTTACGATCGTAACGGGGAGCACTATTATCGTTTCATTTGTGAAGTTAAGTACCGCAGCAATGGCCATCGCACCGAAAGCGACGTGTGAAAGGCCGTCACCGATGAAAGAAAAACGCTTAAGCACCAAAGTCACGCCGAGAAGTGACGAACAGAGCGCTATCAGAATGCCTACTATAAAAGCGTACCTGACCATCGGATACTGCATGTATAAAGAAAGCTTATCCATCTGTTTATTCCTCCGACCGGACAGACTCGGCGAAATTTCTGCCAAGTTCACTGTTTAAGTACTCTTCCTTGGTAGAAAAAACGTTGTCGTCCCCCATGTGAAGAATGTTTGTCGCATATTTGACGGCCGCCGCAATGTCATGAGAGATCATGATAACGGTAACTCCGCCTTTGTTAAGATCCGATATGGTATCGTACATTTCCTTCGTGGCTACGGGATCGAGACCGGCGACCGGCTCATCCAAAAGTATTATCTTCTCGGTGGCACACAGAGCTCTGGCAAGAAGAACACGCTGCTGCTGTCCTCCGGACAACTCTCTGTAGCAGCGATGCTTCAAAGAAGAAATGCCGAGACGCTCGAGTGTACTTGAGACGGTTTCTTTGTCCCTTTTTGAATAAAACAAAGACTTCGAGAAGCCTTTGCAAAGGCCTGAAATGACAATCTCGTAAACCGATGCCGGAAAGTCTTTTTGTACAAGGCTTTGCTGGGGAAGGTATCCGATATCGGTGCTCTTTAAACCGTCACCGAATTCGATACTGCCTCCAAGTGGTTTCTTAAGTCCCAAAAGAGTCTTCATAAGCGTGCTCTTTCCCGAACCGTTCTCGCCCACTATGCAAAGATATTCTCCCATATTCACTTCAAAGTTAAGATCTTTTGCGACCACTTTTGAGTCGTAGCCAAGCGACAGATCCTTTACTTTAATAAGTGACATTTTGTCCTCCGTAAAGTGACGGTCGTCTCCGGGGTAAGCCCCGGAGACGGTCAACATATTATCTTAATGCTTCTTTTAACACTTCAAGATTGTCTTCCATTATCTTAACATACGTTACACCGTTTTTGACATCCTGTGACGTACAAGCCTGCATGGAATTGAGTGTTTCTATCTTCTGATCTTTAAACGTGGTGTTTGAGACCACGGTATCGGCGATCTTGTGTTCTTTTCCTTCAATCGTGAGTACGGTATGAAGTTCAAGCTCGTCAACCTTGTTTGCAAGGAAAAGAACCGTCTCAAAGCTGGCTTCCGTCTCTGCGGAACATCCCACAAAAGCCGCATAATAGTTTAAACCGTAATCGTCGGTAAGATATCTGAACGGAAATCTGTCGGCAAAAAGAACGGTGTCCTTTGAGCCTGCCGATACGGCTTCTTTGTACTTCTCGTCCAGCACGTTAAGCTTTTCGGTGTACGAAGAAAGGTTGCTATTATATACCGACGCGTTGGAAGCATCGATCTTTTCAAGACCTTCCTCGATGGCGGTGCAGAGTTTCGAGGCATTTCTTAAAGAAAGCCACACATGCTCGTCGTACTCAACTTCCTCTTCGCCTTCCTCGCCTTCTTCTTCCTCTTTTGCTTCCATGCCTTCGACTATCTCTTCTTCCTTACCGCTGTCGCCGAGCGATTCAAGAAGATTGATGACCACCATGTCGGGATTGACCGCTTCTTTCAGCGCATCCTCGACCCATCCGTCAGACTCGCCGCCGACATAGATGAACATATCGCAGGTGGCTATCTTTATGATATCGTCCGCAGTGGGATTGTAACTGTGCAGATCCACACCGTTATCGAGAAGGAGCGTAACGTCCGCCTTTGCGGGGTTGTCGCCAAGTATATTCATAACCCAGTCATATTCGGGGAAAACTGTCGCAACTATATTTAAAGAATCGCTCTCGGCAACGTTTGCGCTTCCATCCTTGCCGCAAGCTGAAAGACCGATCGCAGCAAACATCACCGCGATCATTATAACCAATAATTTTTTCAATGTAAAAATCCTCCGTATGAATCTAAATCTTTTAAGTTACCCCGCAAAGATTCAATTGTTCATACGAACTCCCAGCGACACAGGGGTCCAAAGAAAACGGTCGCAAACATATTCGGACACCCTAAGTGTTACAAAAAAGAATGAAACTACGCTCACTACGGCAAACAGCACTGTTGTTCCTATATTGTGAAGGACGTCCTTACAGACGGCCATTGCCTCACATATGGGACAGTCTTCTTCGCAGTCGCAGTCGTGATGAGCCTCCAAAGCTATAAAAGAAGTAAAAAAGATCACGACAAAAAGCATTATGGATGCCATAATGCCCGCAGTCAGCCTTCTTAACTTAAGCAGATTCTTTATTGCCACGTTTTTACTCCTTTTAAGCCACTACTATTTATCTACCAAAAACCCGTTATTGTCAATATTCATAAGTATAAAAAGAGTATAAAAACACCGAGGCAAATTCCTCGGTGCTTTGATCACGCTATGTTTGAATAATCTGCCATGTGAGCTTTTGCTATCTCCCGTGCGGCATCGAGATTGTTTAACAACACATCAACGACCTGAGGATCGAAATGAGTTCCGCTTCCCTCCGAAATTATCCTTATGGCCTCATCGAACTCAAAGGGCGGCTTGTAGCATCTCTTTGACAAAAGTGCATCCAGCACATCCGCCACTGCCATTACCCGAGCGCAAAGAGGTATCTCTTCTCCTTTAAGTCCCAGAGGATAACCTGTGCCGTCCCATTTTTCATGATGTGACTCCGCAAGCATCTTTGCCTGCTTTAAATATTCGGATTCGGAGACATGTTCCATCGCACGCTTAAGTATATCGCCGCCTGCCTTTGCATGCTTTTTCATAAGAAGGAACTCTTCGTCGTTAAGTCTTCCGTTCTTATTCAAAACCGTATCAGACACGACAATCTTTCCCACATCGTGAAGCGGTGCGGAATTGCAGACGTTTTCAATATACTCATCCGTAACAAGGTCCGGATAGAGACCTTCTTTCTTCATACCTCTCAGTATTATTCGTGAGTAAGCAGCCGTCTTTTGAACGTGGGCGCCGGTATTGGCATCGCGGCTTTCGACGAGATCTGCAAGGACCGTTATAAGACCTATCTGCATTTTTGATATCTCTTCGCCCTTAACCTTTATATCTTCCATGTGACCCACCGTCTCGGCGATCATGCAGGAAAGGGAATCATACATGTTTTCAATCTCATCCCCCGTACGAATGTCGATCTCTTCAAACCTTTTTACGCTCTCGGCTCTGTCATTGGATGTATTGTAGGCAAAATTTCTTGCTGAAGCGGTCATCGCATTGATGGGATAGATGAGGTGATATTTCGCAAGCCACATTACCAATGCCATCACAAGTATAAAGAAACCTGCAAACAAAGAAACTATCTTTGTGACAAAACTTACCTCATTTAAATATATACCCTCTTCAACAGCTACCTGATGATATAAAAGTGCGCTGATCAAAGTCGTTACAAAAGCGATGAAAAGCATTATTCCCGCAACGATCGCAAATATCTTGAATTTGAGAGAAAAACCTCTGACATCGGTCTTGTCGTTGTCTTTTTCGGATGCACCTTCGATCGGCTTTTGCTTCCAACCGGTCAGATAAAAACTTTCCTTAAGGTTTTGCGGAATAAGTTTACAGATCGCATATGCAATGACCACGGTAATGGCTTTGTCTATGATATCGATCACCACATCGCTTGAAAACTGTGCCCAGAAAACGCTAAACATACCGCTGTCGAGCAGCTGACGGGCGAAAGGCGCCGAAATGCCCTCGCCTATTCCGAATCCGTATATAAGAAAGGTGAGCATCGATCCGAGCGCTCCACCTATGAGCGCAAATATCGGGATCGACAAAAGAGCTTTGTAAAATTTCTCAAAAAAACCTTTTTTTGCAAGGAAAGAAGCTGTAACGGCTATAAGAACACTTAAGCTGGCATAATAAACATTCTCCACACTTGACGTCATATTGATGATGTTTGAAATATAGCCTACGATGATCCCCGGCAGATATCCGCCCAGAATCGCGGCAAGAATCGTTCCCACGTTGTCGATAAACAACGGAAGACCCAAAGCCTTAACGGCCCTGTTCAGAAATATGTTCAGAATAACGGCAATCGCCATTCCTATTACAGGTTTTAAAATCCTACCGTATCCGGTGTCTTCGTTTCCATTTTCCATAATGTTTTTCCCCTCTGAAAACTGATAAAAGCGCACATTTATCAGAAATATCATATACATAAAATATAATCTTTTTATTAACGGCAAGTTTGCGCTTGACGGGCAATCTTGCAGGGTATACCTTTTAATTGTCTGCGGGTAACCGCAATCTTTGGAGAATTAATTATGAAACAATATAACGTGACAGGCATGAGCTGTGATGCATGCCGGGCCCGCGTGGAAAAGGCGGTTTCGTCGGTTCCCGGGGTGGAAAGTTGCGCCGTCAGTTTACTGACCAACTCTATGGGCGTTACCGGCGCCGCATCTGACGATCTTATAATAAAAGCCGTGACCGACGCAGGATACGGTGCATCGGTAAAGGGGGACAAAGAAACCTCTTCAGACTCCTCGAGCGGTTTCGAAGACGAACTTAAAGACACCGAAACTCCCAAGATAAGAAATCGACTGATCGCATCCCTCATCCTTTTATTACCTTTACTTTACGTATCAATGGGACATATGCTGTTTGGTTTTCCTATCCCCAAAGCCTTATGTACACCCATCGCGACAGGCGTATACGAGCTTCTGCTGAGCGCGGCCGTCATGGTCGTAAATCAGAAGTTTTTCATAAGCGGATTCAAAAGCCTTATCCACAGAGCGCCCAACATGGACACGCTCGTTGCGATGGGAAGTGCCGCAGCTTTTTGTTACAGCGTCAGTGCTCTGTTTTCGATGATCAATGTAAGCGAGGCCGGAAACAAAGACTTTGCTCACACATATATGAACGAGTTTTACTTTGAATCGGCCGCCATGATACTTACGCTGATCACTGTCGGAAAGCTGCTTGAGTCGATCTCAAAAGGAAGAACGACCGATGCCTTGAAAGGTCTCATGAAGCTTACCCCGAAGACGGCGGTCATATTAAAGGACGGTATCGAGACCGGAGTAAACATCGAAGCGGTAAAGCCCGGTGACTTATTTGTGATACGCGCCGGAAACAACATCCCCGTTGACGGTACGGTCCGCAAAGGAAGCGGAGCGATAAACGAAGCCGCCATCACGGGCGAAAGCATTCCTGTAGATAAAAAGGAAGGTGACATCGTCACATCCGCAACGACATGCGAGAACGGTTATCTGATATGCGAAGCGACGAGAGTCGGCCAAGACACCACTCTTTCGCAGATAATAAAGATGGTGAGCGATGCGGCCACCACGAAGGCTCCTATCGCAAAGATAGCAGATAAAGTGTCGGGCATATTTGTTCCGACAGTGATCGGGATAGCTTTGATAACTTTGATCGCATGGATGGCAGCCGGATACGGATTCAGCTCTTCACTTCCAAAAGCCATATGCGTACTCGTGATAAGCTGCCCGTGCGCACTTGGGCTTGCCACTCCCGTAGCCATAATGGTAGGTAACGGAGTGGGCGCAAAGAACGGAATACTTTTCAAAACTGCCGCCTCTTTGGAAGA
>JAGCTJ010000061.1 GCA_017963665.1 Lachnospiraceae bacterium | reverse complement strand
TCTCCAGATCGTCTCGCCCTTTGGAGTGGTTCCGACCGCTTCGGGCTTGGGTTTGATGTTGTTCTGGTAATATTCGTATGTACACGACGAAGTGTCCGAAAGGACCGTCATGAACTCGGGCTTACAAATAAAGAGCGTGTGAGAGCCAAGGTCAACGGTGCTCTCAACTTTAAGTGAAAAGTACGCGTTCGTTCCCTTTGTAATGTAGGGGATACCGTTGTCGGCAATCTTGTAATTGTCGGCAGGATAGTCCACGAATTTGTCCACATCGCGGCCGGACTGAAAACCGAACTGCTTAAAGAGCGCAAACTCCGCATCCTGTGAAATGACCGAAACGTTGCAAACGCCGGTTTCTTTGATCATGTCATGCGTATAGTTTGCCTTGTTTACCGCAACACTTATCGTGTTGGGCTCCGAAGCGATCTGCATCGCAGTGTTTATGATACAACCGTTAAGCTTGTCGCCTCTTTTCGCCGTACATACGAACAATCCGTATGACAATTTATACATTGCTTTTGTATTCATTTCAGCCATGGTAACCCTCCTTTGAATAGAAATCCTTAATTAGCATAAATTGTAACACTTATCGAAAATTCTTACAATAAAGCAGGATGGGAGGAAGAAAACATTGCGAAAAACACCCGACAGTGTAAATGCTGTCGGGTGTTGTGGTTTGGATAGTCCATTAGTCGATATATTTGCTTGTATTAAATGCGTATCCGCCGTTATCGTAAGCGGTAAGATATACGGTTTCGCCGGTTGCAGCGTTTGTGAGCTGAACGTGACATTTGCCGTTCTTGAAATTATCAGTGATATCTATCGCCTGATCGAAATAGTATACCATTACGCGTCCGTCTTTGCTTGTGATGACTTCGGGCATCTGAAGCTGCTGCATGATCTGCTCTTCTGTGAGGGGAACTTCATTTCCGAAGATGTCGAATGCCTTCCCGCCACCGCCTCTTGTGTGCTCTACACCATCAACGTCCACAAATGTAAGTGAATAAGTTCCGTCTCCGGATATTTCCAAGGATGCATCTGTCTGATCACCGTTCATCCATACCTGGACAGTACGCTGAATGTTGCCAAGATTTGCCGCATACGCTGCGCCTGAGCCTCCGAAAACGAGTAATGATACTGCGAGTGCCGTTGCTGTTGCTTTTATGATATTTTTCTTTCTTAAGTTTGCCATGTGTTCTACCTCCAGATTCAGTCCGTCGGAGGGGCGAAGCGCCGAAAACGCGGCTTTATATTGTTCTTTTTCTGTCATGGTCTACTCCTCCTTCAGTTTGCCTTTTAAAAGTTCCCGTCCGCGGTTTAAGCGGACCTTTACGTTACTTTCGGATATCTTTAGAATCCGGGCGATCTCTTTTACACTGTAATCTTCGTAATAAAACAGGTGGATGACTATTCTCATTTTTTCGGGTAACATCATGACCGTTTCGAAAAGGTCTTCCGATTCGGGCGTCTCGAACGCAAGTGTTTCAATGTAATCGTCAAGCGCCTGTTTGTTCTTATGCCAGAAAGAAAGAACCTGATTTTTCGCTTTGTTGATGGCCACCCTTAAAAGCCACGCACGTATATGTTCTTCGTCTTCAAAATCTTTATGTATACAGTAGTACTTAAGGAACGTCTCCTGTACAACATCCTCGGCGTCCTGCGGATTTCTGCATATATTAAATGCCGCGGAGTAAATGTTGTTCTGATAACGTTCGGCCAGTACGTCGACCGGTAGTTTCATTTGATCTCCTCATCGATTAAATTGTGTTTCTGAAAGGACCTTTCACTTATAATACAATTGTACAAAGAAAAAGGTTACAAAAAGCTTTAAAAATTTTTTTTCTTATCTAAACGTTAATAAAAGACTGTATAATATATAGAGAAAATCAGCATTTATTCAATTTATCATATAAGGAGATCATCATGAGCGACGTTAACGAAAACGAAAAAAACATCGATGAATTTCACGGAGACACCGCAGAAAGCGCAAATGCGAGCGTTGAAAGCAATTCTTCCGTACAAAAGAGTCTTACGGTGAGATTTGGAAAATATGCCGTAAAGGATCCTATCAAATTAAAGAAAGTTATCGGAAGGATCATTCTGTTTCTTGTATTTCTTGTGATCGTAAATCCTTCGATCATACCGTTTCTGCCTAAGAGTGCGAAAGAAACGTTAAACGAAACATGGGGCAGGATATTCGGCGACGTTGATAAGATATACAAAAACTTTTCAATCAACTTCGCTTCACTTTTCCAGGTGATCGCCATCATACTTCTCATGGTCTGCATCACAACGGTTGCGATGTTCATACTTGAAAGACTTAAACCAAAGACATCGAGAGGTCGGAGCGTGGTCACTCTTCTTAGAAGTGCCACAAGCTACATAACCACGATAATCGCGTTCTTCTGGTGCCTGGCTGCGATAGGCGTTAACGTATCCACCATTTTTGCAAGCGTCGGAGTTTTGACTTTGGTAGTAGGCTTCGGAGCACAGAGTCTGGTGGAAGATCTTATCACCGGAATCTTTCTGGTGTTCGAAGAACAGTTTAACGTCGGCGATATCATCGAAGTCGGCGGCTTCAGAGGCGTCGTTGAGCAGATCGGCATCCGTGTTACCGCAATAAGAGATCTCGGCGGCAACATCAAGCTGATCAACAACTCGGATCTTCGTAACATCTTAAACCGCTCGGCGACAACTAGTATCGCATCCACAATGGTTAGCGTTGCATACGATACAGACATTACCAAAGTTGAAAAACTCTTTGAGACGCTTATGCCCGAGATAAGAGCAAACTATCCCGACATCTTCGTTGAAGATCCCAAGTACTGCGGCGTTCAGGAACTTGGCGAATCCGGTATGGAACTTAAGGTCATCGGAAAGGTTAACGAAGAAAACATCTTCTCGGCTCCCAGAATCTTAAACCGCGAGATCAAGCTTGCCTTTGACAAAGAAGGAATCGAGATTCCCTTCAAGCAGGTCGTTATTCACAATAAGTAAGCATCACCAAATCTAAGGAAAGGAGGTACGTGGGATGTATTTTGATGAAGAATTTAATACTCCGAACTGTCCCGAAGAATCTTACACGGGCCACGAATACGAACCTCCGAGAGATCCGGATTATGTAAGTAAAAAGAAAAAAGGTCTCTTCAGATTTGCAAAGGGCGCACTTGCTTTTCAGGTAGGCGCCGCTGCGGTAGTGCTCAGCGTGGTATCCAGCGAATCTTTTGCAAAAGATGCTTTGGATCCTTCAAGATTTATCATTGTTTCGGATGCACCGGTCGAAACCGAACCGCTTATCGTAGTAAGCGATAAGGGCGAAGATACGGTGTATGTTGATAATTCTGACGGTCAAGTTGAAGTTACGGACAACACCGATATAACTGATCCTGCAGACGATACAAGCGTTGATATCATCGAAGCAATAGATGATCTTGTAAAGCCTTCAACCGATAATAAAACTACGGCTACGCCCAAACCTTCCGCTGACATCAAAACTGCAAATCAAGTTACTCCTGTTTCAAATAAAGAAACAAGAGTGATATCGATAGAAGATTGTCCCACATGTCACGGAACAGGCGGTTTGTGTGATGAGTGCGGCGGCCTTGGATGGGTTCACTGCAAGGCATGTAACAACGGTATCGAGACTTGCGTTGTATGCCATGGCACAGGTTCTCATGTCTGCTACGGATGTGACGGAGTCGGACTCACTTGGTGCAGATTTTGTAATAAGACAGGTGTTTCACCCATAGATGGCGGGACATGTCCCAATTGTAACGGAACCGGATACGAAGGCCCATGCAATCATTGCG
>JAGCTJ010000060.1 GCA_017963665.1 Lachnospiraceae bacterium | reverse complement strand
CTTCTGGGTAATCAGAATGATTTTCTCAGAAGAAGATGATATCGTAACCTGTTACAAGAACATCTGTGGGATAGAAATATTCAAGGTCCTTGGTCTTCTCGGGCCATCCGAGTGTTGAGAAAGGCCAGAGTGCCGAAGAGAACCATGTATCGAGAGTATCGGGATCCTGTGTAAGATGTGTACAGCCGCACTTGGGACATTTGTCGGGTGCGCTTGCCGATACTACTATCTCTCCGCATTCATCGCAGTAATATGCGGGGATTCTGTGACCCCACCAAAGCTGTCTTGAAATACACCAATCTTTGATGTTGTCAGTCCAGTTGAAATATGTCTTCTCCATACGTTCGGGAACAAGCTTGATCTCGCCTTCTTTAACAGCCTTGACTGCGGGCTTGATAAGCTCATCCATCTTAACGAACCACTGCTGTTTAACAAGAGGTTCTACCGTTGTATGGCATCTGTCGTGAGTACCTACGTTGTGAGAATAGTCTTCGATTTTAACAAGCAATCCGAGTTCATCAAGATCCTTTACGATTGCTTCTCTTGCAGCGTATCTGTCCATGCCGGCATATTTGCCGCCGTTTTCGTTGATTGTTGCATCATCGTTCATGATATTGATAACTTCGAGGTTATGACGCTGTCCAACCATGAAGTCGTTAGGGTCGTGAGCGGGTGTGATCTTAACAACACCTGTTCCGAATTCCATATCTACGTATGAATCTTCTACGATGGGAATAGCCTTATCAACGATAGGAAGCCATACGCTCTTTCCTCTTAAGTGATGATATCTCTCATCATCGGGATTGATTGCAACAGCGGTATCTCCGAGCATTGTCTCGGGACGTGTCGTTGCAAACTCCAAAAACTCTGTCGTTGAAGGCTTTCCGTCTTCTACGAGCGGGTATTTGATGTGCCAGAAATGTCCCGCCTGTTCTTCGTACTCTACTTCCGCATCGGAGATTGAAGTATTACAAACGGGACACCAGTTGATGATCCTGGAGCCTTTGTATATCCAGCCTTTTTCGTGCATCTTGCAGAAAACTTCGGTTACGGCCTTGTTGCAGCCTTCGTCCATCGTGAATCGTTCTCTGTCCCAGTCGCAGGAAGAACCCATCTTCTTAAGCTGGGAGATGATCCTTCCGCCGTATTCTTTCTTCCAGTCCCATGCTCTTTCAAGGAACTTTTCACGGCCCAGATCTTCTTTGCTTATTCCCTCTTTCTTGAGAGTATCGATGATCCTTACTTCCGTTGCGATGGACGCATGGTCTGTTCCGGGCTGCCAAAGTGCATTGTAGCCCTGCATTCTCTTGAAACGGATAAGGATATCCTGCATTGTGTTGTCAAGCGCATGTCCCATGTGGAGCTGTCCCGTGATGTTCGGGGGCGGGATCACGATCGTAAAAGGTTTCTTTGTCTCATCTACTTCGGCATGAAAATACTTCTTATCAAGCCAGTTTTGATAGATTCTGTCTTCCATCCCTTTGGGATTGTACGTTTTTTCCAGTTCTTTCTTCATAGTCTGCCTCCTTTGGATTTGCTTCGGCAAAAAAAAGCCCTTTGCCGACATTGTCAGCAAAGGGCGTATAATACGCGGTACCACCTTTGTTCGCACATATCTTGCGACATGCGCCTTAGTAACTCCATTTAGAGTCTGCCCTGTAACGTGAGCTCACGTGCCGGGTTACTTAAGTTCACCCGACCGGTTCGGAAGCTACCTTCTGTCATTTAAGTTTAAGCGCTCTCACCGCCCGCGCTCTCTCTGAAAACCGCCGTGACATACTCCTCTTCGTCATCACCTTTATCTTGTTTCGTATCGTAACACTACCGACAAATTACTGTCAATAGAAAGATTGGGAGTCTGTTGAAGTTTGCCACATATTTAAAATCATTTGAATTCTATTATCCCAATCGTCTCGGGACTTTCAAGTTTCAAATACAAACCGTTTTTGTTTTGATTAAACCAGTAGGCCGTCATATTATCCGAATATTCATATCGCAATATCTTGTTTCCGCCCTGTACATCATATAAGCAATCGTTTTCGCTTTTAACATTCATATATACATGCCCCGAATAGGGCGAAAATGAAAATATATTCTCCTTAGCCGAATAAACAATATTGCTTATCTTCCCGGATTTCAGATCCCGGCAATAATATTTCTTTTTTCCTGAGTCCGTATACCAAATACAGAAATCAATATCAGAAATGCATCCCGCAATCCGTTCGGACTGTTCTGCCGCCTCGATGGGGTCCACCTCTTTTTCTCCAGTTCTAAACTTGTATCGCTCACAACACAAATCTCCGTTTTCATTTTCAACAGTGAAAGAAACCATATTATCCGTTATGAACATTCTGCTGTACGGCGAACAAAGGGTTATTGTTTCATCATCCACATTGCTGATTGCATTGCTTTCTATATCATAATAGCAGAGCGTAGTTTTTTCGTCCGAATCGACGAACCAGGCCATAATTCCGCCTCCAACGCACAAGGACATCTCATAAACTTCTGTTGATCTATATTCCGCCAAGCATTCCGCTATTAACAATTCAGGATCAAACATCATGATTCGATAATGCGTACAATCTGAATCATTAGTGAATTCGATCCAAAAAAGCTTATCCATATAAGCTGTAAACTCATTAAGCCACTTTATGTCATTGGGCGAATATAAAAACACAGGCTTTGGATCATCAAGCTTATAAATTTCATATTTGTAGGCGTATTGCGCACCGTCGTGAGCATACTCCAAAACGCCATACAGATCATCTTCGTATGAAAACTGTGAAAAACTGCATTCACCGCCCAACATATCCTCAAAATTTTTAAGAGAATAACTGTCGGTCATTGAAATAACTCCTGCATCGTTGCACAAAGAAAAAACTATCTCATCATTCTCATTATTTTGAACCGTTCCGTCGCCGGTCTCCGACCCTTTACATCCACTCACAAAACTGAAGATCGAAACAAAAATGATAAACAAAAATGTACGTTTCATTGATGAACTCCTAATAGTTTAAGTGTATCAGATATCGTGAACCCACTAACAAATCATATATAACTATCGATTTTTTTCATTTTCCTCTCTAATCCGACTTGTCGTCAAAATTCATTTTTTCTAAATTATATATGTCATATATTCTCTTGTCAACATATTTTTGTCTCCGTAATATTGACTCAGCAAAGTAATTATGGTATTAAATTTATATGGTCAAAGAAATAACGGATTTCATTGCCATAAATAGCATATATGCAATAAACCATGTGGAAATAATATGACTGTCAAAAATACTTTTATCGGTGGTATGACCGATTTAATCGTGTTGAATTTTTTAGAACAAAAAGATTGCTACGTTTATGAGATTTCTAAGGCTGTCACTGACCTATCGGAAGGGTTGCTCACTATCTCGCAAAACACGATTTATACTGCAACTTACAAATTGGAAAAAGAAAATATGATAACCGAATATTCGGTAACTGTCGGAAGAAAGCGTCAAAGGATATACTATAAGATTGAGCCCGCAGGAAGAGAATATTTGACAAAATTAAGGGAGTTTTATCATATGACTTTTTCCGGAATGGAAAAAATACTGAGTAAAAAGATTGATGATATTTAGGGCAATGAAAAAAGCAAGACAGATAAGTTGTCTTGCTTAATTTGATTCGAATCACAGGTGGGGCGTAAGGAAAAGACTATCTGTCCTTAATCTCTATATATTCCCTGATCTTTTCGGTGTAGAGTTTTTCTTTTTTCCTGAATACAAAAATGTCAATGAACAGAGCGGCAAGGTAAGCGACGAGAACGATGATGCCGAAGATGATCCACTGGATGAGGCTTCCGGAAGATTTGAACAGTCCGAGAAGATAAAACAGCAGCACTTCAACGGGAATGAACAGGATGTAAAACAAAGTGAGTGAAAAGATGAAGCCTCTTTTGGTCACTTTCTCAAACTTAAAGCTTATGATGAAACTGAACACGCCCCATACGCAAAGCGCGAATACTTTGATAATGGCGGAGACCGATATTGTTTCCGCTCCGGAAAAGAGCAAAGCGATAACAATGAGCAATATGAGCCATGAAAATGTGAAGGCTATGCCGTTTCTTAATACAATAAGTAAATCTTTTATTCCTCTCATATATCTTCTTCCTTAACTTATTCCGATGAGCTTTTTAAGCTCCGTTGCGTAACGACGCGAGACCACGATGACTTCGCCGTTTGTAAGCGTTGCCAGAATATTTCTCGTGATCTCGGGCTTTAGTTTCTCAATCTTTCCGATGTTGACGATGACCGACTTCGAGCAGCGGAGGAAATCGCGCTTATCGAGCATTTCCTCCAGCTCATAAAGTCGTTTATCGGTCTCGTAAACTTTGCTTTCGGTATAGATAAATGTTTTCTTATCGACGGATTCGGCATAAAGGATGGCGCTTAACTTAAGCATTACGGTCTCGCCGTCTTTCGATGCCTTTATGCCCGTTCCGAAGTTTTCAATGTGCCTTTGCAGCCTCGATACATTATCTGTCACTTCTTTGCAATGTATCTCGACAAAAGCAGTTTCTTCATTCTGATCGACAGTAATCTCGACTCTCACTAACTTCAGTACCCTTTCTCACATCGGTATAAAGAACGATACTCAAAACAATCTGCATTACGATCATGAATGCGGTCATCGCAACTGCGCCGAAGTACAGGTTGATGATCATTGCGGCGATCGTCTCGACTATCGAAACAACCGTATAAGCTTTGCTGTCGTACAGCCAGCCGAACGGTAAAAGGTGTGCTCCGAATACCATTGCGTATATCATGAGCATTGCCTGCGGGCAATCTGCGTAAGCCCACATAACAATAATAATATACAACATCTGGTTTAGGGTAGCCAAAAATCCGAGTTTTGCGATGGGATTTTCCATCTTTTTAAATACGTCCGCTTTTAACATCTTTGAAAATACAAATGCAAGCGGCAACAGTAGGACCGAGCAGCAGAATGTGGCGAGGTTCATGGCGCCTGTCTTCATGTCGAGAAGTCTTATGATGAGAATGATCGTCCATATAAGGACCGAAGCCATCATAAAGGGAAGACCTTTCTTCTGTGAGGTTGCATTTTCTTCTTTGAGCTTATTAAGATGCTCCATACTTTCTTTCAAATTAAATGTGTTCATAACATTTCCTCTCTTTCGTTTTGTACGGGTTTGCTTGTTATGAACACATTGTATAAAGCACAATATAAGGCAACAATACTTGCACTACCAAGCGGTACATAACCGGTTACCAAGCGGTCATTTTTGCCTGTTTTTACATCATTTGAACTCGACAGCATGCTTTCTTTTCCATATCGGGAAGAGATTTCGCTGCAGTTTCGGATTGAATCGCTCGCTTATCGCGATCGAGTCAAAAAAGACTTTCCAAAGATCGGTATATTCGTCGTTTTCCTCTTCGGTACAAAGAAGCCGTGTAAACTCATCATCACTCAGCTTTTTGAAATAGAAATCTTCGTCCTTGGGCTGAACGATCGATTCTTTATGAACATCGTCTATTATCATCCAGTTTTCGGAAGGCATGCGGTCGTTAAAGTGCGCACCCAGGGCACCGACTATGTGATTCTTAGGCTCTATATGCGCCACGTACAAAGATTTTCGTATCTCATGAAAACGCACGAACTCAATAAAATGATGGGCTTCATTGCCTACACTCCGCCTTATCTCAAAAAACCTCGCCACATCTTTGTATGAGACCATCTTAAGGACATTCGGACCGTAAGCAAATCCGAGTATCAAAACTCTGTATATCGTATCAAGCGCGTCTTCTTCGGAGGACATGGCTGCATAAGCGATCTCGGAATAGACCTGCGGAGAGATCTTCAGGTTCACCGCATCCATCACGCTTTCTGCCTTGCCTCTGTCAAAGCTTACCGTAACATACTCATCAAGAAGCGAGTATTGTTCGGGTGCGGAAGTGCATAGGCGTATGTTTTGATGTCCCAGTTTACTGCTCCAGGCATCGTATATGCAGGAAAGCATGGCTTCCCAGTTATGTTCGCATATAAAAACTCTCACTTTCCCTCCGAATGGTTAAGCCGTTCCGGCGGACAGACCGAAATCGTTAAACAGATTCATCTGCACCGAATTGTCGGGATTTTGTATATCGTAAGCAGTCTTTCTGTCGACATCCGTCAGGCGGTTTAAAATGAACTTTTCTTCGATCGGAATATTGCCCATCATGCGTCCGTCGCAGGTAATGAAAAACTGCGCTCTTTTAAGCACAACGCCCATCTTTTTTAGCATTGCGAAATTGACATGACCGTAGCGTCTTGCGCTCATTATGCGCTTAACCGATGTCGGTCCTATCCCCGGAACACGGATAAGCGTATCGTAGGATGCTTTGTTTATCTCAACCGGGAAGTCTTCCAGATGTCTTAATGCCCAGTCGCATTTCGGATCGACTCCGACTTCGAAATTGGGCTTTTCTTCGGATAAAAGCTCTCCCACCTTGAAACCGTAATATCTTAACAAGAAATCTGCCTGATAAAGTCTGTGTTCCCTTAAAAGCGGTACAGGAGTTTCCAAAGAAGGCAGTGCCGAATCGTCGTTAATGGGAATATAGGCGGAATAGAAAACTCTCTTTAGATCAAGTCCCTTGTACAAAGTCTGCGCGGTGCTCATGATATCAAAATCGGACTCACCCGAAGCCCCTATTATCATCTGGGTACTCTGCCCCGCGGGAGCGAATGGACGCTTTAGAGAAGTATCTTTTGGATCGGCCGGAAGAAAGATCCCTCCGCTCTTTACATTATTTGAAAGAATGGCAGAATTGATCGATTCTATGATCTTCCCGTCTTTGATACCTTCCGTACGGTTGTCGGCACCTATCCGTCCGTTTTGTCTTCTGCCGTCCGAAAAGATCGTATCGGAAAGGCGGTCGTTTATAACGGCACGTTCCATACGTGCATCTTTTCCGATTGCAAGTCTGTGCGACGCTATTCCCTCGGTGATGGCGCTCATCGGCGTAATGATACTCTTGACTGATTTATTGGGAGCAAGAACGGAAAGGCTTTCCTCTGTAGGAAGTTCCATATTGATACTTATACGGTCTGCAAGAAGACCCGCGGAATTTATAAGTTCGGAAGAAGCACCCGGAATGGCCTTTATATGAATATAACCGTTAAATCTGTATTCGGTCCGAAGAAGCCTTAACGTCTCACACATCTTCTCCATGGTGTAGTCGGGGCTTTCGATAACACCGGAACTCAAAAACAGACCTTCGATATAGTTTCTTTTGTAAAATTCAGTAGTGAGGGTACAGATCTCCCGCGGTGTGAAAGTGGCTCTTTCGATATCGTTGGACCTGCGGTTTTTGCAATACTTGCAGTCGTATACGCAATGATTGGTCATCAATATCTTAAGAAGGGAGATACATCTTCCGTCTGCAGCGAAACTGTGACATATGCCCGCAGCGCAGGAGTTTCCCAGCATCCCTTTTTGACCTCTTCGATCCGAGCCGCTGGAAGTACACGCCACATCATATTTTGCCGCGTCCGAAAGTATTTCAAGTTTTTTGTCCAATGAAAGATCCTGACTGATTTCGTACATTTGTTCGCCCTCTGTTACAATTATACGAACGCATGTGCGAATTGTCAACCATTAAAACGGTTCCAGGAAATATACGGTATAGCCGGGGATATCAAGTCCTCCGCCAAAGTCTATCTCAGCACCTGTAATAAGATCTCGCGCACGGCCCGCACGGGCATCGAAATGCGCGGTGTATGGATTCTCGTCGGCGTTTATCGCAACCATAACACGGCTGTCGTCGCAGTTGCGTTCGAAAACACACTGACGGTTTGTTAAAACAAGGGATTTAAAATCGCCGTAATTTAAAGCTTTTGAATTCTGACGCGCGTTAACCATCATGGCCACGACGTCGGTCAATTCGTTCCATTCGGGATGATCCACCGCCGGACGAAGTGCGGGATCGCCGTCGGATTTATTGCCCCTGATACCCCATTCGCTTCCGTAGTAGATCGAGGGAATTCCCGGCATGCCCATGAGCATACCGTACACAAGTTTAAGATGTGCGGGATTGTTAAGTATCGTCGCGATCCTTGTGACATCGTGGTTGTCAACGAAAGACAAAAGGTGTTTTCCTTTATAAAGCGTCCATTGTTCGGGGCCGAACTGGCGAAGGAGAGAATGCACTATCTCAAAAAGGTTCATTGAATTGAACGCAGAATAGATGCCTTTATAGCACTCGTAGTTTGTGGCCGAG
>JAGCTJ010000059.1 GCA_017963665.1 Lachnospiraceae bacterium | reverse complement strand
TTTCATCCTTGTAAACTACGGCGATGTTAAACTTCGCGAGGGCGGATGCCTTGCTGATATCGTTCCCACACTCATCGAGTGCATGGGCGAGACACAGCCCGCAGAGATGACCGGAAAGAGCCTTATTGTTAAGTAATTCGGGCAAAAGAAAGTGCTTGAAATGAGGCCGGTTATATGATATTATCATGTTTGCTGATGCAAATAGGAGGGAATCTATGGCAGCATTGAGAATAGTTTTGACGATATTATTTATAGTGGTTTCTATAGCACTTTTGGTAGTAGTACTTATGCAGGAAGGTAAGTCCGCAGGTCTTGGAGCGGTTGCAGGTGCAGCCGAGACATACTGGGGCAAAGCAAAAGGCCGTTCGATGGAAGGCGTACTTATGAAAGTCACAAAGTGGCTTGCGGTTTCATTCATCGTACTTGCGGCAGTACTTAATATCAGTAAGTTTTAGTAACTCAGAGACCACTCCAAGTGAGTGGTCTTTTTTGTTACCGGGAGAAGTATGTACGGATCAGACAGAGAGAAAAGAAAAAAGTTAATATTGGAGCTCTTTAACGACTCTTTGTATGTTCCCATGCGAAGACGTGAACTTGCCATTTTCATGCAGGTTACGGATGACAACAGATCGGAGTTTGACTCCATCGTTGATGAGCTTATAAATGAGGGCTCCATCGAGTGTACAAAGCGCGGCAAGCTGATGCTTAAAGAAGAGACTTCCAAAGGCGGTGAAGGAACCGGTAAGGAGTCTAAGAACGATTTTACCCCTTCAAGCGCGTACAAAGGCAAGATAAAGAGCAAATATCCGGTATTTACCGGTAAATATGTAGGAACCCGTTCAGATTTCGGGTTTGTGGAAGTTGAAGGACTCGACGAAGATTTCTTTATACCTAAGGAAGATTCCATGAGCGCCATGCACGGTGACACAGTTACCATTGAGGTGGTTAAGCCAAAGTCAAGTTCGGGACGTGCGGTGGGCAGAGTTGTAAGGATAGATGAGCGTTCCGACAGCGTTATCGTGGGTACTTACGAGGCTTCATCCAAGGGATATGGTTTTGTGGTATGTGATAACTCCAAACTTTCCGACGATATATTTATAAGCGCAGAACATTCAAAAGGCGCGGTTACCGGTCATAAGGTGGTTGTTGAACTGACCTCCTACGGCGATGAAAGACATAAGCCGGAAGGTAAGGTTACGGAGATATTGGGCCATGTGAACGATCCCGGTGTTGATGTGCTTTCCATCGTAAAGGCCATGGGACTTCCCGACACTTTCCCCGAGAAGGTGTTAAATCAGGCGGAAAGGGTGGCTAAACCCGTGTCAGAAGCCGATATGGAAGGCCGCACTGACTTAAGAGACGTTTTGATGGTCACGATAGACGGAGAAGACACGAAGGATATAGACGACGCCGTTTCTCTTGAGATGGTGGGAGATAACTACAGGCTCGGAGTTCATATAGCGGACGTATCGAACTACGTTCAGGAAAATTCTGCGCTCGATCACGAAGCATACGACCGAGGTACCAGTTGTTATCTTGCGGACCGCGTTATTCCCATGCTCCCTCATACTCTTTCAAACGGCATATGTTCCCTTAACGCGGGAGAAGACAGGCTCTGCCTTTCCTGCATCATGGATATAGACAGTACCGGTACGGTGGTTGATTACAAGATCGTTGAGGGTGTGGTGAACGTCGACAGACGCATGACATATACTCTCGTCAATAAGATCATTACAGATCGGGACGAAGAAACCATGTCCGAGTACGCCGATTTTGTCGAAATGTTCGATAAGATGAACGAACTTGCGATGATACTCAGAGAAAAGCGTAAAAAGCGCGGTTCCATCGATTTTGATCTTGCGGAGAGTAAACTGATGATAGATGAGAACGGTAAATGTATAGGCATAAAGCCTTATGAGCGAAATGCAGCCACAAAACTCATCGAAGAGTTTATGCTTGCCGCCAACGAGACGGTTGCGTCCCATTTTTACTGGCTTGAGATGCCTTTCCTTTACCGCGTTCACGAGGAACCCGATGAAGAGAAGATCGAAAAGCTCCGTACGTTTATAAAGAATTTCGGTTATCATCTAAGAAAAGGCGCAGATGAGATACACCCCAAGGAGCTGCAGAAGCTTCTTTGTACCATAGACGGAAGCCCTGAGGAAGCGTTGATTTCAAGGCTTACCCTTCGCAGTATGAAGAAAGCGCGTTACTCAAAGGAGTGTACGGTGCATTTCGGACTTGCCTGCGACAGATACACTCATTTCACGTCGCCCATAAGAAGATATCCGGATCTTCAGATACACAGGATAATCAAGGATTATTTAAGAGGCAGGCTTGAAGAGCGCAAGATAGCGCATTACGATGAGATTCTGGACACTGTCGCAAAGGATTGCTCGCGCAATGAGCGTAGAGCGGAAGAATGCGAGCGTGAGGTTGAAAAGCACAAGAAAGCCGAGTATATGTCACAGCACCTTTATGAGATCTATGAAGGCGTAATAAGCGGCATCACAGGCTGGGGCATATATGTTGAGCTTGAGAACACCTGCGAGGGCTTGGTGCATGTATCGAGCTTAAGAGGCGACTATTACAAGTTCGATGAGAACAATTACGAGCTTAAGGGTGAAGGCACAGGCAAAACTTTTAAACTCGGAGAAGTTATTAAAGTTATGGTATCGGATGTCGATATATCAAGCGGAACGATAGATTTTATACTCGCAGATTTCGATGAAGGCGATGCGATACACGACTTCTATAAGAACGGTCGCAACGCCATGATATTTAAAGAAGATTAAACCGTGGGTTAATTGTATTTTCACTTAAGTTTGCTATACTTAAAGGTGAGTTGATAAATAAAGAGGTTTATTATGGGCACTAAAGAGGCAAGGAAACTTGTCTGTAACAATAAAAAAGCATATCACGATTATTTTGTGGAAGAGAAGTTCGAAGCAGGCATTGCCCTTGCGGGAACGGAAGTTAAGTCTTTAAGGCTTGGCAAGTGCTCCATAAAGGAATCTTTTATAAGGATCAATTCCGGAGAGGTTTTCGTTTACGGCATGCACATAAGTCCTTACGAGATGGGAAACATCTTCAATAAGGACCCTCTCAGGCCGAAGAAACTTCTTCTTCACAAATCGGAGATACTTAAACTTACATCACAGACAACGGAGAAAGGATATACTCTTATACCGCTCGAGGTATATTTTAAAGACGGCCGTGCGAAGCTTGAGTTTGGGCT
>JAGCTJ010000058.1 GCA_017963665.1 Lachnospiraceae bacterium | reverse complement strand
GTAATGATTGTCCCCGTCCTTATCGAACAATACGGCACGGCGCTGTATGCATTCCTCTGCGACGGGAAGCGTAATGTGTATCTTTCCGTCTTCGGAGCGTTCCGTGGTCATGACCCCTAACTCTATCGCGTTAAGCGCACGCCTTGCATCCCCTCCGGCAAGATCTGCCAGAAATTCAAGTGCTTCATCGGTAATGTCCGCATCGAAGCCTCCAAGGCCGTTGTCTTTATCGGTAAGAGCCCTTCTTATAAGCTCTTTTATATCGTCGGGAGTTAAAAGTTTAAGTTCAAAAACGGCGGAACGTGAAAGCAAAGCTCCGTTTACTTCAAAATAAGGATTTTCGGTCGTCGCCCCTATGAGCACGAGAGTACCGTCCTCAACAAACGGAAGAAGATAATCCTGCTGGCTTTTATTGAAACGATGGATCTCGTCGATAAAGAGTATGGTCTTTTTCCCGTACATGCCAAGAGATTCTTTTGCGGCGTTTACCACATCTTCCATATCCTTTTTGCCCGCAACGGTCGCATTGATCTGGCAGAAATTGGCCTTTGTGGTGTTCGCTATGACTTTTGCGATCGTAGTCTTTCCCGTTCCGGGCGGTCCATAAAAAATAACACTCGTTAGTTTATCTGCTTTTATGGCGCGGTAAAGAAGCTTATCCTTAGCAAGGATATGCTTCTGTCCCACTACCTCGTCAATTGTCTTCGGTCTTAATCTTGCTGCCAGAGGCGACTCTGTTTCTTTGGCCTTCGCCTCCATCATCTGAAATAGATCCATACCGGCCTCAGCACATTTTATTCTTAACCGGATATCGCACGGCAGTTAAGCTCACCGTTCTCGACTCCGATCTCAATGGTATCACCCATCTTTACACTATCTGATAATATCAGTTTTGCCACACCCGTTTCAACATATTTCTGAATATATCTCTTAAGCGGTCTCGCACCGTATACGGGCTCGTAGCCGTTTTCGGCAATGAAGCTCAATGCATCGTCAGTGACCGCAATGGTCAACTCTCTGTCTTTAAGTCTCTTATTAAGTGACAGGATCAACAGTTTTGTGATCGACTTGATATTATCGGCCGAAAGAGGCTTAAACATGATGATCTCATCAAGACGGTTCAGAAATTCCGGCCTGAACGAGCCTTTAAGCTGTTCCATGACTTCCTCTTCGGCTTCCGGTGACATTTCACCGTTTTCATCTATTCCGTCAAGAAGATACTGGGCACCTATGTTGGATGTCATTATAAGTATCGTATTCTTAAAGTCCACGGTCCTTCCGAGCGAGTCCGTGATACGGCCGTCATCAAGAACCTGGAGCAGGATATTGAACACATCGGGGTGTGCCTTTTCTATCTCATCGAACAATACTACGGAGTAAGGTTTTCTTCTGACTGCTTCGGTCAACTGTCCGCCTTCCTCATATCCCACATATCCGGGAGGCGCTCCGATAAGCCTTGAAACAGAGAATTTCTCCATATACTCGCTCATATCGATACGCACCATATTTGCTTCATCGTCAAACAACGCTTCGGCAAGTGCTTTTGAAAGTTCAGTCTTACCTACACCGGTAGGGCCCAGGAACAGAAACGATCCGATGGGACGGTTCGGGTCCTTTATGCCCGCACGTGATCTTATTATTGCTTCGGTAACCTTTTTAACCGCTTCATCCTGTCCTACGACCCTCTTATGAAGTTCTTCGTCCAAATGAAGCGTCTTGTTTCTCTCGGTCTCCGTAAGCTTGTTGAGCGGGATACCCGTCCATCTTGAAATGATCTTTTCGATCTCTTCTTCGGTAACAGCTTCATGCACAAGCGAAAAATCCTTGTTGTTCTGTGCATTCTCAGCCTGCTCAAGCTGTTTTTTCAGATTAGGTATCGTGCTGTACGAAAGTTCTCCGGCTTTCTCGTAATCTCCGTTTCTGGTCGCGGTCTCGAATTCCGCGTTGGCGGCTTCTATCTGTTCACGGAGCTTTGAAAGCTCATCCACACTGGACTTTTCGTTTTCCCATTTTGCCATGTATGAATCAAGTTCTTCTCTTGCCTCCGAGAGTTCTTTTGATAAGACTTCAAGCCTTTCGGCGCTCAGTCTGTCGGTCTCTTTCTTAAGAGCGGATTCCTCGATCTCAAGCTGCATGACCTTACGTTTGCACTCATCTATCTCCTGAGGCATCGAGTTCATCTCGGTCTTAATAAGGGCGCAGGCCTCATCCACAAGGTCGATCGCCTTATCAGGCAGGAATCTGTCCGTTATGTATCTGTTTGAAAGCGTAGCGGCGCTTACAAGCGCGTTATCGAGGATCTTAACATGATGGAAGTTCTCGTATCTTTCCTTAAGACCTCTTAATATTGAGATCGTATCCTCGACCGTGGGCTCGTCTACATGAACCGGCTGGAAACGACGCTCAAGGGCCGCGTCCTTTTCAATGTATTCCCTGTACTCGTCAAGTGTCGTGGCACCGATACAGTGAAGTTCGCCCCTTGCAAGCATGGGCTTTAACATATTGCCGGCATCAAGCGCACCGTCGGTCTTGCCCGCCCCTACTATGGTATGAAGTTCATCTATGAAAAGAATGATCTCGCCTTCGGATTTTTTGACCTCTTCAAGAACAGCCTTAAGTCTTTCCTCAAATTCGCCTCTGTACTTGGCACCTGCCACAAGCGAACCGATATCAAGCGAAAATAACCTCTTGTCCTTAAGATTTGTGGGCACATCGCCTGCCACGATCCTTCGTGCGAGTCCTTCCACTACCGCAGTCTTACCTACGCCGGGTTCACCGATCAATACAGGATTGTTCTTTGTCTTTCTTGACAGTATCTGTATGATGTTTCTTATCTCAGCATCACGGCCGATAACGGGGTCAAGCTTATTCTGTCTTGCAACCTCCACAAGATCACGTCCGTATTTGTTGAGCGTATCATAGGTACTCTCGGGATTGTCGCTTGTAACCTTCTGATTTCCTCTTACGGACGATAAGGCTTTTAAAAATCTGTCCCTCGTAAGTCCGTACTCACCGAAAAGTCTTGATACTGCAGGGCTTGCATTTTTCTCTATCGAAAGAAAAAGATGCTCTACCGATACATAGTCGTCGCCCATCGCCTTTGCCTCGTCTTCGGCAAACGTAAGAGCCTTGTTAAGATACTCTCCCACATAAGGGCGCGCTCCCGATACCTTCGGCCTTTTGGCTATTTCGGTCTGAACCCTTTCCGTAAAATGTTCGGTATTGATGCCCATCTTCTCAATAAGATTAAGGATCAGACTGTCTTCGATCCTTAAAAGCGCCAAAAGCAGATGCTCCTGCTCGATCTCCTGATTGCCGTACTCAAGCGCAACCTTCTGACATTCTTCGACCGCTTCCTGTGATTTCTGTGTAAACTTAGTGATATTCATATATTCACCCCCTTATTGGCACCGGATGCCGGAACAATATCCGGCATCGATCGAGTGTCTGTTGGATTTAAATCTTTGTTCTATGACTACTATAACACCATTCTGTATTAAAACAATAAAAAACTTATAAATTCTTGGTTAAAGAAAAATTTTTTGAGCAAAGCGTATCGCCTGCGATACGCTCGCGCCGAGCGCTGTACCGAAAGCAAAAAATAACCCGCAGACCAAACAGCTGCGGGTTACTTAATGGAAAGGAGAAATTTTATAACAGAAACTACTTTAACGCTCTCATTGAGTTAAGTATCGCGATGACCGCAACACCCACATCCGCGAAGATCGCGG
>JAGCTJ010000057.1 GCA_017963665.1 Lachnospiraceae bacterium | reverse complement strand
TACTTCTGTGCGCTGATAAACCAACGGTTTCTGTCAACAGTAAATCCGTCGTGTTCTATATTGTAATAGTTCATATTTTCTGTAAAAGCGTCGCTGCTGCATCCAAAAAGAATGCCCTCACCGGAAGTTAAACTCATATACAGTCCAACGTTATCAAGCGCCACGGATGTATCTGCGGTTCTGCATCCCATTCCGGTTGCTATACTTCCTTCAATGTCGATCATTATCCTGCTGTGTCTGCAATCTATCGAAAGATTACCTTTTTCGGCACCCAGAGCTGTAATACTCCAGCCTTTGACCGCTATATCAACACTGCAATCGCTTATAGTTATTTCTCCTGAAGTCTTCTCGATCGAACCGATTCCCACAACTTTATTGCCGGAGCCGAATATTCTTAGAGCCGTCTTTGAAATGTGAGTGTTTTGTGAGCCGTTCATGGAACCGATCATTGCTCCCGTATCAATCCTCACATCGATGCTGATATCCATGTCGCTGATAAAGATCGGCATATCTCCCTGATAAGATCCTATGCAGACACACTTTGATGCGGCACATGTTCCCTTAAACTGCCCCGACTTAAGGTCGATCGCTCTTTCACTCTCTGAAGATTTGCCACCTATACATATACAGTTTTCACCGCTTATATTGATATCAAGCGCGCCCATCATACGCGATTCTATTCTGCCAAATGCAAACTGATAATCATTTCCTATACCGTATGCATTTGTAAAGGTAGGTTTTATTCCCAAAAATCCGGAACCTTCAAGTATGAGTTCTGTACCGGCGGGAACGCGAATACCGTTGCCGGTAAATACATTTACTCCTTCAATATTAAGTATCAGCTTTGCCCCCGTACCGATATCTATGCACGGAGTAACTTCAACGTCACCGATCTTAACATTCTTGATAGTAAGCCTGCACTCAGAGTGATCTTTTATACGTATCGACATCGGACATGAATAATCCGAATTCCCGACAAGCGTAAACTCTCCGCTGGGAAAAAGCACCGCATTGCACTTCTGCAAAGAAAGATCGATCAAAGAAAGGGTTTTTTCATCCTTTACAAGATAAACCTTCTGCCTTGCCGAAATGGACAGCGTATCAAGGTTTGCCCTGCTTATGTCCGACAAAAGTGATGCGGGCAACGCCTGCAAAAGTTCGGGTGCGGGCTTTGCGGTATAAAAACCCTGTATAAGATCTGCACCCATCCTGATCACGGCATTCAGTTCTTCGGCTGTCTCGACGCCTTCGGCAAGTGCCTGAAAACCGTTATCGTGTGCAAATTGAATGATCGTATTTACAAAATGTTGCTTCCTGGGATCGAGCTGAAGCTCCGATATTAAATATCTGTCGATCTTAACATAGTTTGGCAAAAACTTGAGAAGATTCGTTACATTGGAATATCCGGTTCCGAAATCGTCAACCGCGACCTGAAAACCATACTTCTTTGACCGCGCGCTCAAAGATTCTATCGTTGATTTTCCCATTTCTGTTTCTTCGGTCACTTCCACTACGATACTTTCCGCAAGCGACGAATATTTTTTCGCAAGACAGGCAAACTCATCATCCGGAAGATAATGTCCCGGGATACTGTTGATGAACACTTTACGGTCTCCGAGTTCTTCCTTCAGTTCATCGACCTTTTTAAGTACATTGAAAAGCGTAGCTCTTTCAACATCTCCAAGCCTGTTCTCTTCTGCCGCAAACTTAAGAAGTGTAAGCGGAGAAACGCCATATTTTTCGGGCATTCTCATAAGAGCCTCATACCCGACGACTTTTCCGGTCTTGGCACTGATTATAGGCTGAAAATGATAATCAATATCGTTTGTATCGAGTATCCTATTTATAATATTTCGAAGTGCGGGATCACCCTCACCGTCTGAAAACACCGTATATCTGTTCTGAGGCTTTGAATCAAGCACCTCCCTGTTTTTGGCTGAAAACCAAGCAAATATCTCATCGGGGCTCATTCCTGCATCGGGGGTTACCGCTAAAGAAGTAATAATGGGATTAAGAGTATACTCTTTCGATGAAACCTTATTGTATTCATCAAAGCGGAAAGAAAGCTGATCTTTAATGGAGTTGGCCATCGTTACGCCGTCATCGTTTATCTTATTAGCGATCATGTAAGTGTCATCCTTGACTCTTGCGCATACAGCACGCCCCCTTACCACGTCCGCTATAAGCCTTGAACTTGCATTGATTATGTTCGAAGACTCCGATTCCTCCCAAAGTTCTCTGATCTTCTTGTAGTTGACAAGCTTTACACAGAATATAAGAACATTTTTATTCTCTGCTGCCGAGATAGCCAGAATATTGGATAAAAAGTTATAAAATCCGTTACGATTTATAAATCCGGTCTTATTATCCATCACATCAAAAGTATCGTTATTTGATTCACCGGGGCCTTGCGCTATTCTTAAAACATCCATTTTTTAAGCCTTTCTTATGCAACTTTGCATAAAGAAAACGTACGACAAAAAGTGCAACAAAGTCATTATACTCGCAAAACGTATTGAATTATTAACCAATACGACATATTGAGCAAGATACAGTGGCCCATGCGGATAAGCTTCTGCAGTTTGGCCGTAATAAAAGATTGATAAAAATCAATTATGTAAAAAGCTTCAACCCGAAAGGGCTGAAGCTTTTTTTGATCAATTTCTATTTGTATTGTTTTGCAAATTCGCGAACTGCTTTTAGATCTTCCTCGTTGGGTCTTCCCTTGTGAACGCCTTTGAACTCACCTTTGCAGTGAAACTCTTTGTCGTCCATGGCAATACCGACTTTGTCGGCCTCGGCCTTAACTTTGTTGTAGGTTGAGTTAAGCATTGCAGCGGAACCGAAGTTTACG
>JAGCTJ010000056.1 GCA_017963665.1 Lachnospiraceae bacterium | reverse complement strand
TTTGTAGAGGCTCAGACATTCATCCTGAACCCGTTTTGACCAGGGAAGAAGATCATCGATAAAGCTTAAGTCTTTATCCTCCATGCGCTTTGGGATTTCTGTAAGGAGCAACTCGAGATATTTGTAGGTATTCACGAGATTTGCTTTGGCCGTTTCCATAAGGCTGTAGAGAATCGCACTTGCTTTTGCACCGTTATCGGATTCTATGAGAACGAAGTTCTTTCGGCCAATGGTGAATGGTCTTATGGCTTGTTCCGCGTAGTTATTGTCCATAGGAATGTTTCCGTCGTTCAGGAACTTCCTAAGGTATTCTTCCTGATGGATACTGTAAGCTAAAGCCCTTCCGATAGTGCTGTTCTTTGTGACCTGCATATATTTGAGTTTTACCCACGCAAAGTAATCGTCAACTTTCTTTTTGAGATTAAGCTGACGCTGCTTTTTACGGTCGGTAGGCGAAAGATCATCATAGCCGTTGTCCAGATGCATGATCTCGGTTATCATGTCGTACGCTTCCAACGCTATGGAACCTTTGGCACCTTGTTCACCTACAGATTTGATGAATTCGGCATAAGGCCTGCGGGCATGAATCCAACAACCCGCGATTTCAAGGTCCTCCCTTTCCTTGTCAAGTTTGTGGTAGACCTGATATCCATCGGTCACTACGGCTCCTGAGTAATCCTTGAGGAATTCTCTCGGATGATCGGCACGCCGTGAAGGCTGCCAGTCAAACAGGACGATCGGCGGAGAATACCTGGTTGGCCGGTTGCGATATACCCACATATAAGTTTTTTTGCCGTTCTTGACTTTCTTGTTGTCAATACGCATAACCTTTGTGGGTGTTTCATCTGCATGAATGACTTTGCTGTCATAGATGAGTTTGTGCATCCTGTCGTAGATAAGGGACAGATATGTTTCAGCGCTCTTAATGACCCAGTTGGCCATGGTATTAGAGCTGAGGTTGATTCCGTTGCATTTGAAAGTCTTAGATTGTCTTTCGAGAGGAAGAGCATTTACATACTTTCCGTTAATGATAGATGCAACAAGCGCAGGAGTAGCGATACTGTTTCTGAAAAGATCAACAGACCTCGGCGCTTTAACTATAACATCGTTGTTCTTCTTTGAGGCGTAAACGTGAACATGATGCTCGTCAACTATGAATGTTTCGGGAATGATATGAAGACGTTTATAGATTTCGTGAGGTAATTCCTTATAACCCTCAGGAAACTTTTTGGCAAGATCTTCATCTGACAGTTTGTGTTCGATTATACGTGCCGGGAGCCCATCAAGATCCGCATCGCGTTTGCCAACAGCTTTTGAACGTTTGTAAGAAGCAATGACAACTTCTGTTATTTCGGGTTCGGTTACCTTGTCTGTTTTGAGGTACTCGGCTTCATTGAAGGAGTCGAAAAGAGAGAGCTGACCGTCCGGCTCATTCAATCCGGATTCGGATTTCTTACCGAATTGACGCTGGTTCATGATACGGATCTGCTCGATGAGAAGTTCGATCTGGCGATTGTTATCGGCAAGCATGGCATTGGCCGAATCAAGCTGCGACTGTACAGCTGCAAGCTGGGACTGCAAAGAAGACACTATGATTACGAGCGCCTCTTTGTTGAGATTATTGAGTTGTTCGTCCGTCAATACAGCCATAAAGAACTCCTTGTTTTTCTGTACTAATAATAGCACAACTCAAGGGAAATGGCTAATCGGAGTAATTTCTGGTTTCGTGAAAGTGCCTATGATTTAAACGCAGTAAAAGGATAAATGAGCGGCAGGACCGAGAAGAGTAGATAAAAAGAAAACAGTACTATACAGAGCTTTAAAGGCTTTTAAAAGGCGTTACAAAAGCCTTTAAAAGCTGTGTACAGCACTGAATTAGAGGTTGTAATGAGGCCGGAAAAATTCTCTGTTTTGCACAAAAGAAACAGCATGGATCATGCAGACCATACCGGGTTAACGTCATGGATGATCGGATCGATCGCGAAACCCTGCATAAGCCACCGGAACTGTTCTGGTGATAGGTTACGGAGTTCTTCGGAATTCCTTCGCCAGGTGAAGTAACCGGATTCTACACGTTTGTAGAGGAGAAGGAACCCGTCACCTTCCCAAAGAAGACCTTTGATGCGAGATGCAGAGCGACCGCAGAAGAGGAAGAGTGTGTTCGGAACAAAAAGGGACATATGATACCGCTTTCTATTATGGCAGCGAGTGAATCAATCCCATACCTGAGATCAGTGTAGCCGCATACGATATAGATCCCGCGTAATGATGAAGGGTTGGCATCCTTAAGCATAGCGCACCGCCTTAATGACGCTACGGATGAAACTCTCGGGAGCAGAAACATCCAGTTCGACCGTGAATTCGCCAAAGTGAATTTTCGCGCAGACTCCGGTTGTACAAGTTGTACAAGTGGCTGCATCTGATGAAACGAGTTCTGTGGACGAGTTGGGTACAACGGCCGGAGTGATGGCTAGTGGGACGATATCGGGAAGAGCTTGCGATATAACAGCGTTTTTAACCTGCCGTTTCCAGTAGAAGTACGTGTCCTTGGAGACATTGTTCTGCTTGCACCAATCGGCAACCTTCAAACCGCTAGCCTTCTGATCCGAGAACTTTGCGGCCCATTCGTTAAGTCTGGCTTGGCGGATGATATTTCTAGCTGACATGAGATAAACCTCCATAAGAATGAAATGTGAAACAATGAAATGGTGATATTATCTCAAAAATATCTTATATTGGAAAGGTACTCGTGGTTGAGGACTAACTTTTTTATGAAATACAATGTATTTAATGTCAAAAGAGAACCGGGACGACCGGTTCTCTTAAATTTAACTGCTTATATTTTTATA
>JAGCTJ010000005.1 GCA_017963665.1 Lachnospiraceae bacterium | reverse complement strand
ATGTCCGAAGAGCTCATGAACGATGTCCCGATCAATATCGCACCCGCCAAATAACAGGATAGGAGCGGCTTTTTGGGACAACACAAAGAAAAGCATTAAGAACTTACGGAACAACAAAAGAAAACAGAATTTACGGAACAACAAAAGGCACCTCTCTCTCTAAGTGGGTGCCTTTTGTTGTTATTGTATGTATCGATTGTACACGATCTGTTTTGGGATCAACCCTTCTCAAGAGCAAGAGTTCTTGTGGTGATGTCACAAACCTCAGCGGGTCCGTAGTACTGGATAGCGCCGGGATATGTGAATGCCGTCTCAACAGCCCACTGCTTTCTGTGCTCCTCGAAGTACTTGAAGGGCTTGCCGTCAAGCTCAACAAGAGCCTTTCTGATAACGGGCTTGTCCTCGCCGTTTCTGCGCTCCATGTTCATCATCTTGGTGATGGGCATACCGCCTGCAACCCACTCCTCAGCGGGCTTCGAGATGTTCGAAACCTTGGAAAGATATCCGTTGTAGCCGTAGGAGATAAGCATAAATGCGTTGTATCCGAGCGAATAGCAGTAATCCGAATCGAAGTTCGAAGGGAATGCGCATCTTCCTTCATAACCGAAGAAGTGATGCTGTGCTCCGAACTTACCCTTGTATGTGCCTGCTGCCTTTCTCTTTGCAAGCTCATTCTTAACCATCTCGGAGAAGAGCTTCTCTGACTCGATAAGTGAAACCTGTACATTTCCGTGAGGATCTCTTTCAAGGAAGAGCTGCTGCTGTACGAACTGAGGAAGGATATCGAATACAGCGAATGACTCAGCTGAAAGACCCTTCTTAATGTAGTTGTATTTTGCATCCCAGTCGGGAAGTGCGTTGAACTCTTCTGTCTTGCTTCCTGCAAGAAGTTCGTTGATCTCTGCAATGAGCTTTGAGAACTCGGGAACGAACTCTACGATACCTTCGGGAATGATTGCAACACCGAAGTTCTCGCCGTTGTTTCCTCTCTTCTCAACTGAATCTGCGATGTAGTTTGTGATAGCTGCAAGTGACATCTTCTTAGCTGCAACTTCTTCGCCGATAAGGCAGATGTTGGGCTGTGTCTCAAGAGCACACTCAAGTGCAACGTGAGAAGCGGAACGACCCATAACCTTGATGAAGTGCCAATACTTCTTAGCGGAGTTTGCATCTCTTTCGATGTTACCGATAAGTTCGGAATATGTCTTTGTAGCCGTATCGAAACCGAAAGAAGCTTCGATATCTTCGTTCTTTAAGTCACCGTCGATAGTCTTGGGGCAACCGATAACCAGTACGCCTGTGTTGTGTGCAGCCATGTACTCTGCAAGAACTGCTGCGTTAGTGTTGGAGTCGTCACCGCCGATGATAACGATAGCGGTAAGACCGTGCTTCTTAGCTACTTCGGTAACGATCTTAAACTGCTCTTCGGTCTCAAGCTTTGTACGTCCGGAACCGATGATATCGAAACCGCCGGTGTTTCTGTAAGCGTTGATGTAAGCATCGTCAAACTCGATGAAGTCGTCATCGATAAGTCCCGAAGGGCCACCCTTGAAGCCGAGTAATACGTTGTTCTTGTCTGTTGCCTTGATTGCATCGTAAAGACCGCAGATAACGTTGTGTCCGCCGGGAGCCTGTCCACCCGAAAGGATAACGCCAACAACCTGCTTTTTAGCTGCGGATGTGTTGCTGCCCTTAACGAATGTGATCTCGTTCTTTCCGTATGTGTTGGGGAAGAGTGCTTTGATCTTGTCCTGATCTGCAACGCTCTGTGTGGGAGCGCCGACATTTACGGTGATCTCAGAAATACCGCCACGAAGCATTGCGGGAAGCTTGGGGCTGTACTCATATCTTGCCTTCTGAAGTGGTGAAAGATTCATTTTGTTTCTCCTTTGTATGTTAATTGATCTCAATTTTTTCCATTAAGGATTATAGCACGAGTTGTCAACCTGTTCCACTAAATATCTGTCCTCGTGATCATCTTATATAATAAACGTCCAGATCGACGTCTCCGCCTATGCCGTCTATGCGGCCCGAGCTTGAGTGCTGCCACATAAAATAGTCGCCTTCATAGGTGCACGACGAATAGTATTGGGCAAGCCACACCGGGTCTTTTCGAGGCTTTGTCCAGATGTTCAGCATCGCGTTCTTGCTGCCGTACAGGCACGAAGAATAACCGTACTTGGCAACTTCTTCGCCGAAATAATCCAAAAGATCGTTAAGGTCGTGAAGGTTCATGCCGTATTCTTCGAAATGCTTGTAATCTTCCCAGTCATACGCTATCGGGAAATCCAGCGGTTCGTTTCCGAGTACACCCATAATGTACTTGACCGTCGCCGCCACCTCTTTGGCGTTGCTGTCTTCGGTGTAGGTATATATACCGATCTTAAGCCCTGCGGCTTTGGCTCTTGCAAAATTCTGTACAAAGCATTTGTCCGTAAAGAACTCCCCGCCCGAGTATCCGCCTATTCTCATGTAGACGAACTCGCACCCGGCGGCCTTTACGCTCTCAAAATCTATATCTCCCTGATATCTGGAAACATCTATGCCCACAAGGGTATTCTCATTTTTGTAGTTGGCAACGAAATCCGAAAACTGCTCTTTTTCCGTTGTGCTTCCGCCTCCGCCCGACGAGATTTCCGTAACGACGCGCACTTCCATATCTTTGGAAGTCGTTTTTCCCGCATCGTCCGTCAGCGTCAGCTTTAAAGGATAGGTTCCTTCCTGAGAAGTATCCACCGAGCCCTGTATCGTAAGATCGACGTTTCTGTCACAATCGTCACCGTAGCCTATATACTTGTGAACATCAAACGCATCTCCCACTTTTATCGTCGGTGTACCTCTGTAATACAAAAACTGTGGTGCCTTTTGATCTTCCTCGGCCGCCTTCCTTGCTTCTTCTCTTGCAAGTTCCTCTTCCTGAGCCTTCTTCGCGGCCTCCTCGGCGAGCCTTCTTTCTTCCTCCGCCTTTGCCTCTTCAAGTGCTTTTCTGGCCGCTTCTTCCGCAAGTCTTCGCTCCTCTTCGGCCTTTGCCTTCGCAAGAGCGATCTCTTCCAATTCTTTTACCGCGGCTTTCATATCGGTCCTGCCGCTTTCGGCAAGTATCATTGCAGTTTGGGAAAAAGAACGCGATGCGCCAAGCTCTTCTTTTTCGCGTTCCCTTGAAAGATTAAGACACACCAGGCCGGCGCCGGCACTTGCAAGTGCCAGCACTCCCACCGTAGCGATTATGACTTTAGAACTTTTCTTCATACAAACTCCGTGTTACTTATTGCATATCAAAATATCCCGTGGATTGATTCTTTGCGGGATCGTCGTGAGTTTCCACACGAAGAGATCGGTATGCCAAACTCAGTTTAAGCGTGTTGCCACCATTATATACTATCGCGGAGATTTGGGGAATATATATGAAAAAACGACGCTTCAGGGGGGGCGCCGCTTTTTCTAAGGACTTTATTATGAATTCTTTTTCTTCGCTCTCTTTCCGAGAACCACGCTTTGCAACAGTATAAAGAAACAAAGCATGCCGCCGGTGGTGATACTCTGCCACCAGGGATCGTTAAGTCCGCTGGATACAACGATCTTCTTTATGGTGGTAAGAGTGAGGGTTCCGAAGAATGTTCCGATAACGTTACCCACACCGCCGGTAAGGAGGGTGCCACCGATAATGGAGGAAGCTATGGCATTCATTTCCATACCTGCCGCATTCGTGGCATTGCCGGCTCCGGTGTGCATCATGAAAACATATCCGGAAATACCGCTTAATAAGCCGCTTATCACATAACTGAAGAAACGTGTTCTTTTTACATTTATACCAAGCATGAGTGCGCTCTGCTGATTTCCGCCCATTGCGTAGAAGTTACGGCCGAGACGGATGTACTTAAGCAGGATAAAGATAAAGACTACACAAATAAGTGCCACAACAACTCCAAGCTCCATACGCGCCGGAACGAAATTGCCGTTCTTTGCGGTGTAACCCAGGAAAGGTATCTCAATCTTCATTTCGCGGAGCTTTTCAAATCCGCTGTGCTCCGACTTCTGAGGGTTGACCGAAAGTATGGTGGTCATACCTCTTGCGAAGAACATTCCCGCGAGAGTCACTATGAAAGGCTGGATCTCAAGGTAACTTATGAGGAATCCCTGAACCAATCCGAAGCCAAGTCCTATGCCAAGGGCAAGCAATATGGAAACAAATATGTTGCCGCCGGAGTTTAAGTAAAGCACACAGCTCATTACAACCAAAGAGGTTACCGCACCTACGCTGATATCGATACCGCCGCCGATCATAACGATGGTAAGTGCGCAGGATACGATGATAAGGCTGGCGTTATCGTTTAACATATCGAATATCTGCTGTGCGTGTAAAAATCCGCCGCCCAGGAAAATGATCGCCACCAGATACATCACTATGAAAATACCTATGGTGATGCTCATGAGAAGCTGTGTATCGGTAAGGGGCTCTTTTCGCATGTTTTTCATCATTTTCATACTACTGCGCTCCTTTCGTCGATATACTTTGCCTGTTAAGGCCGAGGTAACTTAACACCTTTTCGAACTTCGCTTTAACCACCGGAGAACCGAGGACAACCAAAAGAACGATGACGATGGCCTTGTAAGCCTTAACGTCGGTGGACGAAACCTTCATGGCATAAAGGGTGATGGTAAGCATCTGTATAACATACGCACCGATGATACTTCCGCCGATCTTGAACTTTCCGCCGCCTAAAGAGTTACCTCCGATGGCAACCGCAAGGATCGTGTCCATTTCAATATCCAGAAGAAGTGTCTCATGGTTTATAAGTCCAAGACGGCTTACGCCGATGGTTCCCGAGAATGCCACGCAAACACCGAGTATTATGAAGGACAAGAGTTTTATGAAGGTTGAATTGATACCGTTTAATCTCGCCGCACTTCCGTTTATACCTACCGACTGTGTGAACAGTTCAAGAGATGTGAACTTAAAGATCAGTTTAAACAGCAGACTTACCGCGATAACGATAAGTACCGGTGTAGGGATCGGAATACCGGGTATGAAACTTCCTATCGCCGTAATGATCGGGCTGTTTACGGTAGGTGTTGCACCGCCGTTTATCCAATATGCAATGGAACGTCCGCATGTATAAAGGATCAGCGTCGCGATCATGGGCTGTATCTTAAATACCGCCACCAGTGTTCCGTTGAAAGAGCCGAACAGCATCGCCACGATACATGCGCTCACAAATGCGATGGCAACCGTACCGCCGTTGATGGATGAAGACGACTTCAATACTTTTACGAAAACGCTGCCCGCTATGGCCGCTGCCGCGCCGACACTGATATCCTGTCCGCCGCAGGCTGCCGTAACAAGGGTCATGCCCATTGCCAGGATGGCAAGTTCGCTGGCACCGTTAATGATACTTATAAGGTTGCCCGCAAGCACCGTATTATCCAGATTGTTCCTTGTAAACTCGATGCTGAAGAAACTTACATAGTTTGGATCTTTGAAATAATAGATAAAGATCAGGTCTCTAACGACGTTGAACAATACAAGCAACGCAAGAGCTATTATCGGGATCGTAAGCTGGCCGAGGCCGCCGTGTGTCTTTTTGTTTTTCATCTTAAGCCTCACCTCCCGCAATAGTCTTCATTACCTGTGCCTGATTAAGGTCTTTGCCCGTAAGTTCGCCGACTATGTGGCGATCTCTCATGACGATGAGTCTTGAACAGGTACGAAGCATCTCCTCAACCTCCGAAGAGATGAAGGTTACGCTCACGCCTTCTTCCGCAAGTTTAAGCACAAGTTTCTGTATCTCCAACTTTGTTCCCACGTCGATACCTCTTGTGGGCTCGTCGAGAATGAGATAATCGGGATGGGTAAGAAGCCATCTTGCAAGAATTACCTTCTGCTGATTTCCGCCGCTTAACGATCCCACGGGAGTCTCTCTGCTTGCCGTTTTAATGTTCAACACTTTGATGTATTCATCCGCAAACGCTTCGGATTCGGAACGGCTGATGGGTTTAAAGAAACCGTTCATGACCTGCAAAGCGAGCATAATGTTTTCACGTACGCTAAGTTCCGCTATTATACCGTCGCGCTTTCTGTCTTCCGAAAGATAACCTATGCCGTGCTTCATGGCATCTATGGGACGTGTTATCTTTGCATTTTTCCCCTTTATGGTAACGTTGCCGCCCGTAACTTTGTCGGCACCGAATATTGCCCTGACACTTTCGCTTCGTCCCGATCCCAGAAGTCCGGTAAATCCGTTAACCTCGCCTTTATGTATCGTAAAATCAAAAGGCTCCGCTTCGGAACTGGACAAAGACTTTGCTTCATACAGTACTTCCTTTTTTGAAATATCTTCTTCGTCACTTTCTTTAAGTGTGCTGAGCTCGTCAAGTTCTTTACCTATCATCTTTGAAACGAGTTCAACCTGAGGAAGATCTTCCACAAGATATTCTCCCACGAGTTCTCCGTTACGAAGAACGGTTATACGATCGCTGACTTCGTAAACCTGCTCGAGGAAATGTGTTACGAAAATGATACCCACACCCTTGCTCTTAAGATCTCTCATAAGATCAAAGAGCATCTTTACTTCTTTGTCATCAAGAGAAGAAGTAGGCTCATCCAAAATGAGCACTTTACAATTCTGATCTACCGCGCGTGCTATGGCTACCATCTGCTGAACAGCCAAAGAACAGCTGCCGAGCTGCTGTGTGCTTCTGGCAGGTATGCCAAGCAGTTTAAGTATCTCGTCTGCGCGTTTCTCGTCTTCGGTATGACGTACCCAATTACCGCCCTCACGGCCGATGAACATGTTCTCGGCTACGGTAAGATTGGGGCACAATGTAATTTCCTGATAAACCGTGCTTATACCTTTGTTCTGTGCGTCCTGAGGAGAACGAATAGAAACGGCGGTATCTTCAACGGTTATCTCTCCCGCGTCCATTTGATATACACCCGTAAGAATCTTTATCAAAGTGGATTTCCCCGCACCGTTCTCTCCCATAAGGGCATGAATCTCACCCTTTCTTAAAGTAAAATCCACGTTGTTAAGTGCCAGGACACCCGGAAATCGCTTTTCGATATGACGCATCTTAAGTAAGCAATTTTCCATATCTATCCTCCTAAAAATTCAGCGCAGCGTGGACTGATTTTCATACAGCCCAGCTGCGCCGTTTTGGTCAATCAGTGATCAATCATCAATCACCCAAACCGTAGGTATCGATGTCGCTCTGGGTAAGAGTTGTTGCATCAAATCCCTTTTCTTCGTTTATGATCTTCTTGGTAGAAGTTGTCTTGTTGCCTTTGATAAGATCGGAGATGATCTGTGCCTGGAAAGGACTGCACTGTCCGTCGTAGTTCCATGCGCCCGAAAGCAATTCTCTTAATGCCCACTTGTTGCAGTCAAAGCCCATAACGATAACTTTGCCGTCTACACCGTGAGTGATACCTGCTTCGTCAAGAGCTGCAACAGCGCCCTTAGCCATACCGTCGTTCTCTGCGTAGATTACGTTGAAGTCTTCACCTGAGTTGATAACGGATTCAACAATCTTCTTTGCTTCTGCTTCATCCCATGTAGCGGTCTGCTGAACAACCTTCTTCATCTTGCCTGATGCAAACTGCTCATCAAGTGCGCCTGTACGTCCGATCTGAGCGTCGGAACCCATAGCACCCTGAATGTGGATTACGTTGTACTCCGGAAGGTTCTGGTCAAGTAACCACTTAACTGCGGTCTCGCCTTCCTTAGCCATGTCGGAAACAACTGCTGCTTCGTAAAGGCTTTCGTCAACATTGATCATACGGTCAAAGAGATAAACTTTGATGCCGGCTTCTTTAGCCTTTTTAAGAACATCGTCCCAACCTGTGGTCTCAGCTGCGGAGATAAGAAGATAATCAACACCTTCTGTGATGAATCCCTGTGCTGCCTGAAGCTGCTCGTCGTTCTTTAAGCTGTAGAATGTCTTAAGATCGTAGCCGTTCTCTGCCGAGAAGACTTTTTCCATATCTTTTACGTTTGCTTCACGATAACCTGACTCTGAAGGGGGATTGTTAACCACGCCCACTTTGATGTTACCGCCGGACTTGCCGCCGCAAGCGCACAATACGGAACTGATAACAAGAACAACAACAAGTAATAATGCTCTGAACTTTTTCATTTTGTTCCTCCTTTTTAAATGGCCCTTTCGGGTGTCTGGTAAAACGATATACCATTTGGAGGAAAGAATAAATCAAGCCTCGTTTTGACTTGGTTAAAAATCATTTTGCGTTTTAAGAGGCAAAAAGAAAAAAGTTCGTTTTCATTTTATTCCGGTTGATTTTGATACTGCGATCTGTAATCCGAGGGGGTAACACCGGTGTTTTTCTTAAAGATGTAACTGAAATAGTGAGCGTCGTTGTAGCCCACGTCTCTTGCGATCTGAGAACTCTTGATGTTCGTTGTCTTTAAGAGTTCTTTGGCTTTGTTAAGCCTTAGATAGATAAGATATTCCGTAAAGGTCTGTCCGGTTTGCTGGGAAAAGACCGTTGAGAATCTGCTGTTACTCATGTTGACGGCTTTTGCCACGTCCTGAAGCATGAGATTTGCGTTGGAAAAGTTCTGGGTCATGTAAAGTTTTGCATCACTTATAACGGACGGTGTTTTCATCTCGTCCGTAACGTCTCCCATCTCTCTTACACCGAGGATGATGGTCTGAGCGTCGATCCTTTCCTCAAGAAGATGTCTTATATGTCTTGCAGTCTTAAAACTTCTTATTATATCTTTTGGTTCTTCCACGATATCGCCGATACCTATGCGAATCCTTTTGCAGTTAAGTCTTTCAAGTTCTCTTGAGAGAGAGGTTGAAAAAGCGTACGCTCTCTCTTCCGCTTCTTCGGCGGTATTGCCTATCACCAGAAGTCTTGAGCCCGCGCGGCTTGCGGTGGCGTTGACTATACCCGAACTGCTCTCCGCAAGGGTAGACGCAGCCTGCTGTCCGGTGTCGGTGGGTGAAAAAGATGCGTCCGCAACAACGTAGAAAGGTGCGGGAACGGGACACCCCATGGTACTTAACCTGTTAAGCACGTTGGGCGCGTCTTCTTCCAGCGCTTCATCGGTAAACAAAGAAGCGATGAGTTTTTCCTTTAAGAATTTGCCGTCGCTTTCCATACGGGCACGTAAACTTGCGGCATGTTCGAGGTTTTTTCTTTCTGCCTTAAGCTGAGCGCTCACTTTGTCCAGCACTTCCCGAAGGTCGGATGCGTTGATGGGCTTTAAAAGATATTCGCGCACTCCAAGCTGTATGCACTGGCGGGCATACTCAAACTCATCGTAACCGCTTAAAACGATTATCCCGATCCAGGGCATCTGTTCTTTTAACACTCTGCAAAGTTCAAGCCCGTCCATGAAGGGCATCTTTATATCGGTTATGACTATGTCGGGGTTTGTATCACGTATTATGGGAAGGGCCATCTCACCGTCAGGCGCTTCTCCCACAAGAGTATAGGGAGTATCATCCCATGGAAACGATTCTCTTATCCCTTCTCTGACAACTATCTCATCATCAGCCAGAAACACTTTCATGTTCAAAAATCTCCTCTCTCGGTCTCATGGGAACCGCAAAGCTTACCTTGGTTCCTTCTTCGTTGCTTTCTATCTCTAATCCTTCGGGCTGGTTGTAATAAAGACGTATACGAAGGTTCACGTTAACCAGTCCGAAGCCGCCCGAGCCTTCGCTCACCGTGGGCTGGCCTTTTTTCATTCGCTCGTTAAGTTCGCTTAGTTGCTCTTTTGTCATGCCGCATCCGGTATCCTCAACGGAAAACTTAAGATAGTTCTCCTCAAGTCTTCCTTTCACCTTTATGGTACCGCCGCCTCTCTTTATCTTAATGCCGTGGTAGATGGCATTTTCCACAAGGGGCTGCAGCAACAGCTTAAGTATAAAGTAATCTCCGATCTCGTCGGGGATGTCGATCTCGTAGCGGAGAATGTCGCGGTATCTTGTCTGCTGTATCGTAAGATAACCTTCGATGTGCTTCTTTTCCTGGCTTATGGGTATCCAGTCGGCGCCGGAGGATAAGCTTATTCTGAAGAAATCGCTTAGCGCGCTGGTAAGCTGAATAACTTCGCCCTTTTCCCCCGCTTCCGCTTTCCAGACGATGGCATCCAGCGTGTTATAAAGAAAATGGGGGTTGATCTGTGCCTGGAGTGTCCTAAGTTCCGCTTTACGAAGGTTTCTTGCGTCCTGAACGCTTTGTTCCATCATCTCTTCAAGACGGTCCGCCATGGTGTTGACCTGGGTCGTAAGATTTCTAAGCTCGGTAACGTCGGTATCGGTGATACGTGCGTCCAGCGTTCCTTCCGCGATGGACTTTGTAACTTCCTCGAGTCGCTCGATGGGCTGACGTACAAATGCCGCGGTCTTTTTCATGGCTCTGTTTCTGAAAAATATCGCTGCCACAAGAATAAGCACTTCCACTGCTGCCGTAACGATGATGACTATACGAAGACTTAAGCTCATCTTTGCGGTGGATTCGATCTCTTTCGCGATATATTCGTTGAGCATCCTATCAACCAAAGCGGCGACACCTCTTACTTCGTTTAATACCGCTTCGTTTTCCACAACCGGGATCTCGTTATCTATGTTGTCCCGTATACGGTCAACATAGTTTTCCAGCGTCTCCATAGTGTTGTTTGCGACGATAAGTGAAAGTCTGTTTTCGCTTCCGGTCTTTTCCGTGATGGAATCTATGGTTGCTTTGACTTCGTTTATCTGAAGGTAGATCTTACTTTCCGCAAAAGTTTCGCGGCCGCTTATTATATTCCATGCAATTCCGGGGATATCTTCGGATACTCTTGTCTTAAGATCTGCTATCGTTTCCATTCGAACAATGGAACTGTGATATTTGTATGCGTAAAAAAGCATGAGAAGAAGACTGATTATGATAGGTGCTACCATGATCAAAACCAGCCTGTGGCTTAAGTCGTTAATAACTCCGAGAATGCTTTTTTCTCTTTTAACCCTCTCCATTAAGTATCAATACCCTCTGGGTGCTATAAGTGACGTATCCTGCTCGTCGGAAAACACCTCTTCAACCGGATGTATCAAAGTGTCCACTTCTTCGCCCGCCTTAAGTTTAAGCGCGGTTTCCATGAGCTCTTTGCCCAGTTTTGGAGTGCATTCCACAACGCAGTTGATACGGCCCTCCTTTAAAACATCGATGGCTTCCTGCCCGCCGTCGATGGAAATTATTATCATATCCTGTCCCGGAACAAATCCCGCCTTCTCTATTTCGGGTAAAGCTCCGAGAGTCATCTCATCGTTATGAGAGAAAACAACGTCGATATCGCTTCCGTATGTGCCAAGAAGCGACCTCATACATTCGGCACCGCGGCTCTTTAAGAAATCTCCGTCGATGCTTTCAAGTATCACCATCCGATCGTCGCCCGCTATCGTATCCACAAATCCCGCCTGTCTTTGACGCATGGGCGTCGAGTTTTCGGTTCCGGTGATCTCGACTATGTTGACATGCTCAAGTCCAAGGCTGTCGGCTTTACGTATAAGATACTCTGCCGCCATGACGCCTTCTTTATAAAAATCCGCTCCGATAAGGCATTTCGTGAGCCCTTCGGCGTCGGTACTGACATCTCTGTCAACTAATATGACGGGAATGCCTGCTTCCTTGGCTTCGTTTAAAACATTGTCCCATCCTTCCTCAACTATGGGGGAAAATGCGATAACATCAACCTTGTAGGCTATGAATCTTCTGATGGCATCGATCTGGTTTTCCTGCTTCTGGTTGGCATTCTCAAACATCAGGCTTACACCGTATTCTTCGGCACATGCTTCAATGTCTCTGGTATTTCCGATACGCCAGGCACTCTCCGAACCTATCTGAGAAAACCCAAGCAACAGGCGCGGTTCGACCGGCTGTTCAGCTTTTTTAGAACAACCTAAGGTACAAAGAACAAGCATCAGCGTGCTTAAGATGCACACGATCTTTTTCATGGTTTTCATCGGAAATCCCCCATTATATGTGTGTTGACTATTTTGGTCAGTTTGTTCTTTTTACAATTTTACCGATAATTCTTCGATTATCAAAAGCACTCCGCAAAATACATGTAAGGCAAATATGGTCCACGCCGTAAAGGTAAGGGCATCCTTCACGGGTCTGTCCTCATTATCTTTGTGAAGCACAAGTGCCGCTACAGCGGCAAGGAACAGTAAGAACATCGCCGACATAAGGGGCCACATGAAGTCGCCGTGACCAAGTTTGGTGCTCTCCCCAAGAAATGCCGCCTGCAAAAAACCTACCCCAAAGCAGGTAAGTGCAAGTCTTCCGGCGTTGGAATCGATGAAGGTTACCGTACGAATGAGCATAACAAACATTACAAACAAAAGTGCGAGAATGATAGAAAGACCGACATTGTCGGTAAACATACGCCATACCCTTAAGAAAGGTGTAACGACAACCGAACCCCCTTCTCCGTAGCTTCCGCCAAATATGAAATACATTAAGAACTGAGCGAAAACGATAAGTATCGCAGGTACTGCGGTAAGAAAGGTTTTAAATAAAATGCCGAAATACTTCCTGCCGCTTCCGTCCTTTTTAGCGCCTTCCCCGGCCCATTTGAAAAGCATCATTATCCCCACAGCGGGAATGAACATCTCTACAAACGTGGGCTTTGCGAGAACCGACAGTAAGAGCACAACGGAAAGTGCTATGTAGTAACGGGTAAGTCCGTTTTCAACCTTAAAGAATATGCCTTTGTAATCGTCACTCTCCTGCTTTCCCCAAATGTCCAGCACAAGGCAGAAAGCCAAAACCGCAAATCCTCTGGTTGCCAGGTAAGTCGGATTGGACAGAGGATTGGGCGTTATCGGTGCCGCGTCCAATATCCACGCATTCATCCACTTTGCCGATATCGGCTGTAATATGCACATACCGAAGGAAATGAGCGGGATCGTGATCGCACCCACATCTCTGCCCGTCTTTTTGTATAAAGAATATACAAAGAAATAAACGGTGATATAAGTGAATATCCCGAATAAACCGTTCGTGTAACCTGCCGCATATTCAAGGGGTATGCCGAAAAGCTTATATCCTGCGATCGTGATAAAATGCCACAGAAAATAGGGAGCGGCGCCAAGGCCCTGAGTGAATGTTTCTTTTTTTAACAATAACGGAAGATATACGTAAACGTGGCCGGTGTAATCGGATACCATGTTGGAAAGTTCGGCTTCAACTATCCGGTACGAAAGATATGCCGTCAGTAATCCGAATATTATGGCAGCCGCAAAATCTTTCTTTTTTACGTTCATGATCTTTTCTCCTTTTCGTATAAAAAGATGCAGCCGCCGATGAACAACGATATCAAAAGTTTTGTGACAAAATACGAACTGAAACCTTTGTTTATCATAGCTACCGCTTTATCGGACAACACGATATAAGGATCGTTACCGCTTGTGACTATGTATGTGTAAAGTTCCGTAGAAGGAGTCTGGATGGCATCTATTCCGTTGGTCCCCGTGAAAAACTCGGGTGAAAAGAACCTGTTTGCACCATAGGATTTTCGAACAACGCTTCCTGAAAGCACAAATACCGAATCGAAAGAAACAGTCTGATCGACACCCGGGAAATCAAGTCTCAAGGCGGTGATATCGCCGTTTAATTCACTCGGGATCACAAACTCCACAACGTGGCCTTCGGGATTGACAAAAGCTTCAATCGTCTTGTCCCCGCCAAATTCAGCCTCTTCTTTTGTGGCATAAAGCAGGTAAAAAGAATCCGCTTCGTCTATGTCGGAATAATGAAGCCTCACTATACAGTTTGAGGAGTGAAACGGGATCACGCAAAAGGCGATAAGAAGTATCGCTATGCCCGCGTACAGTATTTTCTTTTTATTCATTACATTTCCCTTCTATACGGAATGTTCATTGCATTCTCCGAAAACTATTTCTTACCTGTAAGATAGTATACCGCCAATGCGGTCCTGTGGGAAAGGTCTTCTTTTGAAAGTATGTTGGTGATGTAGTTTTTGACGGTTCCTTCCGAGATGAAGAGTTTCTGAGCGATCTCCTTGTTGGAAAGGCCTTCCGCCACCGCCTTGATGATCTCAAGCTCCCGCTCCGAGTAACCCGAAGGATCGAAGCCCGAAGCCGATGCACCCGCTTCGTTTACGGCGTTGTTAGCCAGGTTCTTTAAGATGCTCTCTTCCATTACGCCGGTTCCGGTATAGACCGAACGGATCATCTGCTTTAAGTGATCGGGGGTGTGATTCTTTATAAGATAACCGTTGGCGCCGCTCTTAAGTGCCTGCTTTACAAGGTCGTCGTCATCGAAGGTTGTGAGTATAAGAACTTTTCCAAGCCCCTCTTCCACTATCTGCTTTGTGGCCTCAATGCCGTCCATAACGGGCATCTGTATGTCCATCAAAAACACGTCGGGAGGGTTATTTCTTGCAAGTTCTATGGCGTCACGGCCGTTGGCCGCGCATCCGATGACCTCGAAATCCTCGTCCACATCAAGTATTATCTTCATTCCGTCGCGCACGAAATCGCTGTCGTCCGCAATGATAACTTTTATCTTTTCCATTTTAACCTGCCTGTTCGTTGTTGATGGGTATCAACATGTTTATGTTAAATCCACGTAAAGATTCAAAATCGATGGTGCCGCCCACGGACCTTATCCTTTGGCGCATGCCGGAAAGACCCATGCCGTCCACGATGTTCTTGCAGCCTTTTCCGTCGTCTTTTACGTTTACTCTTATCATTTTGTTAAGTGCTGTTATGGAAATGTTTATGTGCTTGCACTGGGCGTATTTCATGGCGTTTGAAACGGCCTCGAAACAGTTGTCCAGTATCACTTCCCAAACATCCCCGGGAATGGTGGAAAGTTCGCCCTCCGTAAGCAGTTCCGCCTCCACGCCTTTGTTGTTGCAGTCCTCGCAAAGCTCGTAAAGCTGAAGTAATGCCATCTGCTTTTTGTCGGGACGCTCTTTTCTTAAAATGGCGCGTATCTCATCCATACCGGTGCGAAGCTGATCGATAACGGCCTGTATCATGGACTTTGCCTTTTCGGGATCTTTTTCCATCAGCACTTTGCCGGCTTCAAGCTGATAAATCGAACCGTTTATGTTGTGTCCCAGCTTGTCGTGAAGGGTCTGGGAAAGTTCGGCTCTGTCTTCGAGTATCCGGTTCTCCGCCTTGAGCATGCTCTTTTTCATCTCTGCTCTTGCGGTATTTTCGGTGTTTTCAAGGTCACGCTTAAGTCCCTGACGCGCCGCGGTTTCTTCAAGCACCTGCCTTCGGTAGGGTGCGATGCCAAACTCATACTCAATGTAGCACACCGCCAGAAGGGTCATTAAAACTAT
>JAGCTJ010000055.1 GCA_017963665.1 Lachnospiraceae bacterium | reverse complement strand
TTTGCATCAAGGTTTGAAAGAGGCTCGTCCATAAGGAATACCTTAGGGTTACGAACGATAGCACGTCCCATAGCAACACGCTGTCTCTGACCACCGGAAAGAGCCTTGGGCTTACGATCAAGAAGGGGAGTAAGATCAAGGATCTTAGCTGCTTCTTTAACCATTTTATCAATTTCATCCTTCGGAACTTTTCTTAACTTAAGTCCGAATGCCATGTTGTCGTAAACTGACATATGAGGATACAGAGCGTAGTTCTGGAATACCATCGCGATATCTCTGTCCTTAGGTTCAACGTCGTTAACGATTCTGTCACCGATCTTTAACTCACCTGAAGTGATGTCTTCAAGACCTGCGATCATACGAAGTGTGGTAGACTTACCACATCCTGAAGGTCCTACGAAGATGATGAATTCTTTGTCTTCGATCTCAAGGTTGAAGTTCTTAACAGCTTCGAATCCGTTAGGATATACCTTGCAGATGTTTTTCAAGGATAAACTTGCCATAAATTAATTTCCTCCTAAATATATCGGGAAAACCCCCGTAGCTTGTTCTAGTATACAAAAACGGCTTATTTCGCGCCATGATAGCATTTACCAAAAAAAAGTCTATTTCTTGTAACTCTTGCCTATCCCACAGTGTTCTATTATAAATATTGCCCAATTTCCAATACCGGAAATTGGGCAATTTGTATAGTTAAGCTTTATTGTTTCCGTACTTGTCTTCATTGTAGAAGACGAGCTGATTCTTGCCTCGCTTCTTGGCTCTGTACAAAGCCTGATCCGCAGATACGTAAAGATCTTTGAAGGTAGCTCCGTCGGAAGGATAGATCGCACAACCTATACTTGCGGTAGCCGAATACTTAACGTAATCTCCGCCGGCCTTAAAGTCGTGGAAGAATCTGGTTATTCTGTTGGCTTCTCGTTCAACGATAAGATCGTCGTTTATGTCTTTTAAGAAGATCATGAACTCATCGCCGCCGGTACGTCCCACGATATCGGTAACACGGAACTCGGTCCTTATCTCTTTACCGAGAGTCTTAAGAAGCGTATCGCCAAAAGCATGTCCCATGGTATCGTTGACTTTCTTGAAGTTATCTATGTCAAGGATAAACAAAACACCGTGACCGTTGGGATGGGAATCGATATAGTCCGAGATCATTCTTTCGGTAGCAGCCTTGTTCGTAAGCTCGGTCAAAAGATCCATATCGGCCTTGTCTTCGAGTTTTCTTCCTCGCTCACGAGACTTGGTGGCCGTGTAAACCGCAAATCCTATTGCAACAAGAGCAAATACTCCGAGTACAACAACGAGCTCGATAACCGTATTTTTCAGATTTCTGAAAGCACTGTCCACCTCGACGTCAACTTTGTACTGTCTTACACCGTAACCGATGTACCAGTCTTCTACTTTAACCGGAACACATACTATCGTACGACTGTCACCCCGGTAAGTGCTCTGTATAAAGCAGCCCGCGCCGTTATAGAGTTTTGCCTTAAAGAAGTTGTAATCTTCTCTCTTTGTTCCTTCCTGTATCGAAACAAGGAAAGATTCTTCAGTTAAGAACTTGCTGTCTTTATCGGTAAATCCGGGAAGAACGTTTAAGATCGTTCCGTCCTTTTTGAACAAAACCGCGAAAGATGCGTCTTCATAACCGTAGGCGGTAAATATGTCTCCTATTTCATCAATATCAAGGAAGAACAGTATATGTCCCGCGCAGGAAGTAATGGGATAAGATGCCATGACAACGTTATTGTTTCCCATACCGTCATCTTCGATAAATGTATAAGCCACGTTTTCGGTCTGACCTTCTTCAAGATAAGCTTCATAAAGATCGGCATCGTGAGTCTTTCCCTCATCATCGACGGGTTTCTTTCCGTCGAAATGGACCATTATGCGATAGAACGGTGTATTCTTTACGACTTTATCCATAAGATAAACCGTCTCATCGGTAAGATTGTCACTGCCCTTGTCCGTGATGTAATCGTTTATCATGCCGCCGGTCTTTTCAGCCAGCGTAAGCGTATCGCTTAACTGAGAAGCCCATACGTTGGCGCTGCTAAGCAACGTATCTTCGGCAGTCATGGTAGCGGTTGCCTTTCCTTCCTTCAAAAAAGACAACAGCAAAACAACGACCACGACAATAAATGCAATGCCAATGATCAGCCACGAAAACCAGGAATTCTTTTTTGTTTTGCCATCACTCATGTTCGTCCCCACTCCTTACATTCTCTTTTGATATATCTCCATCCGCTGCCTCCTCGGTTTCGGATTTGGTTTCTTCGATCTTATCTGCCTCATCGGACTCTTCCTTGTCCGTATTTACACTCCAGGTGTAATCATCGTTTTCTTCTTCCTTGGGCTCATACTTTTTAAAAGTCTTGTTGTACAAAAGAGCCGAGAAATATGCCGGCGCCGAAAACCAGAAAAGTATGCAAAAGCCTACCAGTGCTCCCACAGAAAACCAAATGCCGGTATATGTGAGTGCCAAAGGAAGTGCAGCAAATATCACCATCAATATCGTTTTCGGAAGAATGGTGAGACTCATCATAAAAGCATTTTTGATAGTCGTCTTTACCGGATTGTAGAAATGTGACTGTAAAGGGAATACATACAATACGGTAAACACATAAAGGATCGAAGCTATCAAAAGTCCCACTCTTATAACGGAAGAAGTGCCTCCCACCACTCCGTTAACGATGATGTAAAAGTCAAATCCGAGAACGATTCCCGTCACAAAAACCAAAAGCCATATGATCGTTGCCTGCTTAAAGTTGAGCTTGAAGGATTTAAAGAAATCTTTGGTGATGTATCCTTCTTCGCCTCTTACAAGTTTAAGGCAACAATAGTGTAACGCAGTGAATGCCGCACCGGCAGTGATGATCGGGATACAGCAGACCACCGTAAGAAGGTTTAGCCACAAAAGATCCGCAACCTTGTTTAAAAACCTTACAAGCGGACTGTCCAAATCAAAAATCTTTCCCATAACTATCTGTATTACCTGTCTTTCTTATTTTATCTGTTTGTACGTAACGTCATAATTCTCAACAAGCTTTCTGTACGTTGAAAGCTGCTTTGTGCTTGCCTTTGTGACGCCATCCATAATGCTGTCGTAAAATGCCGTGAAGGCACGTACTATTTCGGAACTGAGTTTCCCTTTTTGAGCTTCTTCGTTCAGTATCGAGATGACCTGTTCTTTTGACTTCGGCTCTCTGTAACTTCTGGGGCTTGTAAGCGCCGTAACGACATCGGCCACCTGGAGTATCATCTGAAGTCGGTTCATCTGATTGGCTCTCAATTTGTTGGGATAACCCGATCCGTCACATCTTTCGTGATGCGCAGTGATGATATCAAGGCATGCTTCGTCGAGTCTTCCCTGAAGTATTGTCTCTATTAACGAAACGTGATTTCTAAGTCCCTGCATTTCAATGTCGGTAAGCTTTCTCGGCGCTTCGAGAACATCTTTTGAAACGGAGCACATTCCGGCGTCATGAAGTACCGCGGCACAACGCAAAAGTTCGGTATCCTCTTGTGATAAAAGAAGTTTATCCGCCAATTGCACGCATATGTTAAGACATGCGACCGTGTCGACCATGGAATATTCGCTTCTGAAACTTACGCAACTCATAAGGCCCATTAAGAGATTGTCTTTTTCTTCGTTGGTGAAGATAAGATACTCATAAAGCTCTTCAAGTTCTTCTTTGTACTCTCCGCTTGAAAGCTTCTCGAAAACGTTATATCTCTTTTGTGCCTGATACAAAAGGTCAAGCGCCTTGGGGGCATATTTCGTGCCCGATTGCTTATTGAACATCATATAGTCGAACTTACTTCCGAGAATGTTGGAATACATATCCATTTTCTCGGCAACGTTAAGATAATATATGATGTCTGTAAACTCGTACTCAACCTTCGGTATTTTATCGTAATCCGTGTGGTGGTAAAGTATGATCTTTGCTCTGTCTTTAAAGGGCATCAGATAAAGCAAGAAAAGATACCCGTATATCGAATGGGGCATGTAGTCACGTGACTCATACCTTAACTGATCTTCCATGTAGTCGGTCTTGAATGCACCGATATCATGAAGTGTGGCAATAAATGCAAACTCAGCCACTTCATACATCTCGTATTTATCAAGACACATTAACATCTTGTAAAGAATGTAAGCCGTTCTCTCGCCGTGCCTTATTACTTTGGGATCGATAAGCTTAAGGACTTCTTTTGTGATATAGTAAATATCTTTGCTGTGAATGAGTTTCATGGATTGTTGACCCTCAAGCCTATAGTCTCTCCAACAAGATCATGGGAGTGTAGACTATTCCGTTAGTATATTTTCGCACATCGGTGTCCATAAACCCGACCTTGCGATAAAATTCTTCGCCAAAGGGAGAAGAGTTGACCGTAAGTTTAATGCTCCCTCTTTCTTCCGTATGATCCTGCATCGCTTTTATAAGCGTGCGCCCTATCCCCATTCTCTGATATTCTTTGTCAACAAACAAAAGCGAAATATGTGTCTTTGCTCTTAATGTCGAAACCCCGACTATCTTTTCTTTGCACACCGCGATCCACATGGGATATTCGCCGATGTCAAACATGTTCTTTATAATGTCTCCGTTAATGAAATCACGGAAATTGGAAGTCCCCACCGGGCCGTAATCTTTTGCCTCGAATTCGTTAAACACCTTCCAGACCATTTCCATGGCCGGCTTAAACTCATCGGGCAAGGCTCTTCTTATCACAATATCGGAGTTGACGATATATTCCGCATTATCCATGCTTATTCCTCGATAAGCCAGTTATATATATCTTCATAGACCGTTTCTTTGTCGGTCTCGTTTAAGATCTCGTGTCTGTCGCCTTCATAAAGTTTGATCTTAACCTTCTGCATGCCGACATTCAAAAACTCTTTGTAAACGCTTATGGGACCCGCGCTGTAATTGCCTACCGGGTCTTCTTTACCCGACGTAATAAGAACACGGAGCGTAATGGGCATCTTTTCTATGTTCGACTTTTTGTGAAGTCTTAAGATCAACTCGCCCATCGTCTTAAATCCGTTGCAGGGAAACAAAAATCCGCACAAGGGATCGGCAATATATTTATCTACTATGCTCTCATCTTTGGTAAGCCAGTCGACGGGAGTTCTCGGATCTTTGATCTTTTTGTTGTAAGAACCCATGGCAAGACCGTATATGAACTTGGACGGTCTTTGTGCATGTCCGAAAAAGCATCCTATCGATGCAAGCGTCTTTAAAAGCATCGCCTCAGACTTGGAAGGCATACCGGTTCCCATTATCACAGCTCCGGATATACCTTTTCCGTACTTGATGAGATAATTTCTCAAAATGAAAGAACCCATGGAATGACCGATTATAAGATAGGGTTTTCCCCTGTACATCTCCTCGGTCATCTTTTTAAGTCTGTGAACGTCTCTTACGACTACCGTCGCGGGATCCATTTTGCAAAAGTATCCCTTTTTATCGTCTTTAATGCTCTTGCCGTGCCCGAGATGATCTTCCGCGGTTACGACAAAGCCTTTTTCTGTCAAAAATGAAGCAAAATCTTCGTATCTGTCAACGTGCTCGCACATTCCGTGCACGATCTGCACTACGCCTCTTACTTCGGGATCGTCAGGCTCCCACCTGACAGCGTGAAGTTTGGAAACTTCGTCTCTGGAATCATAAGTAAAATCGATCCGTTTCATATATAGCCCCCGAATGGTTATATTTTTCCATGATTACTTAAATTATATCCGATAAATCATATAAGCGCAACAGACACAAAATATCTCTAGTTCCAGAATTTCTGCACAAGCATATTGCTTCCGTCTTCATAATCTTCGGGATGTAAACTGTATTTAAAGAACGAATTGAAGCCGTGGACCCCGTGTTCAAAAGCAAACGGACATTTCATATCGGTATAATCGTACCTTTTTTCATATTCCGTACTGTGGAGAGTGATGTCACCGTTTTCTTTTGCCCCCTTAAAACTCCATATCTGAAGTGCATCGAGGGAGCCGCCCTTGTTCACTGTTATCGTTCCGTCGTTGGCGATCATGGAAACAAGATCGGGAGTATTCTCGTCATAATATGTTGAGAACAGTTTTCCGTTCACGATCAGATCGCCGTGATTTACCAAAAGGGCAAAGGGAAGTTCTCCGTCTATCACAAGCGTGCCGCCTTTCATAACGGTTATCCATATATCGTTGGGATCTTCATTATTATTCAGCTTCCTTGTCCAGTTTTCAATGTCTCCCTTTATCGTTACCGTAGCTCCGGGAGCCACCGCAATGTTCCAGACTCCGCCCTTTTCGTACCAGAACTTTGAGGCTTTGTCTATTTCCATATCTCGTGCGATATAGATATCTCCGTCACGTACTCCGAAAAGATCCAGTTCAGAAGCATTAACGATCGGATTAAGTTTCTCGGATGTATTCTTATGATCGAGATAATCCAAAGAGCACGCATAATCGTATATTGCACGCTCTCTGGGAGTCATGCCGTACTTATCCAGATTTTCCGTGTCCGTTATGTCATTTGAATATATCTCATAATCCGAAAGATCTATATCCTCGACCCACCACTTCTTTTCAAAGTTGTTCTCGGGTGCTCGGTAACAAAGTTTGAAGGAACCGAATCCGTGGTAACCGTTCGCAAATCTGAAAGGAGGCTCCGTGTCGGTAAAGTCAAAACGCATCTCGGCGTTTATGTTTCCTTCTTCGGAAGCGTTTGCAAAAGACCATATGTGGTAAAGATCGACAGATCCGTTTCCTTCGGTGATCATCTTTCCGTCATTGGCGAAAATTCCCCATTCGTTACCCCAGGAATCAAGTCCCACATCGTACGTGGTCTTTCCCCGCGTTATGAAAGTACCGGAATTGTTGCCAAGCTGAATGTACAAAGTTCCGTCTACAATCAGCGTTCCGCCCTTCATGACGGTTATTCCCGAATCTGTCGTCCAATCGCCTTTTAAGGTTGCCGTTACTCCGGGGCCTACGATCAGTTCATAGTAACCTTCCGTCCATGAAGGTGCATGTGCGATCTCCATGTCTCGTGCGATATATGCAGTACAATGATCCGGTCTCTTCGACAAAAGCATTTCGGAATCTGTGTAAGGTGTCACGGGAACTTTGACAGGCTGTCCGCCTCCCATTCTCGGTGAATAGTATTCAAGAGCGTTAAAATATGCGCTTTCTCTGGGCGTGAGGCCGTTTTCGTCAAGACTCGCCTCATCCAGAGGGTCGTTTGGAAGCAGCGCGTACGCGTCAAATTCTTCTTCGCTTACTTCTTCGATCACATCCCCGTCGGTTGCTTCATAAGCTTCAACTTCTCCGGTATCGGACAGTCCATTAAGCTCGCCTTTAAATTGCTCGTCAAGCTCATCGAAAGTATATTCCGTTCTGATAAGACCCGTATTTGCGACTTTACCGCCGTTAAGATAATATCTGCCGCCGTTTCCCACGAAGAGTTCGCCTTCGTTTATATAATCTCCGTCCTCCTGATAAAACTGTTCTCCCCTTTCAAGCTCATGACGTCCGCCTTTTTCGACAAGGAATGTTCCGTAATTATGCGTCTCTCCCATTCCGCAGGAGTAAAGACCTCCGTCTTTTATCTTTACGGTACCTCGATTGTTTTTTGTGACCATACCCATTCCCCATACTCCGTACAGTTCCACGGTGCCGTAATTGTCTATGGTCTCAACCTGTACGGAAGATAAGGATACGTTCTTTCTTATCGTCACGGTTTCATCTTTCGGAATCGTAAAGGTTTTTCCCGAAAGATTTATCTCATAAACATGACCGTCTTCGCTTGCCGTTTTTAATTCTTCAAAAGAAGAAACCATCACCTGCGGGCAGAATACCGCCACACGGGTTCTGTCGAGATTCGTAAGTTCAGAAAGATATTCGTTTGATATGATCAGTGTTTTAAGATTGGGAAGGCCGGCCACTTCATCAAGTCCGCCGCTTATCTTTGTATAGCCCAGATCCAGATACTCAAGATCCGAAAGGCTGCCTATACCTGTAAGATCCACGGGATTTAAGTTACATGACAGCTCAAGTCTCTTTATCTTTGTAAGCGTAAATAGCAAAGAAACATCTTCCAGCGAATTGCCCGATACCGCCAGTTCTTCCACGTTCTTAAGATTTGCCAGATCATCCGCTTTATTAATGAATCCTCTCTGAACGATCTCATCGCCGCTTGGAAGATAAATACCTCTTTCATCGAGCGAAACGGGAGCCTCGATGGCGCCGTTTTCTTCCGGCTCGTCTTTAAGAGTGTTTCCGTAAATATATACTTCAGTGATCTTAAGATAGTCTCCCGAAAGACCCATCTTCGCCAGATCCGAATCGGAATCTATCATGTTTGAACGGGTATTATTCCTAACGATCCAGAAAACCGCTGCCGCCACTATCAAAACCGCGGCGATAACACCTGATACAAAAGGTCTTACGGCCGCTTTCTTCTGTGCTTTTGTAACCGACAGTTTTGCCAATACGGGGGAAAAAAGAAGTGCAGAAACAAGGTCGTCATCCGAAGCAAACTCACTTTTTATAAGTGCCTGCTTTGTGGACAAAAGCATATCAAGTCCCTCGGGCAAAACCACCTCATCCATATATATGGGGATAATATTCTTGTCTTTTGAAACGGCATATGTGATGAGGGGCTCGGCGTCCGATACGTTAACAGCAGAGAGTACCACCACAACGGCCGAAGCCTTATCGAGAATACGTTTGTCTTTTGCCGTAAAAGAAGACGAAACGTAAACTTTCTTTTTGGAAGAAAGCTCTTTTATGATCGAATCGGTAAATTTGGTGAAAACGTTATTGTAGACAAATACGAAAGGTTCTTTGTTGCCGCAATAGTTTTGCATCTTTCCTCCTTAATGATTGCCCGTCACCGTTACGTCAACGCCGTTTTCCACAAGGGGCGCGATCTTGTCTGTCATTTCGACACTTACATAAACTCGCTTGAGATTATTTAACTTGGTAAGAACACTGATGTCCGTCTTTTCCGGAATGTTAAGTAAATAAAGGGTTTCAAGGTTTTTAAGATTCTCTATACCCGAAAGATCCGTGATGGGATTGTCCGAAATGTCGAGATACTTAAGAGCGTTCATCTCTTCTGCTCCGGAAAGATCCTTTAACTTTTCATTTATCAAAGATAATTGCTCTATGTCTTTTTTCTTTATGAGGGTAAGAGAATTGACGTCTCCCTTTGAAACCTTCTCCCCCGCAACCGTCCATTCGCCCTCTTCATACTTTACGGCTTTCGGATCTGAAACTATACAATTTCCGCATATGTGAACATATTTCGAATCCAACGTGTTTAACAATAACTGCATCGACATGTTGTCTTTGAACTGTGTTACCGAAACCTCGGTTTCTTCGGCCTCAACAGTCTTCGTTGTGATCCCCTTGTCACCAAGAAAGCCGTTTAATGCTGCAAATATGTATAGGGCCAGCAACAAAGAAACCGCTATCGCCGCCATCGAAATATAGAGCCATATGTTCTTTTTGGATCTTTTCCCTGCATCCGTTCTTTCATAACCCGTTATGCCGTCTCCGATAAGGGAATCGGAAAGGTATTCTTTGAGCGTTTCCTTTAAACTTTCGGCCTCGTTACAGTTTATCTTTTTAACCACACTTAACTGCATTTCCAGATCGGGAGAAAGAACACAGTCCTCAAGATTGACAACTATCATCTCCTTTTTCTGAGATACGGCATAATGGATCTCTCTTTGGCAGTTTTGTGACAAAAGAGCATTATTTGAAAGGAAGATCAAAACCACGGCACTTTCTTTTAGCCTGCTTGCAACAACCTGAGGCCACTGCGCACCGATCTCTATGCCCTCGTCGTACCAGATGCGGTATTTTTCTTCGTGAAGAAGTTTTATCGCTTCAAACACTTTTGCGCTGTCTTTGTGGGCATAGCTTATGAAAATGTAATCATCTTTTCCTTTGTAGGGTTCGAAAGGTGTGTTCTTCTTTGCCATGGTTTATCTGTCTCCCAAAAAAGGCGGTAAAGCATGAACTTTACCGCCTTTTGTAATTACAAACTACTAGCAGATCTCAGCACCCGAAGGCATTTCCTTTTCGGGGGTCATGAGTGCAAGCTTACCGTCGGGATCCTCGGCGCATAAGAGCATACCTTCGGATACGACTCCCGCAAGAGTTGCGGGCTTAAGGTTAACGAGCACCATTACCTTCTTGCCGACCATTTCTTCGGCACTGTAATGCTGTTTGATACCGGAAACGATCTGCTTTACGCTGTTTCCGATCTTGACCTGAGAGCACAGAAGCTTCTTTGACTTCGGAACTTCTTCGCACTTGATGATCTCGCCTACAGCAAACTGAAGCTTTGCAAAATCATCGTAAGTGATCTCGTCTCTTACTTCAAGTTCGATGGCGTTTTCTTCTTTAGCAGGCTCTTCGGTAACACCTGCCTCAGCCTTCTGAAGGGCTGCGATCCTTTCCATCTCGGCGTGAACGTCGTTGATGTCAAGTCTTGCGAACAGGATCTTCGGAGAATCGGTTACTTTGTTGCCCGAAGGATATTTTCCGAACTCGCCAAGGGCATCGAAATCACGAAGCTTGTCATTAAGCTGCGTAGCAATGCTTTCCGCGGTATCGGGAAGGAAAGGATAAAGGAGGCTTGCTCCGATCATAATGCCTTCCGTTAAGTTGTACAAAACGGTTGCAAGTCTGTCTTTCTTTGCCTCGTCTTTTGCCAGAACCCAGGGCTCCGTCTCATCTATGTACTTGTTGAGTCTCTTAAAGAGCACAAATATCTCAGAGATCGCATCGGCAACATGGAACGTATCCATCTTAGCCACAGCGCGGTCATATGTGCTTACGGCTACAGCCTTAAGGTCATCGTCAACTGCTTCTTTTACACCCTTATCGGCCACAACCCCGCCGAAATACTTATTGCTCATGGAGATCGTACGGTTTACAAGGTTGCCTAAGATGTTGGCAAGATCGGAGTTGATACGCTCGGTCATAAGATCCCAGCTTACAACACCGTCGTTGTCGTAAGGCATCTCGTGAAGAAGGAAATATCTTACCGCATCGACACCGAAGAACTTGGCGGCGTCATCCGCATAGATAACGTTTCCTTTTGACTTACTCATCTTTCCGTCACCGCTTAAGAGCCAGGGATGACCGAATACGGTCTTCGGAAGCGGCTCGTCAAGGCTCATTAAGAAAATGGGCCAGTAGATCGTGTGGAATCTCACTATGTCCTTACCGATAAGATGAAGGTCTGCGGGCCAGTATTTCTTGTAAAGGTCGTCGGAGTTGCCGTCCGCATCGTAGCCAAGACCGGTAATGTAGTTTGAAAGGGCATCAAGCCATACGTAAACCACATGCTTTTCATCGAACGATACCGGGATACCCCATGTAAACGAGGTTCTCGATACGCAAAGATCCTGCAGTCCGGGAAGAAGAAAATTGTTCATCATCTCGTTCTTACGGGATACGGGCTGTATAAATTCGGGATGGGTATTGATATACTCGATAAGTCTGTCGGCATATTTGCTCATCTTAAAGAAGTATGCTTCTTCTTTGGCGGGTTTAACCTCACGACCGCAGTCGGGGCATTTTCCGTCAACAAGCTGCGACTCGGTCCAGAAAGACTCGCAGGGAGTACAGTAAAGGCCTTCGTAATATCCTTTGTAGATATCGCCTTTGTCGTACATCTTCTTAAAGATCTTCTGGATCTGCAGTTCATGATCGGGATCGGTGGTACGGATAAATCTGTCGTACGAACAGTTAAGACAATCGCATACATCTTTTATCTCGCCTGCAATCTTATCCACAAATTCCTTGGGAGTAACGCCTTCTTCTTTTGCTTTGATCTCGTTTTTCTGACCGTGCTCGTCGGTTCCGGTCTGGAAACGAACGTCATAGCCGTCTTTTCTTTTAAATCTGGCGATCGCGTCTGCCATTACTATCTCGTAGCTGTTGCCTATATGAGGCTTGCCGGATGTATAGGCGATCGCCGTTGTTAAATAATACTTTCCTTTATTTGTCATGTCATGATCCTCTCAATTCGTATATGCTGTTTGCGACAAAGCGCTAACTATATTTTCCTTTTATGCCTGAAAAGGGCGACATTTATTCTAACACACCGTGTCATTCCTGTTCAAGCGACACAATAATCTAAGCCCGCGAGGGCATCTGTGCGAGCATATACTTTTTAACGCCTTCAAGTTTGGAGCGCTTCCAATGAGCTTCTTTGGCCGCATTTGCCAAAGGCACCACGATCTGCATATCCAAAAGCTTACCGGGTACCCTGCCGCTTCTTAAAGGTTCATTGAAGTTCTTTAAGAAATCTTCTTCTGTTGCATTCTCAAAAACTTCGGGTTTCATATACTTAAGCTGCCTCTTTGTATTTTCCAAAAATACCGCTGCCGCAAGCGGAGCCAATAACTCATACTCTTCGCTGTCGACATTTTCAAATATTTTTGGTAAATCTGACTTTACTATCTTACATGCGTTTCTGTCAATCTTTATGGCAAAAGGTTCAAAAGTAAAGTGTTCTTTGTCAAAAGATATCTTTACGATAAGCCCGATATCGGTATTGAATTGAGACCTTTGATAATCCGTATCAAAAATGAAATTCCCAAGAGAATAGAAAATGATCTTTTCTCCCACGGTCTCATAATTCATGGGAACATGGGGATGGTGAGCCACCACGATATCCGCGCCGAATTCCAGATATTTGTGAAAACGCTCCCTTGTATACGGAGACGGAAGTGAAGTAAACTCTTCACCGTCGTGTGCTATTACCACGCACCACCGACATGCCCTTTTTACTTCTCTTATCCTTTTTTCAATGAGATCCATATCACTGAAGTTAAGACATCCCGGCGTATCCTCGGTCGCTTTTCTGCAGGCTCTTTCATATCCAACGCTCACAAAGCCGATACCGCCGGCGTCGGGATAAATCAAAGGCTTCGATGCCTCATCTATGTTCATTCCCGCACCTATCGTAACGGCACCTTTTTCCTTTGCCGCATCAAGGGTGCATTTAAGTCCTTCGGGACCTTCGTCCATTATGTGGTTGTTGTTTATGTTCCAGATGTCCGCACCGATCTTTTTAAGAAAATCCGCAACTCCTGCGTCCATCGAATGCTTAAGTTTTGATGCGCCGTCGGTTTCTTTGTGCAGGTTTGCCCCGGAAAGAGGGCCTTCGACATTTACCATGAGATGGTCTGACAAGCGTAAGAAATCAAGGACCTCTTTATCCAAAAGATCCTCTTTTTTATAAGCGTCCTTCATGTACTTGTCGAAACCGATATCACCGGTAATAACAAAACTAAGCGTGTCTTTCATGTCTCATATACTATCACAAATTTGAAAATAACAAAAACCCCTTGTCGATATTGTTCGACAAGGGGTCATCACAAACTTAAGATCACATTTCAATAACGATATCGTTACTGTCTTTAAGTACGGATTCTTTGATAAGAAGTCCGTCGATCTTTGTGCCGTTAACCGTTACGGATTTAACACCGTGCTCGGAACCGTTGGGGTTATTAACCGTTACGTTAAGAACTTTTCCACGGAAGTTCTTCTTGAACGAGTAGTTTTTCCACTCCGAAGGGATCGAAGGATCGATAACGATACCCTCTGCCTCGGGATTGAGTCCCAGGATACCTTCGGTAGTACCTACCATAACGGTTGAAGCCGTACCGGTGAGCCAGTGTACGTGAGCGCGTCCGGCGAAAGGTGAATCCTTTGCTTCGACGAACTGTCCGAATACATAAGGCTCAAGCACTCTTAATTCGGCCTTGTCATTGTATGTGGCGGGTGATGCTTCTTTCCAGTACATGTATGCCTTATTACCGTGACCGAGTTTGGACTCAGCGAGGATAAGCCATCCCTGAGGCTGTGAGAAGATACCTGCGTTTTCTTTTACACCCTTGTTGAAGCATACCATCAATGCTCCGTCGAATGCGTGATTCTCGTATGCGGGATACATGACCATCGCACCGTAAGGTGTGTTCAATTCTCTTTCAACGCTTTCCATCGCTTTAAGCTGCTGTTCCTTTGAACCGAAGTCGGCGATTACCGACCATGACTGAGGATTGAGCCACATGGAAGCTTCGGGGTCTTTTCTGTTACCGATGACCTGGCCGTCTTCTTTGTATCCTCTGATCCATCTGTCTTCGTTCCAGCAATCTTTAAGGATGTCTTCCATCTTTGCGTTTACGTCATCAAGATACTTTACGTACTCCGTATCATTTTTGAGAACGGCGTACTTTCTTAAGATCTTAACGGCATATACGAGCTGGAAGGCAACGAATGTGGACTCGCCCTTCTTTCCCAGTCTTACGCAGTCGTTCCAGTCTGCGTGAAGACCTGCGGGCATGCCGTGGTTACCTAAGTTGTTCATGGAGAAAGCGATCGCACGTTTTAAGTGATCGTATACGGTTCCCTTCTCGTCGTTGTTTGCGTAAAGGATCTCTTCGTCAAGGAAAGCAATGTTTCCGGACTCGGAAATGTATTTGTAAACGGTGGGGAAGAGCCATAAAGCATCATCCGCTCTGTAGCTGGGATGTCCCGTCTCTTTTACGTATGAAGGATCGTCGGGGGTGTTTTCTTTACCCGGAGTATGAGTGTACTTAACCAAAGGAAGTCCGGCACCGTTGTTAACCTGAGCGGAAAGCATGAAGCGGATCTGATCTGCAGCCATCTCGGGAGCAAGGTGAATAATACCCTGAATATCCTGTACGGTATCACGGTATCCGAATCCGTTTCTAAGTCCGCAATACTGGAAGGATGCGGCTCTTGACCATGTAAATGTGATGAAGCAGTTGTATGCGTTCCAAACATTTACCATGTTGTTGAAGTTTTCGTCGGGAGTATTTACAACGAGATTGTCAAGTTTTGAATGCCAATACTCTTTAAGTTCGTTTAACTCTTTGTCTACTCTGGAAGCATCTTCGTATTTTGCGATGATCGCCTTTGCCTCGTTTTCGGGCTTCTGTCCGAGAAGATATGTAAATACCTTGGTCTCTCCGGGTGCCAGGGTTACATCGCTTTCAAGTGCGCCGCAGGAGTTGTCGCAATAGTTAAGATCTCCGTTAAGACCTTTTTCTGCACCCACAGGATTGGCGTAGCTTCTGTAAGAACCTACGAACTTGTCTCTGTCGCCGCAGAATTTATCAACTTTTGCACCTGCAAGGCCGAAGAATCTTTCATGATTGGGATCGTGGAAGTTTTCGTTCTGCTTCTGCTGGATGAAATTATCCTTAAAATATGTATGGGTAATGAAAAGAGTGTACTGAAGATTAACCTGATCCTGCTCGTAATTGTTCTCGTTTACGAATTCGCAGTAACCGGTAACGGCGATCTTACGGGGCTTTGAATCGTTGTTGGTAACTTTGCAGTTCCATACTTCGTAGGTCGCATCCTTGGGAACATAATAAGAAGTCTCGGCCTTGATACCCTTATATTCCGAAGAAATAACGGTATATGCGGTTCCGTGACGGCATTCGCTCTTATAGGAATCAAGAGGCTTGCAAACAGGAGCCCATGAAGCGGACCAGTATTCGCCGTCTTCAAGGTCTCTTAAATAGATATAGCGTCCCGGCTGATCGGTAGCCACGCTGTTAAAACGATACCTGATAACTCGGCCGTTCGCGCCGGATTTAACAAAGCTGTATCCACCCGCGTTGTTTGAAATGATTGCACCGTATTCAGGTGAGCCAAGATAATTTGCCCAAGCCGATGGTGTATCGGGGCGAGTGATAACATATTCTTTTGCTTTCTCGTCAAAATAACCGTAATTCATTAAATAACCCTCCGATTTAGAAATGATAGTTTACTAAAACGATTTCGTAAATATTTTAAACAATACGTGATTGTGCGTCAAGAACATAGGTTATGGTATATTCTCCACTACAGGCTTATATTCGATCCTTAATTTGGGAAGGGAAGAAACAGTGTAATAATAATTTGTCTGCCAGTCGTCACCCTGTGAAGGATCGTTCTCACCGCTTGCGGGAGGAGCAAATATCTTAAGTGTCAGATCTTTTGCGCCTGTGAGCCTGTTTTTGTAGAAAGCGCTCATAAAGTCTATTCTTTTTACTCCGGGAGCCTTATAAAACCATCTTCCGTTAAGCTCCATCATGAGATTGGCGTCAAGAAGATCGTCTTCAAACTCCGCTTCGCAAAATACGGGATCGGCGTCAAAGTGGAGTGAAAGCAAAAGACCGTCTGCATCTTCCGATCCGCCCCATCTTAATCTTGCGGGTAAAGAAACGTCTTCGCCTGTCTCCATAACGGGATTAAAGTATTCGTCTTTTAATATCTCTCTGTAAGTATCCATTACGGGCTGTTCGATACCCACATTTTTGTTGTTGGGATCTTCTATCTCAAGGCCCAGTCGTCCCCGATCTCTGAACTGATAGAAGGTAAAGCCCGAAAGCCATTTCTCTTCATCGTTTTTGATGTTGTCACAAAAACGCTTCATCATTGCAGCCTGATCGTAAGCACCCGTTACGTCACCGTCGGCGTTAAGCTCGGAAAGAACCATGGGTCTCTTTTCGCCGCCGTTTATCTCGACATATTTGTGATAACTTCTCTTCGTGCAAGCATAGATGGTGTCTACGCTGTAACGGGCAAATGTATTGCCTCCTTCAAGGGCAACGTCATCGGGCCAGCCCCAGTGGAGTGCGAGATATCTGTCCACCGACTCGATATCGGCAGCCTTGATGGCTTCGGTGAAGATATCTTCTTTGTCCATTTTTTCTTCTTCGAGAGTTTTGTATCCGTCAAGGCAAAGGATGACTTTTACGTTCTTTGCCTCTCTGTGAATGATCTCGCAGCAACGCACAAAGAACGCTGCAACCTCTTCATAACTTGCTCTTTTGTTAAAAGAAAACCAGTTGCCGGTAGCTTCGTGGTTGATCCTTAACATTACTCGACCGAACTTGCGAAGATCTCTTGCAACGGCTACTATGTGCTCGTCTTCAAGAAGGGGATCCATGGTGAGTGTCAGTAACACATCCTGTCCGTGAGCTCTGACTTCTCTCATGTATGTAAAGGGCTCGTCGTCAAGCGTACCGTTAAGTCCACCCTTATATGTAAAGTAATCGTCGTAAGGATATCCCCAGGCACCCGTACCGTCGTTTTTGTATGCCTCGCTAACCCTGGCGGGCCACTTGGGATCTTTAGGGTAATAGCAATACATTAAACTGATGGCTCTGTGCGGTCTTCCAAGACTGTTAAGAATATAATCCTGATCTACATATTCTCCTCTTTCGCTTCCGTCTCCAAGATCGAGAGCACAAAGAGCGGGCCCCATATGAAGTTTGTTAACCTTTATGTCTGTCATCATTCTCTCCTAAAACGTTATTACAAGTATTAAATAAGGGTGAGTCGATATCTCACCCTTATTTCATTTATGCCATATTCTCACAATTTTGAAAAGATTAATTGTAAAAAGAAAATTTATAATTGTAATATACAACAATCATATGATCATGATGTTCGTGAGCGCAACTTGGTCGCCGGTTAATGCGGCATACACTTTTTTTGCGCTCTTTTTAAGTTCGATGGTACATCTTAATGATATTCCCAGGTTGCTTGTGGTAACCGTTATCCTCTTCCTTCCGCGGGAAAAATGGACGATGGATCCGTAACCGTTCATACTCTTTTTCTTCCACTCGGCGGCATCCTCGTATTCTCCGTCTTTTTCAATCGTGATCTTTGCCTCGGCTATGTCTTTGTTTCGTTTCATCTCTCCGTTAAAACGGATGAGGGCGATCTCGGTATAATTTTTTCCCGCAACCTTTTTGTCATCGGAGGTAAAGATGACTATGTAAGGACAATGCCATGCAAGGCTCGCTGTCGGAAGGGCTTTTGCCTTGAAGGAAAGACGCATGCCGTCCTCTATGAGTATTCCCTCGGTCGCGGCGCTTCTGCTTGAATCGATCTGGATATTGGGAATATCGCCCTCAATATGATTGATATAGCTTATCTCGTCGGCAATCCTTTCGATATCGTCAGGGCCTATCTCTTCTCCCGAGTTTTCGATCTTTATATCACCGATCCTGCAGCAGACGCCGGTGATACCTATGTAGAGATATCTGGAACTGTCGGGAAGGGCCACGATTATCTCGTGTGACTTTGTGCCGTCGCTTAACCTTATCCTTGCGTGGTCTCTGTATTTGGCGGCCTTTATTACATACTCTTTTTCTTCGCCGACACAATCGGAAGATAAGTTCTCCTCAATGTCTTTAACCAGCATGTTTCTGGCTTCGGTACATATGATATTGCCGTCAAACCATACCTCACCGTACTCGGCGTAATGCATGTTTTTTATATCTTCTTCGTTGTCGTGAACAAGACGGTCGAAGGAATCGAATAAAACCAGTGAAGGGACGAAGAACGCTTCGGTAAAGGTCTTGTCGGGAGCACTTTTAAAAGTGATAGTTGTTTCTTTTTCCGTCACTGCTATACCTCTTGTAATGCTTTTCCTGTATTCGGCGCACTCCAAGGAAGTCTCGATGGGGATGCTCTTTTCAATCTCCTCGAGAATCTTCATTATGTCGTTTTTATTGTCCTGAGTTTTTTCGATCTCTTCTTTTCTTTTTTTCATTATTTTTGATGTTTCAAAAAGAAATCCTTCAAGTTATTTAACAGTTCTTCTCTATCGATGCTCTTAAGAAAATATCCTTCGGGCTTTAAAGAAAGAACCGCCATGACGCTTTCCCTGTCGCTCTTTCCCGTAAGGAATATAACGGGGATCGACTTCGTTTCTTCGTCGGCTCTTAACATCTCAAGCACCTGAGGACCGTCGGTAACGGGCATCTCATAATCGAGAAGTATAAGATCGGCTTTGTTCTTTCCAAGCCATTTTATTGCCTGAAGTCCCGAACTTACCATGGCAACCTGATACTTGCTCTTAAGCCACTCTCTTACGACACCGAGGTAAGTCGGATCGTCGTCAACTACGAGAATGCTCTTCTTGTATTCACCCGCATCGATCTTTTTGAACAGATCTTTTACGCTGTTTATGTACTCTTCCGCATCCAAAGGACGGTTGAGAACTTTGTAGATCATCTCACCGGGGATGTTATCGTATACATGCTGAATGTCGCGTCTGTCACCGATTATGACCATCTGCTTGTGATCGTCGGTAAACTTGTCCACAAGGAAACGAAGCACTGCATCCGAAAGGCTGGCCTCCGCTTCATAGTAGCAGGTAATGAGCGACGAGTCTTCCCAATGAGCATTTATGTCGTTTATGCTGTCCGAACAAAAGATGGCATCGATACCCGCTTCCTTGATCTTCTTTAACAAAACGCGGATAAGAAAGGTTTCTTTTTTCCCTATTACCATTATCTGTTTTTTGTCGAGTACGCTCATACAAGTTTCTCCATCTCATCCCAATCAAACTTCCTAAGTGCCGCCTCCAGCGATTTGAAAGTTTCGGCGTCCTTTTCGGGGAGTTTGTAGTCTGCCACCGAATTGATCACCATCTCAACACCGTCATAATCCATTGCTCCCACAAGATCCTTTAATGCTTTGTAGGCATCTTCAAGTTCCTCTTTGGGAATTTCTTCCTTGCCGGAATCATCGTCTTCTTTCTTAAGCTTTGAAAGAATTTCCTTGAATGCTCTGTAGTCCGAAAGGAGCTTGTCCTTGTTGTCTCCTATGTAGTCTGTGTCGCCCTTGTTACCTGCATCTTCAAGCATCTTGGCAAACTCCGAAAGTTCCATGGCGCCGATTATCCTTGCTGAACTCTTAAGGGCATGTACCTTGACGGTATAAAGTTTGATATCGCCGTCTTTGTAGGCTTTTTCTATAACATCCGAGTTGCTGTCGATGGTATCGTAAAACATCTGCACGGCGTTTATGAAAGAAGCGATGCCTCCGCTGTGCTTAATTCCCAGATCTGCGTCCAGCTTGCCCGTATCGTAGAGCCACTTCATATCTTCGGGGAAGATTTCCGCCTTTGCAACGTCTTCCTTTGAAGGTTCCATTACGATCTCATCGGGAAGATACTTTCTTATGGCCTTCTCAAGAACTATACCGTCGATGGGTTTTGCCAAAAAACCGTTGAAACCGTGCTCGAGATAATACTCTTCGCCTTCTGCGGTATTGGCAGTAAGAGCGTATACCGGAAGATCGGGGTGTGTCTTTCTTATACGGTGGATCGTCTCTATGCCGTCCATTCCGGGCATCATATGGTCTAGAAGCACCACGTTGTAATTTCCGAATCTTATCTTTTCAAGACATTCCTCACCGCTGGTAGCGGTAGAAACGAACATCTTCGTTGAAGCCAGAAGTCCCTTGATGACATTTAAGTTCATGGGCGTGTCGTCAACCACCAATACTTCCGCATCGGGAGCGACAAACTGAGGAACGTAAGGACCGCTCATTGTGTCGTCCCGTTCCTTGAACACTCCGATGACCTGCTCGTCCAAAACTTTCTGGGTTACTTCAAGTGTAAATACAGAGCCTTTTCCGTACTCGCTCTCGCACCAGAGTCTTCCGCCCATGATCTGTGCGAACTGCCTTGAGATATCAAGTCCAAGTCCCGTACCCTGGATGCCGCTGTTTCTTTGCTCGTCGAGACGCTCATATGCGTTAAAGAGCTTATCGAGATCCTCTTCCTTAACTCCGATTCCGGTGTCTTTTACCGAGAAATGAAGCTTTATCTCATTGTCGTGACGCTCCACTATGGAAACGTTTAACGTAAATCCGCCGACTTCCGTATACTTAACGGCATTCGTGAGCAGATTCAGCAATATCTGCTTTATCTTGCCCATGTCGCCATGCAAAAGTCTTGGAATATCCTCTGCTATCTCGGTATCGAAATAAAGGTCCTTTTCGTCGCTTCGAACACGTATCATCTTAACGATCGAGCGAAGCATCTCTTCTAAGTCGTAAGACTGCTCCACGAGGTTCATCTTTCCCGATTCGATCTTGGAGATATCGAGTACGTCGTTTATGAGTCCCAGAAGCGATTCCGAAGCCGCTTTGATATCAAGCGCATAGTTAACGACCGACATGTAGTAGGGTTTGGGAACTCCCGAAGCTTCTTCTCTGAGTATCATTTCATCCATACCCATGATCGTATTTATGGGAGTCCTTATCTCGTGGGACATATTTGCGAGGAATCTTGATTTGGCACTGTTCGCGCGCTCTGCTTCTTCCTTGGCCTGCTGTATCTCGATATACTGCCTTCTTACGACCGTGCCGGACATAACACGCCATACTATGAAGCCCGTGATGAGCGCGAGCAAAGCGATGAGCAGCACCTTGACACCCGTCAGTTCAAAGAACCGGGGCTGCTTTACTATGTTGAAAGAAGAATCCTGTAAAACCTGCCCGTTCGCATCGTCCACTATCTGAACGTGAAGAACGTAGTTGCCGTAAGGAAGTCTTGTAAATTCAAGAGAAGAAAGCTGGCTTTGCCTTACTAAAATACCGGTATCTTCTTCACCCTCAAGGAATATCTTGACGGTAGGATCGTACATCGCATAATTGAGTACCGAAACGTAAAACTGAACACGTCCGTTACCCGCGGGGATCACAAAGGTTCCGTCATCATCGGGAAATATCGCTTCGTCTCCCATATAAAGAGATCTGATCGATGTCTTTACCGCTGTCGAGGTTTCAAAAAAGTGGTCTATGTTGACCTTTAAGACTCCCGTTCTTCCGGCAATGAAAAGATCTCCGTTTTCTTCAAACGCACTGTAGGAATTGCCGGTCGGAACGCAGTACAGGCCGCTTGTGATCGTGTAAAGCCTGTAATCCGTGACCTTATCCTTTATCATGTCGGCTTCTTTGACCATATATACGCCGAAAGAAGAAAGGATCCATATATCTTCCCTGTCGTCGAAATAGATGTCGTAATTGTTGTTGTAGGGGAAAGTCGAAACATTTATTATGCTCTCACCCTTTAAATACTCGATGGAGTTTGAGGTTACAAACCAGATAACATCTCTTTCGGGATCATGCTTAATCCTTAATATGACGTCACTTGTAAGTCCGTTGTCTCTTCCGAGTTTTTTAACGCTCTTGCCGTCGATCACATATATCCCGCCGCCGTCGCTTCCGGCATAGATCTCGCCTTTGTCGCCTTCTTCGACGGTCAATATGACGGAATTTGAAAGACCGTCATTTGCTCCGATGACTCTTTCGATGTTTCCGTCGCGTATGATGGCAAGACCGTCATTTGTACCCACTATCAAAGATCCGTCTTTTGCGACCTTGGTACATCTGATATCATCGCTCGGCATGCCGTCTTTTGTAGTATAATCGGTTATCCTGCCGTCTTTTGTCATACGTACAAGACCGTGAGAACTCGTAAAGGTGGATAC
>JAGCTJ010000054.1 GCA_017963665.1 Lachnospiraceae bacterium | reverse complement strand
TACTTACAGTTGTAATGGCATATGTGCCGTGGTGGGAACGGACCGTAAGAGGCTGGGGTTCGAAATCCGATATGCAGCCTATTCCGAGCGAACCGTGCATATCCTGAAAGTCATGATCGAATTTGGTCCTGAAAGGAGAATTTTCTATGTTGTGAATAGCCCGGTCAAAGCCCTTTTCTTTGTCCCATACACACATACCGCCTCGTCTTGTGCCGAGATGGGAATGGTAATCAACACCGAAAAACAGATCGAACACACAATCTTTTCATGAGGCAACGCCGAAAAATCCACCCATGATAAGTCTCCTCCGCGAAAAATTCAATTACATATTAAAAGTTAGCACAACGAAAAGTCAAGGTCTATGTGCGAAACGATAAATTTAAAAAAAGATTGGATGTAAATTACTGTCAGTTATGCTAAACTGAATTTGTTCGTATTATATTAAATGCGGTTATGAGGTACTGACGTGAGAAAAGGGATTTTTATTTTTCTGGTACTGTGCATGATGTTTTCATTTTCGTCATGTTCGGGAAGAGAAGACTATAAAGAGGTTTACAGACGGCAGGGTATCCAGGCTCTTGACGAAGAGAACTATCAGGGTGCGATAGACGCATTTTTAAAAGCGCTTTCGGAGAGCCACGGGATAGTAAGGGCCAAGGATTACGATATCAATTACTATCTGGGTTACGCATATTATCTAAACGGCGATTACAATGACGCCATTTCGGTATTTGATTCAATAGTCAGCTTAAAGCCGAAGGAAACGGATGCATATTATTACAGGGCGCTTTCAAAGTTGAAACTCGGCGATCTTAATTCCGCGGAAGAAGATTTTCTTAAGGTTACGGAAGCGGAACCCGGTAATTACGATACATATATAGATATCTATTTCTGTCTTTGCGATGCGGGTTTTGAAGATGCGGGCAGAAATTACCTGAAGGCGACGCTTGAAGGTGCACAATCCATGTCGGATTACGATAAGGGCAGGATCTGTTATTATCTTAAGGATTATTCAAACGCAAGGGTTTATCTTGAAAAAGGCAAAGACATGTCGGATCCCGATACGATACTCATACTCGGAAAGACATATGAAGCCATAGATGATTACAATTATGCTTCGACCCTGTACAATACTTATCTTTCCGAGAAAGGCAACAATGCCGCGGTCTACAATCAGCTCGGCGTATGCCGCCTTAAGATGGAAGATTATCCTGCGGCGCTTTCCGCGTTCACATCGGGACTAAATCTTGATGATGCGGAGTGGGAGCAGGAACTTTTGTACAACGAAGCGATTGCTTACGAATATATGCTGGATTTCTCCACGGCAAAAGAAAAAATTGCCGCATATCTTGAAAAATATCCCAAGGATGATGCCGCAAGACGTGAACTTGAGTTTCTGTCCACCAGATAACGGCAACAACAATATATTGTGGTCGTATTTAAGGGAAAAACATGGTTTTTCCCTTTTTGTTTCTATTTTTCGGACAACTCGCACACAATATTTTGTGTTCACATAACAAAATTTTTCCGATATGTTGTGTTTTTCAATTGACTTTAATTTATCGGGGTGCTACACTAAATATAGTCGCGGGAAATGGGGTGTTCCGCAAAATTTTGGAGGGAGATTTTTAAAAATGTATCAGGTTGTAAAAAGAAACGGTGAAGTGTCTGACTTTACCCTCACCAGGATCAGCGATGCCATCATGAAGGCATTTGTTGCGACGGAGATTGAATACAGCAACGATATAATTGACTTGCTTGCCCTTCGCGTGACAGCCGATTTCCAAAGCAAAGTCAAAGACGGACAGATTCACGTTGAAGATATTCAGGACAGTGTCGAGAAAGTTCTTGAGCAGACCGGCTACGTTGAGGTAGCAAAGGCCTACATTCTTTATCGTAAGCAACGCGAAAAGATGCGCGTCATGAAATCCACTATTCTTGATTACAAGGATGTTGTAAACAGCTATGTTAAGGTAGAAGACTGGCGTGTTAAGGAAAATTCCACCGGTACATATTCGGTCGGAGGTCTTATCCTTTCAAACTCCGGTGCCGTTACCGCCAATTACTGGCTCAGCGAGATCTATGATGAAGAAATAGCCGAAGCACACAGAAATGCCGATATCCATATTCACGATCTGTCCATGTTAACCGGTTATTGCGCAGGATGGTCGCTTAAACAGCTCATTACCGAAGGACTCGGCGGGATACCCGGAAAGATCACTTCCGCACCCGCAAAGCATTTGTCGGTTCTGTGTAACCAGATGGTCAATTTCCTCGGCATTATGCAGAACGAATGGGCAGGAGCTCAGGCATTCTCATCATTTGACACTTATCTTGCTCCTTTTGTAAAAGCAGATAATTTAACATATCCCGAAGTTAAGAAATGTATCGAAGCGTTCGTTTATGGTGTTAATACCCCGAGCCGTTGGGGCACACAGGCACCGTTTTCGAATATAACTCTTGATTGGACGGTACCGAACGACCTCGCAGAGCTTCCGTGTATAGTAGGCGGGAAGCCTCAGGATTTCTGCTACAAGGATTGTAAGAAAGAGATGGACATGATCAATAAGGCCTTTATCGAGACCATGATCGAAGGCGATGCCAATGGCAGAGGCTTCCAATATCCCATTCCTACATATTCGATAACCAGAGATTTTGACTGGAGTGAAACGGAGAACAACAAGCTTCTCTTTGAGATGACTTCCAAGTACGGAACTCCTTACTTCTCCAATTACGTTAATTCCGACATGGAACCCAGCGATGTCCGTTCGATGTGCTGTCGTTTAAGACTTGATCTTCGTGAACTCCGCAAGAAATCAGGCGGTTTCTTCGGTTCCGGCGAGTCAACGGGTTCGGTTGGCGTAGTAACCATCAATATGCCGAGAATAGCATATCTTTCGACCAACAAGGATGATTTCTACAAGAGACTCAATCGTCTTATGGATATCGCCGCAAGATCGTTAAAGGTAAAGAGAGGAGTTATCACGAAACTTCTCGACGAAGGACTTTATCCTTACACAAAGAGATACCTCGGAACCTTTGACAATCACTTCTCTACGATCGGTCTTATAGGCATGAATGAAGTTGGTCTTAATGCAAACTGGCTTCGTGCGAACCTTACCGATAAGAGGACTCAGGAGTTCACAAAAGAAGTACTCAATCATATGAGAAACCGTCTTTCCGATTATCAGGAAATGTACGGAGATTTATATAATCTTGAAGCAACACCCGCTGAGAGTACCACATATCGCCTTGCAAAGCACGACAAGAAGAAGTGGCCTGCGATCAAGACTGCGGGCAAGCCCGGTGATACTCCTTATTACACCAACTCTTCACATCTTCCTGTTGATTATACGAGCGATATCTTCGATGCTCTTGATATTCAGGATGATCTGCAGACGCTTTATACTTCGGGAACCGTATTCCATGCATTCCTGGGTGAGAAACTTCCCGACTGGAAGGCAGCCGCAAACCTTGTAAAGACGATCGCCGATAATTACAAACTTCCGTATTATACGCTTTCGCCCACATATTCGATCTGCAAGAACCACGGATATCTTGCAGGCGAGAAGAAGATCTGCCCCATCTGCGGAGCAGAGACCGAGGTTTACAGCCGTATAACCGGTTATTATCGTCCCGTCAAGAACTGGAACGACGGCAAGGCTCAGGAGTATGTGAACCGTACCACATACGATCTTGAAAGATCATCGCTTAAGCGTCCGGTATCAACGGTTGTCAAGATATCATCGGAAGACGATGAGGTTATGGTCAATGCGGATCTTGCCAAGAATATGAGTTATCTGTTTACCACAAAGACATGTCCTAACTGCAAGCTTGCAAAGGAATTTTTAAAGGACATGAAGTATGAGGTGGTAGACGCTGAAGAAAATGCCGACCTTGTGGGCAAATACGGAGTTATGCAGGCTCCCACGCTGGTTGAGATCAAAAACGGCGAAGTGACCAAATTTGCTAACGCATCCAACATTAAGAGCTTTGCGGACAACAGATGATACCGAAGGCAGATGCGGGCGGGGCTAAAAAGCCGCCCGCATTTTTACATTGAAATTGCAGAGCCACGGAGGAGATATGAGTTACGCTGACAGAGTTTTTGTTGATATGTGTAAGGATATCCTTGAAAACGGGACCGACACAAGGGGCGAAAAGGTGCGCCCTCACTGGGAGGACGGCGAGCTTGCCTATACGGTGAAAAAATTCGGTGTTGTGAACCGCTACGACCTTTCAAAGGAATTTCCTGCTCTTACTTTGAGAAAAACGGCCGTAAAGCTTGCAACTGACGAGATCCTGTGGATATGGCAGAAGAAATCCAACAATATCCACGATCTCAAGAGCCATATATGGGACGAATGGGCCGACGAGAACGGCTCCATCGGCAAGGCATACGGCTATCAGATGAGAGTGAAACACCGCTACAAGGAGGGCATGATGGACCAGGTGGACCGCGTGCTCTACGATCTTCAGAACAACCCCTACAGCAGGAGGATAATGACAAACATCTACGTACACCAGGACCTTTACGAGATGAACCTTTATCCCTGCGCCTACAGCATGACGTTCAACGTC
>JAGCTJ010000053.1 GCA_017963665.1 Lachnospiraceae bacterium | reverse complement strand
TTAATTCCATGAAATCCGTTGCAAAGTTGAGTATTCCGTATAAAGAATTGCAAAAGATGATCTGTGATAGATTAAGCTATTTCACGGACAATCCTAAGTATCTGCATTCAATCCGAATTGTTTCAGTGCATGGAGAAAAGGTGTTGGGAAGCTATTTCATGGAAGATGAAGAATTGTAGGTGGGTACCAGATTCGGGGATGAGGTGTTGAATGACTTTGAAGAAGAGTTTAATGTTGATTTAGATTGGCTATGAAAGATTGGGATAAAGTTCGACGGCAACAGTAGAGTACGAATAATCGCAAAACGCTTGAAAGCCCCGTAAACAGGGGCTTTCATTTTTCTAAGCCACTAAAAACAAAAAATAGTGTATTTTTCAGTGCTTGAAATGGTTCTAAAATCGCCATGAGTTCTTTACTTGGATGATATAATTACCTTATGATGGCATTGGAGAGAAAGAATCCTTTGTCGATTAACTTTTAATAAAAAATCATCAGTTTTACTATCCAAAACAAAATGAACTACCGCAAAGCCAACAATGATGAACACAACATTATCTGCAAACAGGTCAGGAACCGGTCTGTTCTGACTGTGTGCTTGTCGGCACTGGTCATACCGGTTGTTATTCTTGCATCGTGCCTTTCGGTCAACATGATGATAAGGCAGAGATATGACAAAGCAGCTTTTGTTATCTCAATAGTGATGTTGGTTGTTTTCTTTGTTGCTGTGGTCGTGGCTATGATCTGGCTCATGAGCGGTTTTATTAAGCGCATCTCATGCATCAACAAGCAAAACTATTCTGTTGCCGACTGCGTTGTGGAAGGCAGAAAACTGACGATAAACCCAAAACACAATCACAGTTTTGTTACCGTAAGTTTCCCTGATGGGAGTACGCAGCAGGCTATGGTCTCGCAAAAAGTTTATGATCTGGCCGAAAACGGCAAGCGCGCTTTGCTCATAAAGTACGATGAACCTGAGGGAAAGGAAAAATTACCGTTTGAGATAGCGGTATTGTGAGGACTGACCCAAGGGGACCCAAGGGGACGGTGGTGTTGGTTCATTTTTACTTGCAAATGAACAGGCTCCACCGTCCCCCTTGGGTTAACTAATAATTGCATTTTTTTAAGTATCTGATATCATAGATTTTGTAGCAGAAACTATTGTTGTTGAGTACTCAAAGGAGGAGAAAAATGGGATATGTCATAGTAGGAGCTATAATAGGTGCATTTGTAGGAGTATGTTTTGCCATTGCAAAAAGGGAAGGTAAAGCGAAGGAAGAGTTGGAAGCACAACTGACCGACGAGCAGAAAGAGCGCTTGATGAATACTGAGGTCAACTTTGTGGAAGAAAACGCCTGGATCCAGGAAGCTATAGTAGCTAAGATGGTTGAGAAGGGCTCCAAATTTGATGTTCGCCTGTTATGGTACAACAAAACATTGGGCGGCGACGATCTGTTAAACAAATTTACGATCGCTGACGCTTCTCTCAAAAAAGCAGAGCAGCAAGAACATGATGTTAAGGTAGGAGACATTGTAAAATTGTACATGGCTCCCGAAAAAACGATCGGAAGCGTAAAGATCGTCTTTTAATACCGATTTTTGATGTTTTAAAATTTGGGCAGGAAATATGCGTGGCTCCATTTTCTGCTATAAATTGAATTATCAAGAAAGAGGCAGGAATTTTATTCCTGCTTCTTTTTAGATAATAATAAAACAGGCAGGGGCCGTGATATTCCTGCCGAAAAGCGGAAAAGCTAAAAACCAAATGCCAAATGCAATCATTCGCTTGGCTCGTGGTTTTGTGGTATAATATCAGCACACATGGAATAATACGGAGGTGACAATTATGTACTATCCTTATGGGCTCGATCCCACATATATATTGGTGCTTATCGGTGCGGTGATAAGTCTGATCGCTTCGGCGAACGTAAAAGGCACGTTTAAGCGCTACAACAGGCAGGGAAATGCGCGCGGACTCACTGCCGAAATGGCTGCGGAGACGATACTTCACGAGTCGGGCATTTACGATGTGAGGATAGAGCGTATTCGCGGAAATCTTACGGATCACTATTCGCCGAAAGAAAAAGTGCTGAGACTTTCCGATAGTGTGTACGGATCGCAGTCGGTTGCTGCGATAGGCGTAGCGGCGCACGAATGCGGACATGCCATTCAGCATCAGGTCGGCTACGGACCGCTCAAACTAAGGTCTTTGTCGGTGCCGATTGCAAAGGTTGGGTCGTGGATATCGTGGCCGGTGATCATTTTGGGACTGGCGCTTGGATATCTCGGACTTGCAAAGATAGGTGTGGTACTGTTCCTCGGAGTAGTGCTGTTCCAGTTGATCACTTTGCCGGTTGAATTTAATGCTTCTCACAGAGCACTCGCCATTTTGGACAATGACGACATGCTTATGCCCAACGAATTAAGCGGAGCAAGAAAAGTGCTCATGGCTGCGGCAATGACTTACGTAGCGGCACTTGCCTCGTCGATACTTCAGTTACTCAGACTTGTACTTTTGATAAGAGGCGGTTCGGGCAGAAGAAGATTCTGACTTGGGGTACAAAGAAAAAGGATCGCTTAACTGCGACTTTGAAAGTATAAAAGTGTTTTCAATAAGAAAACGTGGAACGGAGAAATATGGATAAGATCAAGGTAACGTTTTTCAGCGCTAAGGATTACGATAAAGAATCGTTCGAAAAGGCAGAACTCAGGGACACGGTTGACATAACATATCTGGAGACCAGACTTTCTCCCGATACTTATAAGCTTGCCGAGGGCAGCGATGTGGTCTGCGTATTTGTAAATGACGATCTTAACGCCTATGTTATAGACAAGCTTTATGAAATGGGAGTAAAGCTCATAGCGCTTCGATGTGCGGGCTACAACAACGTGGATATAGAGCATGCTTTCGGTAAGCTTCATGTTGTACGTGTTCCGGCATATTCACCTTACGCCGTTGCGGAGCATGCAATGGCTTTGCTGCTGACATCGATAAGACGTATCCATAAAGCTTATATACGTACAAAAGATTTCAATTTCAGCCTTAACGGACTTACAGGTTTTGATCTTCACGGCAAAACGGTCGGTGTAGTCGGAACCGGTAAGATTGGACGCATTTTTATTGATATATGCAGGGGCTTCGGAATGCACGTTATCGCATACGACAAGTTCCCCGCAAAGGATATGGACATAGAATATGTATCGCAGGAAGAGCTGTTTAAGCGAAGCGACATCATATCGCTCCATTGCCCTCTTACCGAAGAAAGCAAGCATATGATATGTAAAGAGTCCATAGATATCATGAAAAAGGGTGTTGTCATCATCAACACTTCCCGTGGCACACTCATCGATACGGAAGCACTTGTTGAGGGCATCAAAGCAAGAAAGGTCGGTGCGGCATGCCTTGATGTTTACGAAGAGGAGTCGGACGTTTTCTTCCACGATTTCTCGGGACACATAGTAAACGACGATACGCTCGCACGTTTGATCTCCATGCCTAACGTAATAGTGACTTCGCATCAGGCGTTTCTTACAAACGAGGCGCTTGCAAATATCGCAGATACCACACTTTCAAACATCACAGGCTTCTTTGAAAACGACGTTTGTCCCAACGAAGTTTGTTACAAGTGCGAAAAGGTGGGAAGCTGTCCTCAGGCTCATGCCAAAAAGTGCTTTTAACGAAAGGTAAACACATTGCAGACTGATAAAAAAGGTTTTTGGACATTAAGATATACACTTTTAAATGCCGCATATTTTGCGGCATTTTGTACGGTGCACGCACTTGCGGCCGTTTATCTGTTGGATAACGGCTTTACCAATACACAGGTAGGCATTCTCCTTGCGGTGGCCAACATCACATCGGCAATCTTTCAGCCTATGATCGCGGGCATAATCGATAAACCCGGGTGGCTTACAAACAGGCGGTTTATTCTGATATCCGTGATCGTGATCATGGCAGGTTCGGTCATACTTCGATTCGCAAACGGCGGTAAGGCGCTAATCTTTGTGATCTATGCGATCATCTACATGATCCAGTTTGCTTATCAGCCCGTCATGACTGCACTTTGCTTTGAGTATCAAAAGGCCGGCGCTAACATCTTTTACGGGCTTGCCAGGGGTCTTGGCTCAGCCAGTTTTGCCGTAACCAGCGCCATCATGGGCAGAGCGGTAGAAAGAAACGGCACCGCACTTTTGCCCGTTGTCACGATAATTACGATGATCGTCTCGGCAATCCTCATATTTACGTTTAAAAAGCCGAATGTTAAAGACGTGGACGGACAGACTGCGGTATACGAAAAGCCAAAGGGTACGGCTCACAACAGCATAACTTCGTTTGCAAAGACTTATCCCGCATTCATGTTGTTCTTACTTGGAACCGTGTGCTTTTATTTCGCTCACAACATGATCAACGACTTTATGATCCAGATTATAAGGCATCTTGGCGGAGGCGAGACAGAACTTGGATATTCCAACTTCTTACAGGCCATTTTGGAACTTCCGGTAATGGCCCTTATCGGCTTTGTGCTTAAGAAGATAAACGCCCGTAAGCTTATGGTCATTTCTGCGGTTGCTTTCTTTGTAAAGACATTGATACTCATATTTGCGACCAATATGGGCTGGATGTATTTCTCACAGTCGTTCCAGCTTTTGGCCTACGC
>JAGCTJ010000004.1 GCA_017963665.1 Lachnospiraceae bacterium | reverse complement strand
GATGTTTTTGTAAACATCCGCAGTCTGCATAACTCTGGTCTGAACACCGTTCCACCAGTTAAATATCTCATTTGAGTAAGAGATGGATTCCTTGGATATGACCGATTCGGTAAGATCCGTGATCCTGTCGCTTTGAAGCTTGATATTACCGCCCGTGATCACCACGATGATGATCGCCACAATCAGGATGATCTCAACGGACAAGATCGATTTTAAAGACTTTCTTTTCTTCGTACCCTTCATTTTGTAACTCCCTTTCCTGTTCCTAATAAATTTATTAACGGGAAAAACCATAGGCGTTTCCCGCTAAAAATTGAACATATTTATTATATCACAAAGGCTTAAATTTTTGTTAACACAAAACCTAATCCGCAGGATAAAATGTGTCGTAATTATCGTACATTCCCTTTATGTCGTAAGCCTCTATCGTTGCACTCTTTCCCGCTGCGCTCACATCGATGCAAAACTTTGCGGGGAAGGTTTCCGGAAGGTCAAACAGATACGAAACCTGGTCGCCTCTGTCGATGATCTTCTCGGTTATAAGATCGCCTCTTACGATCTTGTAAGTGTTATCGGATTGAAGTTCGTAATCTATGGCGTAAACCTTCACATCGGTATTGTCAAAAAGAGCCACTACCGAAAGCGTATCCGTCGCAGTAACGCTGTCGTCTATCGTCATGGGCGCATACCACATACCATATGCGTCTTTTGACGGAACGTTCTCAAGAACATATACAAGTGCGTTCTTAGGTGTCAGATCCTTGAAGCGCTGCCACGTTACGCGGTCCTGTTTTCTTCGGTAATCAAAGTACGCGTACATGTTCTTATCGATGTAAGGCTGAATCTGCACTTCACCTTCAACGTTCTCACCGTTGGGTGTGGTTCCGGTGATCTTAACCGTATCGTACTCGTCGTATTGATTCCCGAATTCCATTGTGAGCACATCGCACTTAAGCTGCGCCAGACGTCTTCCGGAGTAATCGTAAATATCGTTATAGTACGCATAAACCGCGGAAGTGATATCGTCTCCGCGCCAAATGAGGTTCGATCCGATAAGATTCTTCTCGATCTCCGCCGAAACCGTATTGTAGATCATGTAATCCGATACATTGGGATTTACATGGCAATCGAGGACTATACGATCCCCGACTTTTGTGTATCCCATAACTGCATTTATGGGTGCCTCGGCATAATCAAACAGATTGTAGGTAAGGCTGTTGTATTTAAACTCCATTCCGTCGATGGAAATCTCGGGCTCGATATCTGCATCATAGTAAGCGCCGTAAATCACGGTAAGAACGCTTTCGATGGACTTCACGTTTCCGTCCTTGTCGATCTCAACCGTATACATGGCAGAAGGGCGTTCTTTGTCGAACATCCTTTTATCAAGATCCGGGATGCGGACTTTTTCTTTGTCCATCTTTAACTCATAAACACCCATGTCGGGCTCTGAGTCGTAAAACTTTGCCATTATGTGTCGCTCGGTATAATCCTCGTAGGTTTCGTAGCTGTGAGCGACCATGTTCTCGCAGGTGAGAGTGTTTTCTTTGTACCCCCATACAAAAACATCGTATTTACCGGCCTCCGGCTTCTCAAACTCTTTTGCGACACTGTTGTCTCTTGTGAGATACCATTCAACCTCGCCGTAGTTGTTCTCGTCGGGGAACTCGGCAAACATCGCATCCGTAACGTAAGGAACACCGTTGCCGAGAAGTCGCAGATACAGATAGTCCTTGCCCGCTCCTCTTCCCACGTAGTAATCCCCGTGAAATCCGTCGGAGTCCTCGTTCATGATCGTGTAGTAATCACCGAAAGGAAGACTAGAAAGACCGCTAAAATTCATGTTGTATTCAAGAAATCTGCCTTCCGTGTCGCCGGGCTTGTCGGCTGTCAGCTCAAGCGTACCGGAAGCTTCATATATATCGTCATTACGGGAAAAAGAAAGCACTCCGTCCTTTGAAATCTTTAACTTTGCGTATTCTTCGCCGGAATAAGGGCCCACAAACGACCACTCGCCTTCAAGAAAGCTCATGACCGAGGCTTTGTCTTTATAATCTATTTCGAACTTGGTATCAACCATAGCAGGCGTCACGTCGGGCTCATCGGGCTCAACGCTCACAGGCGTCGTATCGGTCGATTCGGTGCTGTCCGTCGATTCCGAAACAACGTTTTCTTTGGCTCCGGGGAACTTACATCCTGCCAAACATAAGCCAAGTACAATTATCAAACCGGTCGTCTTAAGAAAGCGTCTCATGGCTCCTCCTATAATGAATGTTGGTTATATCATTATATTATTTTAAGCCCTTTTCTTCAACTAAAGCATTTCTTGAAATTATCATAAAAAAGAAAAAGCAGGCAAGCGCCTGCTTACCTTCTTTCTCTTTTTATGATGCAATTAACAATTATTTTGCATTGTTTCTCTTAGCTTTGATGACTCTTCTTGCGGTCTCGCCTGCTGCTGCAACTACTGCAAGTGCTGCAAGGATGAGTAACCATAAATAGTTCGCATCTTTTTCGCTTACAGCTGCTGCTGTTGCAGAATCTTCATCAGTTATTGTAAAGGAAGGCTTTGTTGCATCGGGAGCTGCCTCGCCCTTATCGAAATCGTCTGCATCATCGGCATTGCCTGCTGTTGCTGCAGTAGCGCTGTTCTCGTCGATGATAGTGAGTTCATCTTCGGTAGTAACGATAGGAGTTCCTGCTGCGGTACGTCTTCCGGTATCAACTACACGGTTGGTGTTACCCTGTGCAACGTTGTTGTTCTGATCATCATTGTTCTGATCGTCGCTACCCTGATCGTTGTTGCCCTGATCGTCGCCACCCTGTACATCGTTGTTTACGGTAGTATCGGTTTTCTTGGGTCTCTCTGCCTTTTCTTTAGCAAGTTCGTCAGCTTCCTTAGCTGCTTCCTTAGCTGCTTCTGCTTCGTCTTTAGCCTTTTCGAGATCTTTCTCTGCGCTTAAGAATCTGGAGAATGCTTTCTCAACTTCGTTCTCAGCTACTTCCAACTCTTTAAGCTTAACGTGCTTAAGATATTTAAGCTCATCAAGTCTTGCCTGTGCTGCGTTAAGAGCTTCTCTTGCCGCATTGTAGAAATCAAGTGCTTCTTTTTCTTTTTCAGCTGCTTCAGCTGCTGCCTTGGCTGCGTCTGATGCCTTTGTTGCTGCCTGTGCTGCTGCGATCTGATCGAATGTTGCGGAGTATACTGCGAATTCTGCTTCGTCAACCAAAGTTGCTGCATATCCACGCTCGGAAATATTGACAAGTACCTTCAAATTGCTTGAGTTTGAAGCGAAAACAACATGTGTTTCGTTTTTGGAATCAATATACCAATCCCAGTTACGATACTTTTTCTCAATGTTAAACTCGGTATTAAGATTCTTCCATGTCTGACCGGTAAACAATCCGAACAACTTATCCAAGAAATCTTGGTCTGTAGTTGCTGCTTCGTAATCGTTCTTATCTTTTGTTACTGTTTCGTACTTACCCTGTGAAGTCTCCATCTGCTCAAGAAGAGCATCCAATTCTTCACTCTGAGCCTTATCAAGATAAATCACTTCAGCTTCATCGTTGTAAATATATTTCTCTACAAGGCTGAGGTTGGTTTTTGCAGTAGCAAGAGCTGTAGCTGCGTTTGTTGCTGCGTCCTTGGCATTCTGCTTTGTCTCGTTGGCTTTTTTGATATTTGCTTTAGCGGTTTCTACTGCGTCGTCAGCAGTCTTCTTCTGGCCTTCTAAATTTTTCTTAATATCTTCAGCATCGGATTTAGCTTTTACGGCTGCTTCCTTTTTAGCTTGTGCATCTGCAACAGCCTGCTTAGCTTTATTAATTTTTGCAGTGGTAGCTTTTTCACCTTGCATAAATCCCGTCCATACCCATTCGCCTTCTTTGGCATTGGCCATATTGGAGTTTTTACTGATCGTACTGTCGGCTGAATCGATTATGCCCTGCTGTTTATTAATCTCTTTATTCTGTTTACCGATCTCACCTGCAAGTCTTGAAGATTCCGCCTCCTGTTCGGATTTGGTTGCTTCGTATCCTGCGATAAGGTTATCCTGAGCGGAGCAGATTGATTCCTGAGCCTCTGATTTTGCTGTATAATCTGCCTGCGCTGCATCAACTTCGTCTTTAAGTGTCTGATAGTCCTTATTTTTATTTGTAAGATTTGCAAGCTCATCAAGAGTTAAGTTTGCTGCATTGGCTGCTGCCAAAGCCTTCTCCGAAGCGGTCTGGGCTTCTGCTGCTGCGGTTTCTGCTGCCTTCTGTGCGGTTTGCTTTTTCCACATTGCAGCGTCGTAAGCGCCCTTAGCATAGTCAAGAGTAGCCTTTGTCATGTTAAGTCTTGTCTGAGCTGCTGCCAAAGCTGCGTTTGCCTGATCGATAAGGCTGTTTGTAGCTTTCTTCTCACCCTTGAGAAGATTGTTTGCTTCTTCGGCAAGTTTTTCTACTTCTTCCAATGCATTGTTGTAGTCTTCTGCTGCAGCGTTGTATGCCTGTCTTGCTTCTTCTTCAGCTGTTGCTGCTGCATCGGCTTCGTCCTGAGCCTGCTGTGCTGCAGCGAGTGCTTCGTCACGATACTCAGCCTGCTTAACTGCTTCAAGAGCTGCCTGAGCGTTGTCTTCAGCCTTGTCTGCTGCTTCTACGGCCTTATCGAGGTCATCCATCTTGCCGTCAACAGCTTTCTTTGCGTCGTCAAGGATCTTGCCTGATTCTTCCTCAAAAGTCTTTGCTGTGTCGCTCTTTAATTCATTGAAATCATCAATGGCCTCAACAGCCTCGCCATTCTTCTTTACTGCATAGTCTGTTCTGTTCTGACCTTTGATGTGAACTTTTAATTCGTCCTCTTCCTCATCGGGTTCGGGAACATCTGCTTCTACTACATAACCTGAACCGGAAGTATAGGTAGAAGTAGAAACTGTAGTTGAAGTAGTAGCAGAGGTTACAGGGATTCTGTCTGCTATTATAACCAATGCTTCTTTGGCAATAAGTACTTCTTCTTTCTTTGCAGGCTCTTTCTCTTCGCCTACGATTTCAGCAACTCTGCCGACTCTCTCTTCGAGCTTTTCTGCTGCCTTAAGAGCCTTCTTAGCTGCATCCTGTGCATCTTCTGCGTTCTGCTGTGCGACGTATGCTGCCTTGTCTGCCTTCTCTGCCGCATCAACCGCTTCCTTTAATTCATCGGAGCTGTACTTAAGTTTGTCAGCTGCTCCGTAAGTATCGTCCTGTGCTACCTCGGTCGAGATAGGTGCCTTAATTTTACCTTCTGCCATTACGCTCATGGGCTGTAATAACATTCCGGCACTTAAGATGATTGAAGCTGTTCTTACCAATGCTTTTCTTTTCATAATCTTTCCCCTTCTAAAATGTGCTGCCGTCGCTTTGTCGCGACATTAATCGGTTGTTAATTGCATTTCGTATATAAAGACTCCGCTTTTTATAAAAACGGCTCAAAAAAATTCAAAAAAAATTGAAAAAAGCAAAAAAATCCTCTTTTTGGCTTAAAAAGGGGATTTTTTATAGCACTATTTTGATATAAAGTTTAACTATCTTACTTTGCCTTGGAGAATAAAAAGAACAACATCCAAAACCGGTTCGTTTTCTTTGATCACCAATGCAACTTTTCTTTTTGCCCGACTGAGTCCGTGGAAAAGTTTTCTTACTTTGAAATCATCGATGTCGCCCGATAAGAATTCATCCGCTTTAAGGGCGGAGGCATTTCGAAGATTGCCCTCCGCATCATAGCAAAATGAAGAGTCCATGAGCATAACGACTTTATCGAACTCTTTGCAGGTGGCTTCCACGGTATCGATCTCGTAGCTTTTTTCTTTGTCACCGTCAAGGCCTAATAATGTACCGTTATCGATGTTGTTGTCTCTAAGATACACAAAGCCGTCCTTTTCCAATATGGCGATAAGTCCCGCCGCCTCCTTGTCGTTGGCCGCATAGGAAACCTTTACGGAGGGGTAATCGTGACGGGGAGACTGCCTTAGAAAGCTCATAAGGCAATTGATGAACGAAGAAAGCTCTGCGTTAAGCCTTATCCTGTTCGTAAGTTTATAGCCCGTGAATCCGGGAAGTGCTTCTATTATCTCGGCTCCGTAGCCCGCGCGTTCTTTTTGCGCAATTGCATCTTCTTTATCATAAGAAAAGATGACAGGGGCTTTCCAACGACCCGATATCTCAAGTATCTCGTCAAGAAGCCGGGAATTTATCCTGTGACCCTCGTCTACAAGTATCACTTTGTATTCGCCGTTCACCTCGATACTCTTATCGTCTTCGCAGTAGAAGAAATCGATCCTCTTTAAGCGGTCATCAAGCTCCTCAAGACCTTTAAGATGGGAACCATAATGAAGCACGCAAACTTTGTCGTACTTCGAAAGCCGCATGGCAAGGTCGTACAAAAGTATCGTCTTTCCCGTTCCGGGAAGTCCCGTGAAGCCGCAATATACGGGAGAAGGAGCGTTTTCTTCTTTCTTTAATAACTTAAGTATCTGCCTTTCGATATCCTTCTGCTGGGAAGTGAGGAAATACTCCTGACGAAGAAACCTTCCGGGATCCGTAAGCGGTGATATCAGATAATCTTCTTCCTTGAAAAGTTCTTCGATATCTCCCATGTAACAGTCGCCCTGCTCGCACATCACCTCGGCGAGATCTTCGAAATCGGTCTCCACAAGTTTAAGTGAGTTCGACAGACGCACCAGGCGGTCGTAATTACTTATATAAGTATAAAAGTGCATGTCGAGGCCGAGCGTGGAAAGATAATATCTGTTCTGCAAAAGCTGGTCTCTTATGACTTCGTCGGAAACATTGCCACTCTTTAACTCGATGTTTATGACCGACTTCTCACCCACTCTCAAAAGATCGAACTCTTTCCCGAGTTTGGGCATGGTGAAAGAATAAAAGAAAGAAAGCTCGGGACCGTTTGTAAGGAAAGGGGCGATGTTGTCGGTAAACGCCTTAAGTCCCTCGATCTCCCACTCTTTTATCTTAAGAAAGCGGCTTCTTTGCGATAACTGCCTGTCAAGTTTGGCAAGCCGCTCGGGATCTGTGATTCTTGTAAGTGCGTAAATGTTTACAGGTTTCATGTTAAAAATTACTATTATTATTTTTATTTAGATTATATCATTAACCGGTAACAATGTATTATCTGAAAGTATGTGCATGGCGATTTTTTTCGGCATGCATTTGGTGAGGCATTCATATATGAAGAAACAACACGGCAATACAATGGATATGACGGAGGGAAAGAGCCTTCCTCTTATCCTCACTTTTGCGCTTCCCATGCTTCTTGGGAACATTTTTCAACAGCTTTACAATCTGGCCGATTCGGTCATAGTCGGAAAGCTCGTCGGTGCGGATGCGCTTGCTGCGATCGGTGCCACTTCCTCGATCACTTTTTTCTTTTTCGCACTCTGCAACGGCATAGGCTCCGCAGGCGGAATAATAGCTTCACAGCTGTACGGCGGCAAAAACTACAAAATGGTCAAGAAATGCATTTCAAACACCGCCTACATAATGATAATCTTTCCGGCGATCGTCGGAACGGTCGCTTTCATTACAAGTAAGCCGCTCCTTGTATTTCTGGATACGCCAAAGAACGTTCTGCCCGATTCACTCGCATATGTTCACATCATGTGCGTGGGCATCATCTTTGTTTCGCTTTACAATTTTATCTCGTCGATGCTTCGTGCTTTCGGCGATTCGAAGTCACCGCTTTACTTTTTGATCTTTTCGTGTGTTGTAAACGTCGGCCTCGATATTTTATTTGTATATGCATTTAAACTCGGTGTGCGCGGTGCGGGATATGCAACCATCATCTCACAGTTTTTGGCAGGCTTCGGAGCACTTATATACGCAACCAAAAAGAATGAATTTTTCAAACTTGAAAAGGACGATCTTTCGCCTCACTTTGAACTCATAAAAAGAACGATCTCGCTGGGCATTCCGCTTTCTTTACAGTTTTCGCTCATCGCCGTATCGTGCATGGCACTTCAGAAGGTCGTTAACGGATTCGGTGCGGTCGCAATGGCAGCTTTTGCCGCCACCAGCAGAATAGAACAGCTCATACATCAGCCTTACCAGACTTTGAGCGCAGCGCTTTCAACCTTCACCGGACAGAATTACGGCGCCAAAAGGCCCGAGCGTATGTCCGACGGATACAAGAAAAGCTTCCTGATAATGGTGATCTTCTCGCTTGTCATGTGGCCTGTCATGACTGTGTTCGGTCATCAGGTAATAAAACTCTTTGTTAACGAGCCCGAGGTTATAGAGATGGGTGCAAAAGCGCTTACCATCACGAGCATATTCTACGTGTGCCTGGGCGCGATATATGTCATAAGAGGCGTATTAAACGGTATGGGAGACGGTTTCTTTGCACTGCTCAACGGTATTGTTGAAGTCATCGGACGTTTCACCGTTCCTTTCATGTTGACCGCCATTCCGTTCATAGGACTTTGGGGCATATGGTGGTCGGTCGGAGTCGTTTGGTTCTTAAGCGGCTTTACGGCATGGCTTCGATATGTATACTATAAGAAGAAAAAACTATCGCACATATTTGAATGACCTATAAGGGGGACCGATGAAACTTTTGTGGCGACTTGCCAAAGAGGCACTCAGGTACAAGCTTTTATATTTTATCGCTATTTCGGCGACGCTTCTTCATACCGTTGTAAATCTTACGGCGCCGAAGATACTCTCGGCGATGACGAGGATAGTCGAGGAAGGTGTTGAAAAAGAAGATCTTAAGAAGATCGGCGTGCTTACCGCGATACTTGTCGGTCTTTATCTTATAAGGATCGTTTTTCGATTCCTCAGCAATTACCTTGCGCACAAAGCCGCATGGCATCTTGTGGGCGACATGCGTATAAAGGTTTACGACAAGCTTGAGCATCTGGACCTTGGGTTCTTTCACGACAAGCAGACCGGCGATCTTATGAGCCGCGTCGTTAACGACACAAGAGATCTCGAGCTTTTGTATGCGCATATCATTCCCGATCTTTTCACGAACTTTGTGACATTTGCAGGGGTTCTGATAATACTTCTTACGATAAACGCGAAACTTGCGCTCGTTACATGCGCACCCCTTCCGCTGATTTTCGTGTCGGGACTTATCTTTGTAAAGAAGATCCGTCCGTGCTTTAAAAAGGCGCAGACAAAGATGGGCGAGCTTAACGGAAAACTCCAGGACAACCTTTCGGGCATACACGAGATACAGTCTTTCGGGCAGGAAGAATATGAAACCGAGCAGGTAAACACTCTTAACTTCGAGCATGTGGACGTACAGCTCTATGCCCTTAAGTTAAGCGGCATATTCCATCCGACGGTTGAATTCATATCTTCGGTCGGTACTATACTCGTTGTTTCTTTTGGCGGATTTTTAGCTTACAAAGACGGTCTTGCAGTATCGGACATCGTCGCATTCCTTTTGTATCTCGGACTTTTTTACGGCCCCATTTCGGGACTTGCGCAGATACTTGAGAACATGCAGCAGGCAATGGCCGGTGCGGAGCGTGCCATGCTCATACTTGACGCCGATTCAAAGATACAGGATGCACCCGATGCAAAGGATATTGGAAAAGTCGAAGGCGCGATTAAATTCGAACATGTTGATTTCCAATATCTTGAGGGCGAGCCTGTATTAAAGGATATTGATTTCGAATGTAAACCGGGTATGATGGTCGCTCTCGTAGGCCCCACCGGTATAGGAAAGACGACGCTTACGCAGCTCATCTCAAGATTTTACGATCCGACCAAAGGTCGCGTCATGATAGACGGAAAAGACATTAAGAGCGTTACGGTAGATTCGCTCAGACACAACATTTCACCGGTGCTTCAGGATACGTTCTTATTTAACGGAACTGTTGAAGAAAACATCGGATATGCCTGTCCCGAAGCCACTCACGAAGAGATCGTGAACGCGGCAAAGGCGGCAAGGATACACGACGATATCATGAAGATGCCTGAGCAGTACGAGACAAAAGTCGGAGAAAGAGGACTGAGGCTCTCGGGCGGCGAGACACAGCGTGTGGCCATCGCCAGAGCGATACTTAGAAAGTCGCCCATCATAATACTCGACGAAGCCACCGCATCGGTCGACGTTGAGACAGAACGCCACATTCAGGAAGCAGTTGCCGAGATAAGCGGAAAGAGCACGATAGTTGCGATAGCCCATCGCTTATCTACCATTCGCGGCGCAGACCTTATACTCGTCATCAATGACGGCACGATTGCAGAGCGTGGAACTCACGACGAACTCATGGCACTTGACGGCATATACGCGCGCATGCACCGCGTACAGGAAGCCGCGAAGTAAGTACATAAAAATCACCGATAAAAAACGGGATATGACTTACGGTCATATCCCGTCTTATTTGCATATCTTTTTATCAATCGCCGTCGAGAGCCTCAAGGCCTTTGGCGTTTGCAACTTTGTTTGCTTTGATGTTCTTAACAAGTGATGTAAAGAGTGCACAGCTGAGCACTATGAGCAATCCCGAGTAGATCGGAAGAACGCCCCACTTGCCCGAAGCCTTGAACACAAGGCCGAGTGCGACGGGCGTGATCGTCTGAGCAGACATGCTCGCCGTGTAGTAGTATCCGGTGAACTTTCCGATCTTCTTTGAAGAACAAAGCTCCACGACCATGGGGAACGAACAGTTGTGAACGAGTGCCATGCCGAAGCCTCTTATCGCCCAAACCACAAAGAGAAGTGTCGGGAATGTGAACTCTCCGTTTGCGCCCGTTACAACGCCCGTAGGTCTTGCGAAGCACATGATTATGTATGAGATCACCGAGATTGAAAGACCGAATGATACGGTCCATTTTCTTCCTATCTTATCTGCAATGGAGCCTGCGGTCGCAAAACCGATAACGGATGTGACACCGCCCACGATCGTAAGGATCATCGTCTTGCTCGATGAAGACTGAAGATAATAGATAACGTAGTTGCCGATGTATGTTGCGATCGCGTTTTCTGACATGAACCATAAGAACTCTGCGCCGAGTATCGCAAGGAGCATCCTTCTGTTCGCGGGGCTCATGGGCTTGTCGTCGTCGATCGGTGTTTCAACCGCCGCAAGACGCTCGCCTTCATCCATCTCGTCTTTTAACTCGTCGGCAAGTTTGTTTTCTTTAATGGTGAAGAAAAGAACCATTGCCGAGATTACCATGAGAACGGAAGCCACAATGAACGGGATCTCTATCGTCCAGACTTTTCTTGCTTCGTCGGAAGCGTTTATGTAGTCGCTTAACTTAAGGAAGATTCCGAGAACGGTAGCGAATGCGCCGCCAAGGTAACCCATGATGTTTATGATACCGTTTGCCTTTGCTCTTAAGGGCTTGGGCGTAATGTCGGGCATGAGTGCCACGGCGGGGTTACGGTACATCATCATGAACATCAAAACGATAGCCATCATGACTACCATCGCTCCGATGCTGTTACGATGGAAGAAAAGCGGGATGAACGGGAATGCTATTGCCGCTACGAAGGTACCGGTAAGGATATAGGGCATGCGCTTTCCGATCGATGAATGTGTCTTGTCGGAAAGACTTCCGAAAAGCGGTAACAAAATGAGCGCTGCGAGGTTGTCGCAAGCCATTATTATACCGACTATCCATTGAACGTTAAGAATCTTTGCGGGATCGCTCGCTTTAAGACCTGCGGATGAAAGACCGTACATCCTGCGGGCAAAGATGTCCGTCAAGAACGTGGGACACCATGAATCGTAAACCTGCCAAAGAAGGCATATTCCGAAAAAAGCAAAGCCAATGAGTGCAGTCCTTCTGCCGTTGAGCTTAAGGCCTGTAGTTGCTGATTTCTCTTTCATTTATCTTCTCCTTTTTGCGTAAGAATGCTTACACATAATCAGTATACTATGACTTACGACGAATAAAAAGGAAAAATTGGTATTGTCTTTTTCGCTTTAAAGTGGTAGAGTGAATAACTGACAAGGAGAATCAGATATGATAGTTGTACTCAAATCCAATGTAGATAAAGAAAAACAGGACCGTCTTGTAGACTGGTTAAAAGAATCCGGAGTCGATGTCCATGTGTCTGTCGGTGAATATCAGACCGTTCTCGGACTTGTGGGCGACACCGCAAAGATCGATACGGATCTCGTTGAAAGCCTCGATATCGTAGACAGCGTAAAGCGCGTGTCGGAGACGTTCAAGCAGGCCAACAGAAAGTTCCATCCCGAAGACACCGTTGTGAGTGTCGGTGATGTGAAGATCGGCGGCGGAAACTTCTGTCTCATCGCAGGTCCCTGTTCCGTAGAAAGTGAAGAGCAGATCGTTTCGATAGCAAAAGACGTTAAAAAGTCCGGAGCCAACATGTTAAGAGGCGGCGCGTTCAAGCCCCGCACCTCACCCTACGATTTCCAGGGTCTTAAGGCAGAAGGACTCGAACTTTTAAAGACGGCTCGTAAAGAGACCGGCCTTCCGATCGTCTCCGAGATAATGAATGTTGGCGACCTTCATCTTTTCGATGATGTAGACGTATTGCAGGTCGGCGCAAGAAACATGCAGAACTTCGATCTTTTAAGAGAGCTGGGACGCACGAACAAGCCGATCTTGCTTAAGCGCGGTCTTGCGAACACGTTAAAAGAGCTTCTCATGAGTGCCGAATACATCATGGCAAGCGGCAACGAGAACGTTATTCTCTGCGAGCGCGGTATCCGTACTTTCAGCGACTACTTAAGGAACACTCTGGATCTTTCCGCTGTTCCCATGTTACACGAACTTTCTCACCTTCCCGTGATCGTAGATCCAAGCCACGCTACCGGCATGGCAAGAATGGTATCTCCCATGGCACTTGCCGCAGTCGGCGCCGGATGTGACGGACTTATCATCGAAGTACACAACGATCCCGCTCACGCACTCTGCGACGGAGCTCAGTCCATAACTCCCGCGGATTACGATAAACTCGTTAAGAAAGTCAAAGCAGTAAGGGAGGCCGTAACATGTTAGTCGGTGTTGTAGGCCTCGGACTTATAGGCGGATCGTTCGCAAAAGCATATACAAAAGCGGGCGCTGATGTGCTCGCATTCGACGCAAACCATGCGGTTACCGAATTTGCGATGTTATCGGGAGCGGTAAAAGATGAACTCACCGACGACAGACTCAAGGACTGTGACCTTATCATGGTGTGCACCTATCCCGAAGCGGTAATAAGCTTCATGGAAGAGAAGGGTCCGCTTATCGGCAAGAAGCCCGTAGTGATAGATAGCTGCGGTACAAAGAGAAACGTTGTCAAAAAGGGAATGGAAGTCGCAAAGAAATACGGTTTTACCTATGTCGGCGGACATCCTATGGCAGGAACCCAGTATTCGGGATTTAAATATGCCAAAGACACTCTCTTCTACCATGCGCCTATGGTACTGGTCCCTCCCCGTTATGACGACCCGGTATTTCTTGAGAAGATCGAATCGCTCTTAAAGCCGGTCGGATTTGGAAAGTTCACCGTCACCACTGCAGAGAAGCACGATGAAGTGATCGCCTTTACTTCACAGCTTGCTCACGTAGTTTCAAACGCTTACGTAAAGAGCCCCACTTCCAGAACCCATTCCGGTTTCTCCGCAGGCAGCTACAAAGACCTTACCCGTGTCGCATGGTTAAACCCCGAGATGTGGACACAACTTTTCTTTGACAACAAAGAATATCTCGTAAATGAGCTCGATATAATAATAAAAAATCTGTCCGAGTACAGAGACGCACTCGTTAACGACGATCCCGCCACCATGAAAGAACTTTTGGCCGAAGGAAGAAAGATCAAAGAAGAAGTTGACGGTTAACGAAAAGCGCTTGGCAAGCAACCTCAATTTGTTCGCCAAGCGCTATATTATTGTTTTTTTCTCGTTCAGCAGGCTTTCTTCGAATTGTCTTGCTTGCTCGCTTGCCCTTCTTGCATCCGTCCTGACAAGG
>JAGCTJ010000052.1 GCA_017963665.1 Lachnospiraceae bacterium | reverse complement strand
TCGTCTATTAACATTACTCTGTATTTATCTTTCATCAGTTTGTCCTCGTTTTGGAATAATAAATTCTATTTCCGTAAATTCTCCGACAGTACTGCGGATCTTTACAACATCGTTCGTGCCGCAGAAATATCTTATTCTCTCGATGGTTCCCCAAAGTCCGAAGCTCTCGGAAGGTTCGGGCTCACCGTCGGGTTTCATGTCATCATGAGCAGAAAGCAGTTTTTCTATCTGTTCCTCACTCATACCTACACCGGTATCTCTTACATATATGTGTAAAACATCATCGATGAGACGGCTTTTGATACTTATGAGTCCCCGTTCACCGGTAAGTCTTATACCGTGATAAATACTGTTCTCCACTATGGGCTGCAGTATAAGTTTGGGAATGATATAGTTCTCTGTGTCTTTCTCTATATCGTATTCGTCTTCTATTATATCGCCGTAACGAAGTTTCTGCAGTCTGAGATAATCCTGTACTATGCTTATCTCTCTTGAAAGAGGTATCTCTCTGTCACCTTTACTTAAGAAGTTTCTGTAAAAGCTTCCCAGCGTTTCCAGAGCCGAATAAACGTCGGGGGCATTGGCATCCATAGCCATGGACCCGATGGTCTCTATGGAGTTATAAAGAAAATGCGGTTTGATCTGCTCATGAAGCACACGCATCTCCGCTCTTCTTATTACCTGTTCGTTGTCAAGAAGCTTTCCGAACAGATCGTTTACTCTTTCAACCATTCCGTTATAGGAGTCCTTTAACACACCTATTTCGTTTTGCGGGATGTCCATATCGATCTTTTCAAGAGCACCCTTTTCCTTGTTCTTTTCCATGGCACGGGTAAGCCCCGAAACGGGATTGGTGATGTTCTTGGTGATATATGTTCCGGCAATAACGATAGCCAAAAGGAATATGAGCGCGAGTATAAATATTACGTAAGTGGTCCTGTACATCTCAAAACTGTTGTCTATTGGGATAACACAGGCTATCAGGATCGGCATTCCTGATATCTTTTTTGCGGATAGCATCAAAGATTTAGTTCCTTCTTTTATCTCCTTATGAGTGATGGTCTCGGAAATCTCAATTCCCGAAAGATAAGGAACGATGGAAGCGTCACCTGACAAAAATGTTCCGTCCGTTCCCAATACCGCCATGTTCTTATCGGACATGGTATCGAACTTTCTGTCAATAAAAGCGCTGGAAATGTTCATGACCATCATACCGATGCACCTTTGGGTGTTTATGTCATAAACAAGACGGCTGATGCTCACAAGGGGTCTTCCCTTTTTACGGACTATGGCGCCGTCTGCATTTATGGATATAACCGCAGCACCTTTTTGATCGACTATAGGCTGTTTCCACTCAGGATCGTTCAGTTTATCGTAATCGAAATAATATTGATCACGGCTTGAAGAAACATACTCTCCGTCATCTCTGAAAACGAAAACGGAATCCACCATGGTTGTCGGAGTCAAAACTCTCATGATGCTTTTTTGTGTGGCAAACTTAAATCCGGCATCGATCTTTCCTCTGTAAGCGTAGAGATACTTTACCAATCCGTCATCCGTCATAACGATTCGGGACATTTCTTTGTACCTTTCTATATCAGAAACGATACTGTCGGCGATGGTATTCAATGCCGTATCGGATTCTCTTTTGATGGTCTCACGTTTTTCTTTGTTTACAATGTAGAAAACAGAAACTAAAAAAGAAATCGACAACAAAAGGACTATGATGAGCATCATCGCTCTCAAGCCCGCTATCATCGACTTCTTTGATTGAATCTTATCTGTCCCCTTCCATGTAAATCTCATTGAAATATGTCCCCAAAATGCTAAAACTCTTAGAGTATTGTACCATTCTTAACCGATAAATACAAATCACTGCGTAAAAAGAGATCGGAAAAAATCCGATCTCTTTAAAGTCAAATACAAATTTCTTTGCCTCGATCAGCCCTTTACGGCACCGACCATGAAACTTTCCTGAATACGTCTGCTCATAAATACATAAACAATAAGCATCGGGAATGTTGCCAACAGAAGACCTGCTCCTACAAGACCCCAGTCGGTTATGTTACTGCCCTTAAGGTTGGAAACAAATACAGGCAATGTGTAGTGTGCTTCGTCTCCGAATACGCTGGCAAACATGAACTCGTTCCAGCATGTAAGGAAGATGTAGATACCCATTGTTGCAAGAGCGGGTTTCATAAGCGGAACGATGATGTGGAAAAACGTACCCCACAAACCGCATCCGTCGATACATGCCGATTCATCCAGCTCTTTGGGTATATCGTTCATGAAGCCCGTACAAACCATGACCGCCATAGACAGCGAAAACGCCGCATAAGGAATGATCAATGATGAGTAACTTCTCAAAATACCCATTTTACTGAAAGAAGCATATATGGGATATAATGCTACATGCATGGGAATAGTGATACCAAGCATAAGTATGCTGTTAAGTGTCTCTCTGCCTCTCCATACGATTCTTGTGATAGCATAGGTTGCCATCAACGCAGCTACAAGACAGATAACGATGGTTGCAACGGCTATTAACAAACTGTTGGAGAAGCATTTCTCAATACCGCCGTTTGCAAAGAACAATCTCTTTCCGTCAACTTTCTTTCCAAGACCGAATACTCGGCTGTAGTTGCTCCACAACCATTCCTTGGGAAGACCAATAACGTTTGTTCCCGTAATTTCCGATGAACTCTTCAATGAGAAGGTAAACAGATAATAAAGAGGGAACAGGTCTATCAGAAGCCATAATACAAGACCGCAATAGATTAAAGCCTTGAGGAATTTGTTGGTCTTTCTGACAGAATACATATCTAAGTTTGAATGTGATGATAAACTACTCGCCATACTAATCCCTCTCCTTAAACATCTGATTGATTATTATAGCAAATGCGAAGCACATGACGATCATCAGCACGGCTATGGCACTCGCTATACCGCCGGCATTGTGGAAGGCATATCTTACAAGGAGTAAGCTTGGAACTTTGTAAGAACAGTTATATGCATCTTTCGCAAATACCTTGATAAGGTCGTATGATTTAAGTGAACCGGTAATGGCAAAGATAATACTTACCTTGATGATAGGTTTGATACAAGGAATGATGATGTATCTGTTTATCTGGCTGTCGGTTGCGCCGTCAAGCATTGCCGCTTCCCTTAAATCGGGAGAAACACTTTTAACACCGGCATACATCAAAAGCATGTGATATCCGACATACTGCCAGATAGTGGGGATGAATACCGCCAAAAGTGCTGTTTTCTTGTCACCGAGCAGACCTGCCGCAGGAAGGCCCGACCAGTTGAAATACTCAAATGTCTTTGTTACAAGACCGTAGATAGGATTATATATTTTCTCCCACAGCATACCGATAACAACCGCCGAGATAAGCACGGGCATGAAGTATACTGAGAGATAGACACGTTCACCTTTAATTCCTTTACCCAGCATAAGAGCCAATCCCAATGCGAGAGGCAACTGGATAAAGACGGACAAAGCTGCAAGAATAAGTGCATTTATTATAGCTTTTCCGAAGTCATACTGGGGTGTAAATAAATCGGTATAATTTTTGAATCCCACAAATTGTCCGGGATCCGTGAATGTTCTGTACTCAAACAAACTGTGATGAACAGAAGCGAATATCGGATAGATCAATACTCCTATAAAATGAGCCAGTGCGGGAAGAAGAAAAAGAAAAATATGAATGCCTTTATTTTTTCGGTACATAACGGTTTCCTTCCGGTTAAAACATTTCGCTTGCCAATTCTCAAAAAATACGGCCTTTCTCAGCCCCTGTTAAGAGACGGGAAAGGCCGTTGATTTTGTGACTATAGATTCTTAAAAAAGATTATCTGATGTTCTGCTTTAATTCAGCGATGAATCCGGCACCATCAAGTTCTTTTCCGTAAACCTTAGCAACTGCATCAAGGTAAGGATCCTTGTCAACTGCGCTCTGAGCGGTATCACCGAAGAGAACGTAGCTATCAGCGTTTGCACAGATTTCTGCTACAGCCTGGGTAAGAGGATTGATGTTGCTTGTGTCGCCGTAAGGAATCCATGCGGGAAGACCACAACCATCAAGGTAGCCATAGTGGCAGATGAGCTTACCAAGCTCTGCAGCGTATTCTGCAGCGAGTTCAGCGTTAGGTGAAGAAGCTGATACAGCAAGTGTATCTGAAGGTCCACCGATGAGCTGTCCAAGCTTAGACTTGGAAGAATCGATTACAGGGAACTCAGTAACCTTTACATTAAGGCCATCAACCTTAGAGAAGTCTGCACAGTTCCAAGTACCGTTCTGGTAGAATGCTGTTCTTCCGTCGATGAAGTTCTGCTTAACATCGTCGTTAGGAAGAGAAGCGCCTGCGGGATCGAAGTATCCCTTGTCGATCATTGCCTGGAATGTATCAACAGCCTTAGCAACGTCAGGGTTGTCATAGGTAGCGCCGTTAACGAAGATATCGTTAAGAGCCTTAGAACCGATCGTCTTCTGGATGATGGGCTCAAGGTACTCTGTTACACACCATGTCTCACCGCCTGCACATCCGAAAGGAATGATACCGGCTGCTACAAGGTCATCACAGCACTGCATAAGTTCGTCATAGTTTTCAGGAACTTTGTCCCAACCTGCCTGAGCAAGAAGGTCCATGTTAGCGAAAAGTGCAACGATGTTCATTGTAAGCGGAACACCATAGTGCTTTCCGTCGTAAGTTGTGTTACCAAGCATGCTCTCAGGAAGTTCGCTGGAGTACTTAGCAAGAGTGTCATCAAGGCAGTAAACCTTTCCTTCTTTAACGAAGTCGCCAAGGAATGCGCATGACCATGTGAAGAAGATATCAGGTACTTCATTAGCTGCCATAGCTGCTGCAATCTTTGTCTTATAGGTTTCGTTCTCGATTGCTTCCCACTCGAATTCTACGTTGGGATACTTTTCTTTCATGTCAGCGATTGCCTTCTCGTAAGAAGCACGGTTTGAATCGCCTTCTGTTGCGATACACCACATTGTGAGTTTAACCTTCTCATCAGAAGATGTAGCAGGTTCAACGTCAGTCTTAGCGGTATCTGTTGATGTAGAAACAGTTGTATCTGTGCTAGCAGGTGTGTTAACAGCTGTTTCTCCGCAAGCTGCAAGACCGAATACCATAGCACCGGCAAGCAGGATTGCTGCTAAACGTTTGAATTTTTTCATAATCCCTCCTATTAGATTAAAAAATTCTATACAACGACACCATGTCATTGTACATTTGACAGTATATCCGCAAATAGATTGACAGTGAATGTAAATCCTTTACTTAATTAAGCATCTTTTTTACCAAAATTTGCGTATTGCTTATCAAATATTGACACATGTTGGTGAAATTGCACAAAAACTCTATTCTGTTTTTAGCCATTTTGATACAAAAGAGATTTCCGATGCGCATTTTTTTGCGGTACATGAGTACCTATATCCGTCGGAATGCACAAACGAATGTAAAGAAAATCCGTCGGGAGTTCTGCCCTCAAGAACGGAAAATGAATCGAGCGGAATGGCAAGCCCTCCGCCTACACACTTTATATAACTTTCTTTTAACGTCCACATCCGGAAAAAGAAAGCGTTTCGTTCCTCTTTTTCCTCAACAGACATCAATTTTTCAAACTCTTCTTTTGTAAAGAATCTTTTGGCGATCTTTAACGCGCGTTCACTTTTATCCTCGATCTTCTGAACATCACAGCCTACCGGCACATCTCCTATCGCACACATTACACGCTCATGTGAATGGGAAATATTAAAATATTTGTCGGTTCTCTTCGCAAAATAAGGCTTACCGTAAGCGTCCGTCGCTATATCACTGTCGCACTCATTAAGTCCAAGTTCTTCGCAGGCTTTATGCAACAGTAAATAAGCCGAAAGCGTCTCACGTATCGCATTGTCGCTTTTAAGCCTCGCGACTTTTTCTTTTACGTGATTCGATGCATTCGGCAAATATGTTTCGCAAAGATATTCTTTGCTAAGTTCTACAGTATTCAAAAAGTATACGTATACTTCACTCATCAGAATTACTTAATGATCTCATCTATTGTAGAAACCGTAATAAATGCACGGTTCTTGTATTCGGAAATTATCTCGCGCAAATGCTGCAATTCGAAATAGGTAACGTAGCAGATAAGCGTTTTGTTGTTGCCGGCTATGGCACCCTGAGAGTCCATTGTGGTACAGGTTTTGTTCAGATCCTTGCGGATACGCTCGATCATCTCCTCGGGATCCTTTGTAATAATGGTGACCTGCTTTATAGCTTCGAAGTGATCGGTGAAGTGGTCGATGACTGCGGTGGCTACGATGTAAACAAGGAGACTCAGAAGCGCACTGTTCTTGTCGATGAACACAAAGGCCAGGGTGTAGACGATCGCGTTGAAACCGATCAGAAATCCGGTCATGGAATAGTTTTTCCCTTTTTTCTTATTAAGATAATCTACGCCTACGTTGGCAAGTATTTCCGATCCGTCGATACATCCGCCGTATCGAAGAATGAGTGAAAGACCTGCACCGAGGATAGCGCCGCCGAAAGCGACTGC
>JAGCTJ010000051.1 GCA_017963665.1 Lachnospiraceae bacterium | reverse complement strand
CGTGCTCTTGAGCAGCTTGGTAAGAAGGCCAATTTCGGAGACATCGTTTTCTTCGACCAGGGACATTCTGAAGAGGGACGTTTCTCCGACAAGACTTTGGAAGAGATAATCAAAGGCTGTAACGCAATGGCAAAGGTTAAGACGGGTGCCCTCATCGTCATCGAGCAGAACAACTCCCTTACCGAAGTCGAGCGTACCGGTATCAAAGTTGACGCTTTGGTAACAAGCCAGCTTCTTATAAACATTTTCGAACACAACACACCGCTTCACGACGGTGCCATCGTTATCCGCGGAGACAGGATCACCTATGCGACCTGTTACCTTCCCCTTTCCGACAACTTATCCCTTTCAAAAGAGCTGGGAACGCGTCACCGCGCGGGCGTAGGTATTTCCGAGGTCAGCGATGCCCTTACGATAATAGTGTCCGAAGAAACCGGACGTATCAGCCTTGCCTACGAAGGCGAGCTTGAACGTAACGTGGATCAGGAAAATTTCAGGCGTATGCTTGAGGTAATACAGAATAAGCCCGGAGCAGACAAAAAGCGCGTGCGCTTTAAGTCCAAGGCAGGAAGGAGGAAAGTATGAACAAAGATACCTTCAAACAATCCTTTGTCAAATTTTTCTCCCAGAATATAGGGCTTAAAGTTTTGTCGATAGTTGTGGCCATTGTCTTATGGTTCATTGTTATCAACATTACCGATCCGCCCGACAAACAATCCTACAAAAACATTCCGGTCAGGATACTTAATCAGGAAGTCATCAGCGAAGAAGGCAAGACGCTTGAGATACTTAACGATACAAATGTCATCTCCAACGTTACCGTTAAAGCACCGCGATCTGTTATAAGAGAACTCGGAAGCTCATCCGACGCCATCATCGCGACGGCTGACATGAACAATCTTTCTTACGATGAAACGAGAGTTCCCATTCAGCTTTCGGGCAGCAAGTTTAACGACAAGATCGAATCGATAAAAGGATCGATCGACACTCTTGAAGTAAGCATTGAGATGCGTAAGACTATACAGCTTCCGATACGTGCGGTCACATCGGGCGATATCGAATCGGGATATGTTGTCGGTGATATCACGCAGGCACAAAACCAGGTAAGAGTCAGCGGCCCTCAGAGCAAGATAGCCAAGATATCCTCCGCATATGTGGATGTTCAGGTAACCGGGTTCAAAGAAAACATCTCCACAAGCGCAGACATCGAACTATATGACGCCGACGGAAACGAGCTTGATACAGCAAGCCTTGATATGAACATCACATCGATCAAAGTCGATGTTGAGATACTTGCCACAAAGAAAGTTCCCCTTAAGTTTGAGTCAAGCGGAACACCCGCAGAAGGCTACGACGTAACGGGCATAATCGATGCCGAATATGATTCTATCGCCATTGCAGGTCTTCAGAACGTTATCGATCGCTACGATTCGATCACGATCCCCGCATCGGCACTTAACGTATCGGGCCTTTCATCGACACTCAATGCGGTGGTGGATATAAACGATTATCTTCCGAGCAGAGTCCGTCTTGCAGACAGTTCCTTCAACGGACTTGTGGACGTAGCGGTTTATATCGAAAAGATTCAGGAAAAGACTGTAAGCGTATTCTTACGAAACATCGAAGTTGAGAATATACCCGAAGGATTTTCGTCAACGGAGTGGGAAGAGAAGAACGACTACGTAGAGTTCACTCTCATGGGTCTTTCGCAGAACCTTGAAAACGTACAGCTTTCACAGCTCGATTTCATGGTAGACTTCAGCGACTACGCACTCATGCACGATATCTCCGGATTTAAACCCGGCATTTACAAACTGCCTCTCGTCCTTGACCTTCCGGATGGCGTATGGATGAAAGAACCTGTTGAGGTATCGGTAAGACTTCTTAAATAATTGTCTGATATGGTAATTCTCTGTCATATAAAAGACGATTTACTTTGGTAGAGCAATAAAATCTTTATGATTTTTTAACTTGTATGAATGGTACAATGATGGTATCATAATATTACCTGAAGAGAGTACTTCGGGTATGGAGGTTTACTCAATGGTTAGTCAAAAAGTTACTATTAAGAACCCTACAGGTCTCGAACTAAGACCCGCCGGCGTCCTATGCAAGGAAGCCATGCAATTCAAATCACTTATTACATTCACATATCGGGAGAACACGGCAAATGCCAAAAGCGTGCTAAGCGTTTTGGGTGCTACCGTTAAGTGTGGTGATGAGATTGAATTCGTTTGCGAAGGCGAGGATGAAGAGGAAGCTCTTGAGAGACTCGTAACCGTAGTAGAAGACGGTCTCGGCGAATAAGTATATTTTCGCCCCATTCCCGATTGGGAATGGGGTTTTCTTTTTGCATATTTGCGTGCCCCGTTCCCTCGGGCATTTTAAATCATAAAAGTAAGGGAGAAAGAAAATGTTAAACTACAAGCGTTACAGGAGAAATCCGGTTATTCATTACCCCGAAAGAGAGTGGGTAAACAAAGAGATTCAAAAGGCACCCATCTGGTGCAGCGTTGACCTTAGAGACGGCAACCAGGCACTTATCGATCCCATGGTGGTAAGCGAAAAGATCGAGCTTTTCGAGTACATGGTAAAGATGGGATTTAAGGAGATCGAAGTTGGCTTCCCCGCAGCAAGCCAGATCGAGTACGACTTCTTAAGAGAGCTTATCGAAAGAAAGCTCATTCCCGACGACGTAGTCGTTCAGGTACTTACACAGTGCCGTGAAGAGCTTATCGACAGAACATTTGAGTCCATCAAAGGCTGCAAAAAAGCCATCGTTCACATCTACAACTCCACATCCGTTCTTCAGCGTGAAGTGGTTTTCAAAATGAACAAAGAACAGATAAAGCAGATCGCCATTGACGGAACAAGAATGGTAAAGGAACGCGCAAAGAACTTTGACGGCGAGATCATTCTTGAATATTCACCCGAATCCTTCACCGGAACCGAGCCTGAATATGCTCTTGAGGTTTGCGAAGCCGTTCTTAAAGAGTGGGGCGCATCCAAAGACAACAAGGTCATCATCAATCTTCCTTCCACGGTTGAAATGACCACACCCAACGTATATGCGGACATAATCGAATGGGAAAGCAAGCACTTTAAAGACAGAGAGAGCGTTATACTTTCCGTTCATCCTCACAACGACAGAGGTACCGGTGTTGCGGCTACCGAGCTTGCACTTTTGGCAGGCGCCGACAGAGTTGAAGGAACTCTTTTCGGTAACGGCGAGCGTACCGGTAACGTAGATATACTTACCGTAGCTTACAACATGTTCTCCCAGGGAATCGATCCCGAACTTGATATATCGAGAGTAAACGAGATCATCGAGATCTACGAGCGCCTTGTTAAAATGCCCGTACATCCCCGTCATCCTTACGCAGGAAAGCTTGTGTTCACCGCATTCTCCGGTTCACATCAGGATGCCATTAACAAGGGCGTAAAGGCAATGAAGGAATCAAAAAGCGAATACTGGCAGGTACCTTACCTTCCCATCGATCCCGCAGACATCGGACGCGAATACGAGCCCATCGTTCGTATCAACTCCCAGTCCGGCAAGGGCGGTGTGGCGTTCATTATGGATACCTACTTCGGCTACAAGCTTCCTAAGGGAATGCACAAGGAGTTCTCAAATGTCATTCAGGCGATCTCCGAAAAGCAGGGTGAGGTTTCTCCCGAAGAGATCATGGATGCATTTACCGCAACCTACTTAGACAAGAAAGAGCCCTATCACTTTAAGAAACTTCGTGTTGAAGACTTTGAAGGCGAGAAGCGTGAAGAGTTCGATACAACCGTATTTGTGGACTACACCGATCACGGCGTTTTGAAGACATTCGAAGCATCCGGAAACGGTCCTATCGATGCGGTTAAGAGAGGTCTTATCGCAGAACTTGGATTTGACATCAAGATACTTGATTACGAAGAGCACGCTTTGCAGGCAGGTTCCAATTCAAAGGCTGCAGCTTACATTCATCTCTTGGATATCGACTCCGGCCGCGTAACCTACGGCGTAGGTGAGAGTTCAAACATCACAAGAGCTTCCGTAAGAGCGATCTTCTCGGCAGTGAACAGATTGTTTGGATAAACAAACATAGATCAAAATAGTCGGCGTCAGCCGACTATTTTTTTGCAGACTTTAATATATTTATTGTGCAATTACTGCATCACGATTCCGTCGCCTTTTTCGATTATGCAGATCATTGTTTTGCCCTGGTTTAACACGATCTCGTCACCGTTATCGTCGTAATACTTCGTGGTGCCGTAGACCCCTTCCTTTTTCCAAGTGACATGTACTGCGCGACCGCGGGTTATGAAGTATCCGTCGGAAGTGGTGTCGTGCATGCGGTAAATAAGATATGCGCCGTCGGGGCGATACTCTCTGTAGGTGCTCTGTATGATAATGTTGGCAAAAGAAAGCTGTTCGCCGGTGGCACCGTCCGTATGCGGGATACCGTATTCGTAGCGGTTATAAAGCCCGGTCTCTTCGTCGTAGATAAAGTAGGGCTGGTCGATGGGATAAGCTTTTTCAAGGCTCACGTAGGTTGCGCTCAAGTTGCCGTAAACATCGGTAAGCGTTGTGGGTAATCCTTTGGGGGCGAAAGAAAAATGTCCGGGTTTGTAAACGGAAGTATGCTCAAGGGGATACTTAAGTGCGGTGGCCGCATTCTTTACGGCGTATCCGTTCGAGTATGCCGACTGATCGTAATCGCGACGCTCGGTCGATACACGGTAATATGCCTTATCGTAAGTTAAACCGTTTATGTTGTGAACTTCCTCACGTTCAAGGATCTCGTCGGCATACCATATCTGGCCGATGTGTAAGATCAACGGATCCCATTCCATGGCGGCGATGACAAGATAGTCACGGGCAGATCTTATATTTCCTATTCTCTCAAGGCCGGTCCAGTCGTCGAAGATTGGAACAAGTCTCGTTATCTCGTATTCCACGTTACATTCGTACAAAACCCCCGCTTTTGAAAGATTATAGTGAGGAAGTGAGTTTACGTTGTTGGGGACCATTACGGCGAGGGGACGGTACTTGGCAGCTTCCGATGAGATCCACTCATTCGTAAGATCGCTCCTTACATATCCGGTCCCGGGAGCGGGATCGAAAAGATTGTACTGTTCTTCCGTGAACAGCGGTTCTTTTTCTTCCTCCGGCGAGGTCAAAGAAGCGTCATCCGTGGACCCGACATTGTCCCAATTTCCGATGGTGTAACTGGGTGTGTGATCGGGCTCTTCTTCGGGCGCCCAGGGGTTAGTGCAGGCAGTAGATGAAATTATGAGAAAAACCGCAAAAAATACGGCACAGAATCGTTTATTCATAATAAAAAGTATAGATTAACCTTAATAAAAAAACAAGGTGTGTGAAGAGCCAAAAAGTGCTATACTATGATAGGTGTACTGAGTTGTATTGTGTCTAACTATGCAATCGTTTAAGCAGGCACAAAGAAAGTACACGGATTATTTAAGATATGTGAGGCAATTTAATGAAAAAAGCGGTTATAACCGGTATCACCGGCCAGGACGGATCGTACCTAGCGGAGTTCTTGCTCGAAAAAGGCTACGAGGTTCACGGTCTTGTAAGACGTCATTCGATAATAAACACACAGAGGATCGACCATATACTTGAGTCGGAGGCCAACAACAAAACATTTTTCTTACACTACGCGGACATGACAGACTCGTCGTGTCTTATAAGGATCATGGGCGAGATTAAGCCCGACGAGGTCTACAACCTTGCGGCACAAAGCCACGTAGGCGTATCTTTTGAGATCCCCGAATATACCGCGGAGGCAACGGGCGTGGCAACCCTTAAGATACTTGAAGCCATCCGCTTATCAAACCCCAAGTGCAAGTTTTATCAGGCATCGACGTCCGAGCTTTTCGGAGGTCTTCCCGAAACCGCACCTCAAAGCGAAAAGACTCCTTTTTATCCCAAGTCTCCTTACGGAGTGGCCAAACTTTACAGCTACTGGATGACCGTAAACTACAGAGAGTCCTACGATATGTTCTGCTGTAACGGCATTCTTTTTAATCACGAATCTCCAAGACGCGGCGAGACTTTCGTTACCAGAAAGATCACTCTTGCGGTAGCAGCCATCTTGGCCGGCAAGCAGGATAAGGTATCCCTCGGAAACCTTGACGCAAAGCGCGACTGGGGCTT
>JAGCTJ010000050.1 GCA_017963665.1 Lachnospiraceae bacterium | reverse complement strand
GCTGGAATAACACCACTATAGCGGTTGCGGCGATGGTGAACAGCCTGTTTGCGATCCAGAGGATCGTGCTCATCTCAAATATCTCGGCGAAAAGAAATACCAGCAAGATCACGACGATACCTTTAAGTAACGCCCATGCTTTTGTGGTCTTGATCCACAGCATAATCTCATAAACCAGAAAGGCAATAACGATTATCTCGATAATGTCGGTCCAGCTGATGTCAGGCATATTAAATTTTTCAAAATTCGATTTTAAAAAATCAATAATGTTTGCCATGGATAGTCTCTTTTGTCAGTTTATCGTAAATTGTCAGATCCCGGTCTTTGAGGAGTTCTCTGAACGGGTCTTGCTTCACCCGGTCTTTGAAGTGTGGGACGGGTCTGAACCTGTCCGCCGTTTGCTCCTCTTATGGCAGCTGCGGTACGAAGTGCCTGCTGCTCATGATCGGGGTTGGCGGTACGTCTTTCCACATACTCTTCTCTCTCTGCGGGGCGCTGTCTTACAACCTGCTGCTGCGCTCTCGCCCGGGGAGCCTGTCTTCTGACTTTCTTTTTCTCAGTTTTTTCTTCATCCACAAATTCATTTTTCGGAACGGCTTTTACGTAGTAGTAATACTCGTCGTCTTCAAACTGAACCTTCTCGATACGATTGTAGTTAAGATCGAATAAGAAGTATTGAAGGATGAGGTTTACTATCGTGGAAACGATGACTCCTATGAAAAGTCCGCCAAATGAAATGTCTGCGTTAAGTACCGTCGCTGCCATCAAGGTTACGATGAGGAGCGACAGCTCGCCTGCTGCGATGGCCATGAACCAAGCATACTTGATGGGAAGGCGTCTTATGATATAAACAACCAGCACGGTTACGGCAAAGGATACCGCAAGTGCCATCATTTCTCTGTTAAGTATGACTGCGTCGATAAGTACTTTGAACTGTCCAAGCTTATCGGCTTCTCCGCCTGATGATAACTCTTCTTTGTGCCCTGCTATATAATGGAGAACCTTGTAGATGACTACGCCGCAGCCCACGGATACCATCGATGAAGGTGTTCCCGTAAGACCCATTGCCACGGGCATCACGTAAGGCATCTTAAACACAAAAGATAAAGGTGTGAGCACGCCGCCTACGGAATCTTTTGCGGCAAATCTGAAATACAAAAGATACAGTACCATGAAGAGTGCGAACACAACCAGGGCGCATTCCATGGAAAGGGCATAGACGTGAGCAATCACCACAAGCCCCAGTATGACGATCGTTAAGTTAAGCGGTAAGAAAGATGCCGCCAGCGCGATGATCAGTGTGATTGGTGCGCTCTTAAGCCTTGCCATATATCCTATGGATGAGTTGATCTTTGATAATGCTATAAAAGTCACAAGGAACTTAAATAACGGTATTAATAATGCTTCGTTGCGACCGGCGAATTTCTTGAGCGCCAGTTTTATACTCATTAAAGAATTCATGAAGGTTATTCCTTATCCTCCTGTTGTCCGTTGTACATTGAGCCAAGAAGTTTCAGGTTGTTGAAATAACGCTTTAAATTCTTTTTGGCCTTACCGTATTTAACTGAAAAAGCGATATACACGATAACGCAATATGACACCGTAAATATGACGTAGTTCTTTAATATCTTCGCAGCAAGATCCCAGATGTCCGTCTTGTAGATGTTCACCATGAGTTCTTCGAAGTCGTAATAAAGATAGACACCACAAACTATCATATACGCGATCGTCGCACATATGATAGCTTTTACAACCTCGAGGCCTACATAATCACTTCTGAAGTGTTTCGCAACGGAGGTGTTTTTGCGTCCTTCGTTGTCCTCGTAGGAGGCCATACGGGTCATCAATTTAATTCGTTTTTCGTCTAACATCGAAATCCCCTTAAAAATCGGATTTCCCCCAACATTTGCCCCTATCCGAGGAAACGCATCTTAGCCGCATCACGAGGGTCTTTCTTTTCAACCTTCGGAGCTTCGGGTTTGGCTATCGACTGTCTTAAGCCGTTGGCAAGGCTGTTCTTGCAGCTTTCACAGAATCTGCCCGATCTGATGGGCTGGCCGCATGATTCACAGTTGAGCATAACCATTGAATCGCTTGCAAACTCAAGTCTTTCTTCTCTGATCCACTGCTGGATCTGGGATACTTCCACTTCGCATTCTCTCGATGTCTGCTGGATGCCTACTCCCGGATTTTCCTGAATGTACTTCTTTACTTCCTTGAACTTTGTCTCGAGAGCATCTCGGCATGCGGGACACATGATGGGCCCCATGACATAGTTGAAAATAGCTCCGCATTTTCTGCAGTTGCGAACGTTCATATATACCCTCCTTTATGCCGTTATGTACCGGCTGAAGTTAAAGTAATAAAATATATATCCTTCACCCCTGCTTTCTTAAGTTCCAAAGAAAGCGAATCAATTGTACTTCCCGTGGTGAATATGTCGTCCACCACAATAACTTTATTCAATTTTACACCATTTTTGCCTACAATAAAAGCCTTTTTCATATTAATAAAACGTTGCTTTTTATTGAATTTTTTCTGAGGAACGGTGTCTTTTGAACGTTTGAGAAAATCTTCCATGACAGGCACGCCTGTAAGACGCGACATCTCGTAAGCAAGTAATGCCGCCTGATTGTATCCGCGCTTAACATACCGCTTCTTGTGAAGTGGCACGGGAATGAAGGCGTCGGGCTTTATCTGTGCTATGAACTCGCCCTGTGCCTTCACCATCTCATAGCCGAAATATTCACCGTACTCGGCGCGGTTTAAATATTTGAATCTGTATATGCTCTCGGATATAAAGTCGTAAGAAAAAACCGATCGGCCGGCCGCAAATACATGCTTGGTGACCGTGCATTCTTCGCATATCTCACCCTCGTGCGTCATGGGTCTGCCGCACTTTAAGCATATGGGCTGCTTAATGTATACGATCCTTTCCTTACATTTATCGCACGCTCCCTTTTCGCTTCCGAGAAGTGCGTTGTCGCATATGGCGCAGCGCTTGGGATAAAGCGTGTTTATCATCTTCGCATAGATGCTCTTTAATTTGCGACCTATACCGTCAGCTTGAAAATACCTCAACAATTCTGTCTTTTAACCCCGAATATCTGCGGTTCACGTGATTGTTGGCGATCATCTCGTCAAGCACTTCGGTGCTCCCCATAAGCACCAGGCACTGTCTCGCTCTCGTTACCGCAGTGTACAACAGATTCCGGTTAAGAAGCTGCGTCGGTCCGCCCATTATGGGCATAACCACCGCTTCGTACTCGCTTCCCTGTGACTTGTGCACGGTGATGGCATACGCAAGCTCGAGTTCATCGAGATCGGAAAATTGATAGTCCACTCTTCTCTTGTCGTCGAATTCGACTTTAATCCTGTTAAAGGGCTCGGATATCTCGATTATCCTTCCAAGGTCTCCGTTAAAGACACCCACCCCCGCATCGATGGGTATGTTGTACTTACCCACAACTTCCCATTCGGCTTTGTAGTTGTTCTTTATCTGCATTACCTTGTCGCCTTCTCTGAAGAGAATCTCTCTGTAAAGATACTCTTTCTTGGAAGGGCTCGGAGGATTGATGCGGTCTCGAAGATACACGTTCATGGCCTCCACACCCAGGGTGCCTTTTCTTGTGGGCGTAATAACCTGGATATCGAAAGGTGTGGCGTTTACGTATCCCGGAAGCATTCCCGTCACGAGTTCCACGGTGTTGGCAAGTATCCTCTCCGCATCATCGCGTTTAAGGAAAAAGAAATCTTTGCTCTCATTGTTAAGAGATACGGATTCCCCTTTGTTTATGCGGTGTGCGTTCACCACTATATCCGAATTGCCTTCCTGTCTGTATATCTTTTCAAGTTTTGTGACCGGAATGCAGCCGCTTTCGATAAGATCTCTCAATACCTGTCCTGGACCTACGCTCGGAAGCTGGTCGGCATCACCGCAAAGTATGAGTCTGGAGCCCGGCGCAATTGCTTTAAGCAGTGAGTTAAAAAGAAAAATATCCACCATCGACATCTCATCGACTATGACTACATCGGCATCGATGGGATTTTGTTCGTTTCTTGCAAATCTCGCCGCGTTTACGTCGTCTTCGAAAGAACCGTTAAGTTCCAGCATTCGATGGAGCGTTCTTGCTTCGTATCCCGTAGCCTCGGTCATTCTTTTTGCCGCGCGTCCGGTGGGAGCTGCAAGTTCTATGTCCAGTCTTCTTTCTTCAAAGAACTTAATGAGTGTATTTATGGTGGTGGTCTTTCCTGTACCGGGACCGCCGGTGATTATGGAAACACCGTTTGTAAGAGTCGAAAGTACGGCTTCTTTTTGAAGTGCCTCCAGCTCGATATCGTTTTCTTTTGATATCCTGTCAATGGAACGCTTTGCGTATTCGATATCGTCTTCGTCGTCGTAGAACTGATCGCAAATAGTCCGTAATCTCGCGGCAACGGACTTTTCGACTTCGAAGTTGCTCCTTGCGTATACCGCAGGGTCCTTTTCATCGTCAAGCTTTTTAAGGACGATCTTTCGATCCAGTGCAAGGTTATCGATATGAGGTTCGATGTTTTCTTTCGCCACACCTATAATTTCGGAGGTCTTGTCCACGAGATCGCGTCTCAAAAGATACATATTACCCTGATTAGTGGCCAAAAGAAGGGTATACAAAATGCCGCTTCTTATACGATAATCGCTGTCGGGTTTTACCCCTGCTTTCTTGGCGATATCGTCCGCGGTCTTAAAACCTACGCCCGTGATATCCTCGGCAATCCTGTAGGGGTTCTCCTCAAAAATGCGATAGACTTTGTCCTGATATACCGAGTAGATCTTAAGAGCAAGGTTGTTGCCGATGCCGAACTTCTGCAAAAACATGAGTGCATCGCGATAGCCCCTCTTTTCGTGGAGCATGACACCTATCTCCTGGGCTTTTCGCATCGTGATGCCTTTTATCCTCTCAAGTCTTTCGGGCTGTTCTTCTATGACTTTGAACGTATCTTTGCCGAATTCCTTGACTATTCTTTTTGCAAGTGTGGGACCCACACCCTTTATAAGACCGGAACCGAGATATCTTATCATCGCTTCCTCGTCGCCGGGTTCTATGGAAGTAAAAGAAAGGGCTTTAAACTGCTTGCCGTATATGGGATGGACCGTCCATTCGCCGTTTATCTCAAGCATCTCGCCTTCGGACACGGAAAAAAGACTGCCGACAACGATCTCCTCGCTGTCGTCCGTCTGAAATTTCAAAACCTTAAATGCGGTGTTGGGGGCTGAATATGTGATTTCGCTTACATAACCCTTAAGAACGTCCATGTATATCCCCGTTTATAGATAATCGTAGCCGCCCTCAGGCGGCTACTCAATTAGATGTCATAGTTGCGTTTCATCTGTTCGTAGAGCATCTGCGCAAGTCCGAGGCTTTGGTGCTCCGAAGACTGCGTTGCGAGCTCGCTTATGAGGTTTTCTTCGTAATACTCTTTAAGCATGTTGTTTGCGGCGCTGTCGCTTTCCGTAGCTCCCGTAGACTTCCACATCTCCTTAAAGCACTGCTCAAGAAAATATGCTTCGAACTTTTTGCAGGCGTCCATCAACTCATCGTCGGTGGCTGCTTTGTAATCGCGGTTCTTGGCTATATTGTCTGCCTTAAGATTGCTCGCGTTCTGCGCGATAAAGTCGTTATATGCACTTTGAATTGAAGTTAAGTCCATGTTCATATCGAATTCCTTTCAAACAATCTTCGATAATCCGAAGGATTATCGAAGATTGTTAGCCTGTTGCAACATCTCATCGGATGCGGTTATTGCTTTGGCGTTAAGTTCGTATGCTCTCTGGGCGGTGATGAGGTTTACCATCTCATCTACTACCTGAACGTTTGAGCCTTCCAAATAGCCCTGAGAAACTTTGGTCTTCTCAAGTCTTGCAGTGGTAGCTTCATTCATGGCTGCACCGCTGGCTGCAGTCTGGGAGAAAAGTCCGGAATCGTTCTTTTCAAGACCTGCGGGGTTGTTGAACTGGAATATTCCGAAGGTGATGCCAAGGGGCTGAGGATTGTTCTTCTCATCGGGATAGCAGAACTGTCCGTCACCCGTTACGGTGATCCTGCTGGCCACATAATCTTTTGAGAAGGAGATGGCTTTTCCGTTGGTATCGAGCACCGGAAGGCCGTCGCTTGATGTGAGCATGATGCCGCCGTCTTTGTTGAGTGCCCAGTTGAAGTTACCGTTTCTTGTATAGTAAGTGTTCTTGTCTTCACCCTGTACCGCAAAGAAGCCTCTTCCGGAAAGGGCGAATGCGGAATCGGACTCGGAAGCAAGAAGCGCACCGTCTGTAAAGATTGATGTGATCGCTGCATTTCTGACACCGAGACCCACCTGAGCTCCCACGGGTTTGTTCTCGCCGTTTGCGGATGTGGTCTTTGTCTGTATTGTTTGATAAAGCAACGATTTGAACTCGTTGACTTCCGTCTTGTATCCTGTCGTATTTACGTTTGCCAGGTTATGTGCGATAGTGTCGACATTTGTCTGCTCGGCGCGCATACCTGTTGCCGCTGTCCATAAACTTCTTACCATAAGTTACCTCCTTAGGTTAATCTGCCGTTCTGATTTGCTGCTTTTTCAAGAGTCGTATCAATAGTCTTGATAACCTTCTGGTTAGCTTCGTACTGACGGGTGATCGCGATAAGATCAACCATTTCCGTTACGATGTTGACGTTACTCATTTCAACGTATCCGGAATAGACTTTTGCCGTTGCATCCTTGAAAGTAGCTCCTTCTACAGGCTCAAGGAGATTTTCTCCGTACTTTTTAAGATAGTCGTAATCTTCAAAATCGGTGATCTTTAACTGATCCACTTTTGCGTCGTTCTGATAGATGTTGCCCATGGAATCGAACTTGACTCCCTGTGTGGGATCGAGCTTGATGTGACCTTTCGAACCGATCACGTAGTCGCCGTTCTTCGTTACCAGATATCCTTCCGTGGTAAGGGAGAAAGAACCTGCTCTTGTATATTTAGTGGATGTTTCACCGGATTTTGACGTAAATTCAACGTTGAAGAAACCGTCGCCCGATAAAGCGAGGTCTGTAGGATTGTCTGTTATCTTGAATGAACCTTGGGAATAGTCTGTGTAATTCTCACCGATCTTAACGCCGGGAGTGTTGATACCGATCCTTCTTGGTATGTTGGGAGAATCCGAGATGTCTTTGAGTTTATAGGCAAACACCGAGTCAAAAGACTGACTCGTTGCGCCTTCTTTTTTATAACCGATAGTGGTGGAGTTTGCCAGGTTATTGGTCAGCGTATCCATACGATGCTGCTCATTTATCATTCCCGTATAAGCTGTGTATAAACCTTTAACCATCTGGCAAAGCTCCTTTAACTTAGTGTATTATTCCGATTAAAATTCAGGTCTGAACGATGCATGGAACTCAACACACTTACCCGTACCGATGGCAACCGCGGTCATGGGGTCTTCTGCCGTTACGGTATTGATACCCATCTTGTCGGAGATGAGGTCTTCAAGACCGTTAAGAAGACTTCCGCCGCCGGTGAGCACGATACCGCGGTCTGCGATATCTGCCGAAAGTTCGGGAGGAGTCTGCTCCAAAACTTTCTGGATGGCATCGAGTATGTTGTTGCAGGGATCCTCAAGTGCGTCGAGGGTCTCATCCGAAGAAACCTTAATGGTGTCGGGGTGGCCGTTTATAAGGTTACGTCCTTTAACGTCCATGTACTCAACTTCGGGTCTCTTGAATGCCGTTCCTATCTTTATCTTAATATCCTCAGCGGTTCTGTCACCGATAAGGAGATTATGCTTGATCTTCATGTAACGCTGGATGGCAAGGTCAAAGTCATCCCCCGCTACTTTGATCGAGGTACTTGCTACGGGTGAACCGCAGGAAATAACTGCTACGTCGGTAGTGCCGCCGCCGATGTCGACGATCATGTGTCCGCAGGGCTTCGAGATATCGATACCTGCGCCGATAGCTGCTGCAAGGGGCTCTTCGATGATGATAACCTCTCTTGCACCTGCCTGGTAAGTTGCGTCTTCAACAGCCTTCTTCTCAACTTCGGTTACCTGCGAAGGAACGCAAACTGCGATCCTGGGCTTACGGTAAGTACGATGGCCGATGGCCTTCTGGATGAAATATTTCATCATCTTTTCCGTAACCGTATAGTCAGAAATAACACCGTGTCTCAACGGCCTAACCGCCGTAATGTTTCCCGGTGTCCTACCAAGCATTAATCTGGCATCCTCGCCAATCGCCATTATTTTCTGGGTATCTCTGTCGAAAGCCACAACAGAGGGCTCTTTCAAAACGACACCCTTGCCTCTTATATAAACCAGCACGCTGGCTGTTCCAAGATCGATTCCTATATCTGTGTATTGCATATTATCTTAATCCCTTTCCGGAGCGATTATTTTCTTTTGGGATGTTTACACATCAAATAAGATTATAACCGAAATGGATACTAAATCAAAGGGGTATAAAATAATATTTCACTAAATTATTTATCGGCAATTTGTGTGAAAAATTAATAGAGAAAATAAGAGTTGAAAAAAAATTTTTATCGTTTAAACTTTTATATAGAAACCATAATTTCGCACAAAGAGGAACTTTTATGACTATGCAGGAATCGGGCGAAATGTATCTTGAAACGATACTTACGCTCTCAGAAAAAAACGGAAACGTAAGATCTATAGATATAGCCTCAGAAATGAATTTTTCAAAGCCCTCCGTCAGCAGGGCCGTTAAAAAGCTTAAAGAAGACGGATACATCCTTGTTGATGCAGGCGGACTTATAACCCTTACCCCCAAAGGAAAGAAGATCGCCGAAACGATCTACGAACGCCACACCGTTTTATCCGATCTTCTCATTTCCATCGGCGTCTCACCGAAAACAGCCGCAGAGGACGCCTGCAGGATTGAGCATGTAATAAGCGAAGAAACGTTCAACGTGATCAAGAAAAAGATCAAGAAATAAAATCTATGACCAAAAAATAAGAAAGTAGTGTCAATAAGCAAAATTAACTTGTTTGACACTACTTTTTTCATGCTTTTTAGGTCTTCAAATTTGACTCCATAGTGTCCAAAAACGCTTTCCCAAAAATTTAGCACTACGTTTTGGCTACATTTTTCTTGTTTTTCAACTCTCCAAATTCACTTTCGTAGTGTCAAAAACGCTTTCCGGGACATTTGGTACTACGTTTGACCACTTCTCAGTCCTTGGGAGATGCTTTTCGTAGTGCCAAAAACGTTTTCAAAAGCAATTGACACTACCATAAGCAAATCCGCAGGCATCAACCGAACTCTTTCAACAATTCCTCTCGGAGTGAAGAAAATTTCATCCCGTTTGAAGCCTTCAAAAGCACCGTATCACCATGCGACATTAATGTCGCAACATTATCAAGAGCCTCGTCAAGTGTAGCAAAATAGAGTATTTCTTTGCATCCGCCCTTAGACTTGGCCCCGTCGTAATAGTTCTTTGCAAGTTTTCCTATTAAGACAAGTTTATCGATCGATCTCTCAGCAGCATACTCGCCGATCTCGTAGTGCATCTTCTTTTCATCGCTTCCGAGTTCGAACATGTCACCCAAGATTGCAACCTTGCGGCCGGAAGCCAGGCAAAGTGTATCGATCGCAGCGCGCATAGAAGTGGGTGCCGCATTGTAGCAGTCGTCGATCAGGAAACCGTCCTTAAGTGCGATAAGGTTGGACCTTCCCGCGATGGTGGAGGCTGCTTCAAGTCCTCTCTTAATCTCGTCGGCAGTCATTCCAAGATAATCTCCGACAGCGGAAGCCACGCAGGCATTGGCCACATTGTGCTTTCCTATCATCGATATGTGAGCGTCTATTATCTTGCCGTTTACATCGATGGTTACATCGGTGCCTGCAAGCCCTTTGAAATCCATTTTTACGGGATGCGAATAAAACGAAGCGTCAAATCCGAAGAACATGGGCTTCGTGCCGTTAACATCCTTTACGGTTGAAAGCTTGTCGTCATCTCCGTTTAAGAAGATCGGTCCGTTGGGATCTCTAAATTCAAACATCTCGGTCTTGGCACGAAGTATGCCGTCACGAGTTCCAAGCTTCTCCAAGTGGCTCTGTCCGATATTTGTGAGAACGCATATATCAGGCTTGGCGATCCCCGCAAGAAGCCTCATCTCACCGAAATCCTCGATTCCCATCTCAAGCACAGCGATCTCGTGATCTTCCTCAATAGAAAGCACCGTAAGCGGAAGTCCGATCTCGTTATTGTAATTTCCGCTTGTCTTAAGCACATGAAATTTGGCCGAAAGAACGCTCGC
>JAGCTJ010000049.1 GCA_017963665.1 Lachnospiraceae bacterium | reverse complement strand
GGAATGTAGGCAGAACGATCAGCAAGGCTTGAAATGTTCTTGATTCAAATGATTGGAAAAAACTCAGATTGGGCAATTTAGAAATAATGAAGCCCGACAAGAAAAACAGGACAAAAACAACTGCAACTTTAAGACCGATAGCAAATGCACGGTCTGCAAGCTTGTCGTCCGAAAACATATGCATGACAATACCCTCCAATGCGCAAATATCGTGAATATACAATACCTACGCAAACCAAATGCCCCCCCCTCCTTTCATACTCTATCATTTAAGAAACTTGGTGTCCAGTACTTATTTGCGAATTTTTTCACTTAGTAGCCCATGAAATCTGATAAGAATATACCGAACAGCAACATTTCTGCCATGTATCTTTCCGTATAATTGCATCTACAGCTGCTGCGGCAATCTGCTCGCAAAAAAAATAAACCGCACGGTTATGGCCGTGCGGTACTTTTTCTTTATGCCTGTGCGGTTAAATATTTGTCGATGGCATCCAGCGCGTTGTTTTCGTCGCTTCCGTCGGTAACTACAGTAAGCTGCTCGCCTGCGGACATTCCGAGACTCATCATTCCCATGATGGACTTTGCGTTTACGCGCTTGTCTCCGGTCTCTATATATACTGTGCTGTCAAACTGGCTTGCGATCTGTACAAGCATCGCCACGGGACGTGCGTCAAGGTCGCCGGTTAACTGAATGGTTATATCCTTCTTTGTCATTTTGTCTCCCTCATTGCTGTCTTAAACTTTCAGCAAATTCTCCGATTTTACGTAACCTGTGATTGACCCCCGATTTACCTACTTTAGGATCGAGCAGTTCTCCCAATTCCGTGAGAGAGCTTTCAGGATTATCAAGTCTTAACTTTGCGATCTCTTGTAACTGAGCGGGGAGTGCGTCGAGTCCGACTTTTTCTTCGATGAGCCTTATGTCATCGATCTGTTTGCTGCCCGCATTTACCGCACGCGATATGTTTCCGATATCGCAGTTGTTACGCCTGTTAAGATCGTTCCTGACGTCCTTAAGTATACGCGCGTTCACGAACTCCATTAAAGAGTTGTGAGCATCCAATACATTCAACACATCCTGGATGGTATCCGCATCCTTAATATATACCACATAATACTTTCTGCGTTTCGTGCTCTTGGCTTCTATATCGAAATCGTATAAAAGCTCTTTTAACATTACTGCCGAGTCCTCATCCAGACATACGAATTCAAGATGATAAGACTTGCCCGGGTCTCCCACAAATCCTACAGAAATGAAGGTGCCCCTTAAATAAGCACGTTTACAACAGTCGTTTGAAAGAAGATACCCCGGAGCCTCATTTGCGATAGCATCCAAAACGGCACTCATACCCGGAGTTTTTCGCCCAAATTCAATGAATGTGCGACCGTTGTCAATACCTTCACCCAAAACATCAGTATTTATATTAAATGTTTTGTTAAGCAAAGTAAAGCATTTTCTTATCGCGCCTTTTGTTTCGCTGGATTGATATACGAATATCGAGCTTCCGCTTCGTTTACCGGCGAAAGCAAGAATAGCCGTCAGTTCACACAGACGACAATGTCTGTCGTGCGGAATGGACTTTATGAGTTCTTCCTTCACATTGGATGAAAATGACATTACCTGCCTCCGACTTTTACTGCGGCTTATCTACTCCCGAGACATCTCTGTGAGTGAGTTTTATACCGAAATCACCTTTGTCTTTGATGCGATTGTAGAGTTCTTCGGCCAAAGTTACCGATCTGTGATGTCCGCCGGTACAGCCGATGGCGATCACGAGCTGATATTTGCCTTCCTTTATGTAATTAGGAATAAGGAACATCAGCATGTCTTCGAGTTTATCGAGAAACTGCCCGGCCTCGGGAAATCCCATTACATAATCGCGTACGCTCTTATCAAGGCCGGTCATCGTTTTAAGTTCTTCTATGTAGAAAGGGTTCGGCAGGAATCTCACGTCAAACACCAGATCCGCGTCGCGCGGTATGCCGTGTTTGAAACCAAAGGATACGATGTTCACCATAAGATTGCTGAAGTGCTTGTCTTCAACAAATATATCAACAAGTTTTGTCTTAAGCTCTCTTGTAAGAAGATGTGACGTATCGATCACGTAATCGGCCGATGCCTTTATGTTCTTTAATATCTCACGCTCTCTTGCGATACCTTCTTCCACACGTCCGTCGGGTGCAAGAGGGTGGAGACGTCTCGATTCTTTGTAACGGTTTAAAAGAGTCTCATCGGAAGCTTCCATAAAAAGAATGCTCACCGGGATATCGGCGGCTTTAAGTCTCTCGATCGCCTGCTCAACCTCGGTGAAGGGCTGGTTTGCACGCACATCGATACCGAGTGCCACTTTGGTGATCTCGGTGTCACGTCCGCTTATGAGTTCGCCGAACATATCAAAAAGTTTTACGGGAAGATTGTCTACGCAGAAATACCCCGCATCCTCAAGTATGTTTATAGCGGTTATTTTACCGCTTCCGCTCATTCCGGTCACAATGACAAGTCGCATGCTTTTTGTTACTTCCTTTACATTGTTTTAAAACTTACCGACTTTTATTACTTCAGGTTCAAGTTTTACGTTTGAATTGTCGTAAACACGTTTCTTTACAAGTTCGATAAGATCGTTAACGTCTTTTGCGGTGGCTCCCGCATCGTTTATGATAAAGCCGTTGTGTTTCGGTGAAACGCAGGCTCCTCCTATCCTTTCACCGGAAAGCCCGGCTTCGGAGATCAGCTTGCCCGCAAAATAACCTTCCGGTCTTTTGAAAGTGCTTCCCGCACTCGGATACTCAAGAGGCTGCTTTTCCACGCGGCGGTTCTTGAGTTCGTTCATCCTGTTTTCTATCTCGTCGCGATCACCCTTCTTAAGCGTGAACTCAACTTTGGTAACCGTAAGTCCGGTCTTTCTTACTTCACTTCTTCTGTAACCGAAACGAAGCGAATGAGGCGAAACGTATATCGGCTCACCTTCTTTGGTGACGGCTTCCACGCCCGTTACCACCATGGACATCTCGCCGTCGAAAGCCCCCGCGTTCATAACTATGGCACCGCCGACGGTTCCGGGAATGCCGTAAGCAAACTCAAGACCGGTAAGGGAATTGTTTAAAGCCTCTTTGCATACGTTTACAAGAAGCGCTCCCGCACCGGCACTTATCACGTTTTCTTTGGCCTCCACTTTCATAAAATCGCCTTCAAGTTTGACAACGATCCCGTCGTAGCCTTCGTCGGAAACCAAAAGATTGCTTCCGTTTCCGATGATCATGTAAGATGCCTGGCACTTATTAAGATATGCGATGATATCGCAAAGCTCTTTTACGGTGTTCACCTTTATCATGATCTTGGCCGGTCCTCCGACCTTGAACGTGGTGTAATCTTTTAACAATACATTTTCTGATATGCGCTCCCGGTCGACATATTTAGCCAGGTTGCTTATCATGATCTCACTCATTTACATAGAGCCTTTCGTGATTATTTTACCCCTCAAACTCTTATACGAGTTTGGCGGCTCCGTACATTCCCGCATCGTTTCCGAGTGTGGCAAGAACGATCTTAGCGTTTCTTGTGCCCGGAAATGCGTATTTCTTAAAAGAAGGCTCAACGTAACCGATAAGTACTTCTCCCGCTTTTGAAACACCGCCGCCCAAAACGAACACTTCGGGATTGACCACCGCAGCGATAACGGCAAGACCTTTGCCGAGCATGTCACCGAAGCGTTTTGCGATATCGATGCAAAGCTCATCGCCGGCTTTGACTCCGTCAAAAACGGCCTTTGCGGAAAGATCGTCTTTTGTGAGAACGGTGCTTCCTTTATATTGTGCAAACATCTCACCTGCAGTTCTTGCTATGCCGGTAGCGGACGCATACTGCTCAAGACATCCGTGACCGCCGCAACCACATGCTTTCTCTTCGTTGTCGTTCATATGAATGTGGCCTATCTCGCCGCCGGCACCCACCGAACCGTTAACTATCTTGCCGTCGATGATTATACCGCCGCCGACACCCGTACCGAGCGTTACCATGACTACGTCGGAGTAGCCCTTTGCTCCGCCCTTCCACATTTCGCCTAAAGCAGCTACATTGGCGTCGTTGCCCACCATGGCATTAAGTCCGGTAAGGCGCGACAACTCTTCGGCCGCATTGAACGTTCCCCAGCCGAGGTTGACCGCATTGTGTACGATACCCTTTGAATCGACGGGTCCGGGAACACCGGCGCCAACACCGATAACATCGCTTTTATCTATTTTCTTTTCTGATAATTTACTTACTATAGAAGCCGCAACATCCGGAAGGATGTTTGCTCCGTTATTGGTTTTGTCTGTAGGTATCTCCCATTTTTCAATGCACTCTCCGGCATCGGAAAGAAGTCCCATTTTAACGGTTGTTCCGCCTATATCAACACCGAATAAATATTTCATATCAATTGCTCCTATTCATCGTCTCGTTTTGCAGCAAATGACTGCTGAAGTCTCTTGTACAATTCCTGAACCGCATTGTAACCCATCTTCTTCTGACGGTAGTTAACCGCAGCGGATTCGCATATGATTGCGAGGTTACGTCCGGGACGTATGGGAATGTTGTGACATACGACTTTATTTCCGAGGTACTCGGTATACTCTTCTTCAAGACCGAGACGATCGTATTCTTTGTCTTTGTTCCACTCTTCAAGCTTTATTACAAGGTCGATGGACTGTGTGTCTTTTACGCTGGATACACCGAACAGTGTCTTAACGTCCACGATACCGATACCGCGAAGCTCGATAAAGTGCTTCGTCACATCGGGAGCGGAACCGATGAGCGTATCGTCGGAAACCTTTCTGATCTCAACGACATCGTCGGTAACAAGACGGTGACCACGCTTAATAAGTTCAAGTGCGGCCTCGGATTTACCGATACCGGACTCACCGGTGATAAGAACACCTTCGCCGTAAACATCGACGAGTACGCCGTGTACCGTGATGCAGGGAGCCAGCTTTACGTTTAACCATCTGATGATCTCGGCCATGAAATCCGATGTGGACTTTGCCGTCATAAGAAGAGGAACGCCGTGTGCGATGGCGGTCTGCTTAAAGATCTCGTCGGGAACGAGCTCACGGCAGAAAACAACTGCGGGTATATCGCAGGAAAGAAGCTTCTCATAAACTTCCTTTTTCTTTTTCACCGTAAGGCTTTCCATGTAGGTATATTCAACGAATCCGATGATCTGAAGTCTGGTTGCGTCAAAGTGCTCGAAATATCCTGCGATCTGAAGCGCGGGACGGTTGATATCGGGCTGCGTGATCTTTATGTCCGTAATGTCGATCTCCGGAGTCAGATTCTGAAGTTTCATCTTTTCGACTATCTGTTCAAGTTTAACCGATGCCATTTGTAATCTCCTTAATGTATGTTTTTGCTGTACACCTGTTACCTTTCAGTGTAACACAGTAGGCGATGTTATTCATCATTTTTATGAAAGAACTCGTAAACACTTGTCGCCACGTTTATCGGGAAATCGGTCCTTAATGCGATCTCTTCCGCGGTCGCGTTTTTGACTTCGTCAATGCTGTCAAAAGAACGCATCAACATTCGCCTTCTTTTATCGCCGATGCCGGGTATGTCGTCAAAGATCGAATGAACCTGATCTTTCTCGCGAAGGCTCTTATGAAACTCTATTGCAAATCTGTGGGCCTCGTCCTGAATGCGGGTTATAAGTTTAAACCCCTCGCTTCTCTTTTCGATGGGTATCTCTTTTCCGTCCACGTAAAGACCTCTCGTGCGGTGATTGTCGTCTTTTACCATACCGCACACGGGAATGTTTAGTTTCAGTTCGTCGAGCACTTTAAGTGCCACGTTCACCTGCCCTTTTCCGCCGTCCATAAGTATAAGGTCGGGAAATCGGGCGAAACTCGAATACTCTTCGTCTAAATCTTTTTGAACCAGGGTCTTTCTTTCTTCAAAACCGTGTATAAAACGTCTTGAGAGCACTTCATACATACACGAATAATCGTCGGGACCCTCCACCGACTTTATCTTAAACTTTCGATACGCACCCTTCACAGGCTTTCCGCCTTCGAACACCACCATGGAGCCCACGTTCTGGAATCCGTTGGTGTTTGATATATCAAAGGCCTCAAGTCTGTTAAGATCTTCAAATCCCAGAAGATCCGCAATCTCTTTAAGGGCACCCTTCGATTTCTTTTCTTCGTTTATGATGCGTTCTTTGTCCTGCTTTAACACAAGGTTTGCGTTCTTTTGCGCCAATTCCACAAGTTTTTCCTTGTCACCGATCTTGGGAACGATTATCTTGCAGGCACCCTTTCTTAAGCCGGATAGCCACTTTGCCGTGATCTCCCGCTCTTCGATATCGCAGGAAAGCATTATCTGCGAAGGGATATAAGGCGTACCCGAATAGTAACGTTTAACAAATTCCGCCACAATCTCCGAAGATTCCATGCCTTCGATATCGTCGATATGATGATGCTCTCTTCCGATCATCTTGCCTTCCCGTACAAAGAAAACCTGTATAACTGCGTCGCTCTCATCGTGAGCCTCGGCGATTATATCTTTGTCGTCAAAGCTTAAGTTATCGCTTATCTTCTGTCTTTCGGAAATTCTTGCTGCGCATTCGAGAAGTTCTCTTAAGCGGATGGCTTCTTCGAAATCCATTTCGTCGGAGGCTTTTTGCATCTTTTCCTTGAGCTCACGGATGAGAGATTTATCGTTCCCGTTCACGAAATCGATGGCGCTCTCCACGTTTTTTCTGTATTCTTCGACGGAAACGGTACCAAGACAGGGACCCACACAGCGGTTAAGATGATACTCAAGGCACGGTCGGTCTGCCTTGGTGCCAAAAGAAACCGCTCTGTTACATGTTCGGAGTTTAAAGGTGGCATTTAAGAAATCGATGATCTCCTTAACAGCCTGACCGCTGGCGTAAGGGCCGAAATATCTTGCTTTGTCGCGGCCTATCCTTCGTACTGAACTTATGCGGGGATATTCTTCGTCTGTGCTTATCTTAAGATATGGGTAAGTCTTTGAATCTTTAAGAAGTGTGTTGTATTTGGGACTGTATTCTTTGATGAGGTTGTTCTCAAGGACGAAGGCCTCGAGTTCGGAATCAACCACGATGTATTCGAAATGATCGATAAGGGATATCATCCTCTCGATCTTAAGGGTACGGTTATTCATGACACGAAAATACGACCTTACACGATTGTAAAGGTTTTTTGCCTTGCCTACGTAAATAACGTTGTCGTCTTTGTCATGCATGAGATAAACTCCCGGTTTTTTCGGGAGTTTATCCAATTCTTCGCTTATATTAAACATTTTCGCCGTCTGTTGCTTCACCTGTCGGAGCGGTTTCGGTGCTTTCCGTCGATTCGCTGTCGGAAGACTCCGAGGTTTCTTCTTCCTTCTTTTCTTCCTCGGGATCGGGAAGACCTTTTTCGCGTCTGAATATCTCCATGAACTCTTTACCGGTGATGGTTTCTTTTTCTATAAGGTGTGCCGCGAGCTTATCCATGACTTCCAGATTTTCGGAAAGCAATGAAAGAGCATCCTCGTAAGCCTTCTTTAATACTTTCATTACGGCTTCGTCGATCTTTGCCGCAGTCTCTTCGCTGCAGTTAAGAACCGTTCTTCCTTCAAGATACTGGCTCTCCACCGACTCAAGGGCAACGGGGCCGAACTCGTCGCTCATACCGTACATGGTGATCATTCTTCTGGCTATGTTTGTAGCTTTTTCTATATCGTTTGAAGCACCTGTGGTGACAGAATCGAATTTGAGCTTCTCTGCCGCACGACCTGCCATGAACACGATGATGTTCTCACGCATTTCCTTCTCGGAATTCAAGTATTTTTCTTCCTCCGGAACCTGCATTACGTATCCGAGAGCACCCATGGTACGGGGAACGATGGTGATCTTCTGCACGGGCTCTGTGTTCTTTTGCAAAGCGGCTACCAGAGCATGTCCGGTCTCGTGGTAAGAAACGATGCGTCTTTCTTCTTTGCTCATGACGCGGTCTTTCTTTTCTTTGCCCATAAGTACCTGCTCAACGGCTTCAAAGAGGTCTTTTTGAGTAACATACTCACGATGCTCTTTTACGGCGTTTATGGCTGCTTCGTTGATCATATTTGCAAGATCGGAACCTACGGCACCGCTGGTTGCCAGTGCGATAGCGTCAAGATCTACGGAATCGTCCATTAAGACATCTTTTGCGTGAACTTTAAGTATCTCCACACGGCCCTTAAGATCGGGTCTGTCAACTATGATACGTCTGTCGAAACGACCGGGACGAAGGAGTGCCTTATCAAGAATCTCGGGTCTGTTGGTGGCAGCGAGGATAAGTACACCTTTGGAACTGTCGAAACCGTCCATTTCCGAAAGGAGCTGGTTAAGTGTCTGCTCACGTTCTTCGTTACCGCCGCCGTACTTGGAATCACGGCTTCGACCGATGGCATCGATCTCATCGATGAACACGATACAGGGAGCGTTCTTGCTGGCCTCTTTGAAAAGGTCACGCACACGGGATGCGCCCACACCGACGAACATTTCCACGAAATCTGAACCGGTAAGTGAGAAGAAAGGAACGTGAGCTTCACCGGCAACCGCTTTTGCAAGAAGGGTTTTACCCGTTCCGGGAGGGCCTACCAAAAGAGCACCCTTGGGAAGCTTGGCACCGATCTTGACGTATCTTCCGGGATTGTGAAGGAAGTCAACGACTTCGACGAGGGACTCTTTAGCTTCATCTTCACCCGCAACGTCTTTGAAGGTGACACCGGTTTCTTTTTGCACATATATCTTGGCATTGGACTTGCCGACACCCATCATTCCGGCGGAACCGCCCATCTTACGGCTTAAGAAGCTGATAAGTAGGAAGAACAGCGCAAGAGGAAGGATGTAGGTAAGTATGATCGAAATAAGCCAGCTTGAATTGTCGGGAATGTCGGAAGAAAACTCGATGTTGGCGTTGATCAGTCGATTGGCCAGCTGGTCGTTGTTCTCAACGTATCCCGTTACGTAAGTTATCTTAACCTGAGCGGTGTAAGGGTTGTCGTCATCGACGGATATCGGAGTTATGGATATCTTGTCGGAGCTTAACTTAACCGACTCGACTTCACCGTTATCAAGCATCTCAATAAATTCGTTGTAAGATATTTCCTTTGTGGTGGCGTTGGTGAGCGCCTTTGTGAAATAGCTGATTATGAGAAGTACGACAAGCACCGCAACCAGCATCGGAGCAAGACGCGGACCGTTGTTTTTCCCGTTTCGGTTTTGGTTGTTATTCGAATTGTTTGAATTGTTTTCGTTCATAATGGATTTTCCCTTTAAAAGCCCTGTGAAAAACAGGGGACAAATTACTAATTTATTATATAAACAGGGCGTTATTAAAGCAATATCTCAAATGTGAAAAAACTCTAAAAGAATTGTGTTTAAAGGTTGAAAACGACTCTGTTTTAAGTCATAATCAGTAGTAATTAAGTACTATTACGAAATCGTTTTACGAGATCGGTTACAGAGGTTATTTATATGAAAATCGGATTTGACAATCAAAAGTATCTTCACATGCAGTCTGAGAGGATTCTCGACCGCATTCAAAGTTTCGGTGACAAACTTTATCTTGAGTTCGGAGGAAAGCTTTTCGACGACTATCACGCTTCGAGAGTTCTTCCCGGATTTGAGCCCGACTCAAAGTTAAAAATGCTCCTTAAGATGAAAGACAAGGCAGAGATCATCATCGCCATCGGAGCCGATGCCATAGAGACCAACAAGAAACGTGGAGATCTGGGTATCACATACGATCTCGAAGTTTTAAGACTTATCGACAGCTTCACCAGCGTAGGCCTTTATGTGGGAAGTGTTGTCATCACCAAATATGCCGGACAGCCCGCAGCCGATGCCTTCAGGGCAAAGCTTTCGGCTCTCAATATTAAATCCTATCTTCACTATCCCATCGAAGGTTATCCCAGAAACATCTCTCTTATCGTAAGCGACGACGGTTATGGTAAGAACGACTATATCGAAACGTCCAGGCCCCTGGTTGTCATAACTGCTCCCGGACCCGGAAGCGGAAAGATGGCTACCTGTCTTTCACAGCTTTATCACGACAGCAAGCGAGGCATCAAGGCCGGATACGCTAAGTTCGAGACCTTCCCGATCTGGAACCTTCCCTTAAGCCACCCCGTAAACGTTGCATACGAAGCGGCCACCGCTGATCTTGACGATGTTAACCTTATCGACCCCTACCATTTGGAAGCATACGGGGTATCAACCGTAAACTACAACAGAGATATCGAAATATTCCCTGTATTAAATGCCATCTTTACCCACATTCTCGGAGAAAGTCCTTACAAATCTCCCACCGACATGGGCGTCAACATGGCAGGTAACTGCATAATCGACGACGATGTATGTCGCGAGGCCTCCAAACAGGAGATCATCCGCCGTTACTATGCGGGTATGTGTGACCTCAAAAAGGGAACCGGTACCAAAGAAGCCGTATATAAACTTGAACTTTTGATGAAGCAGATGGAACTTACCTCCGACGATCGTCCCGTCATCAAAGAAGCGCTTAAGCGTGAAGAAGATACCGGACATCCCGGTGTTGCCATCGAGCTTCCCGATAAAACCATCATTTCGGGTAAGACCACAGACCTTATGGGACCCAGCGCGGCGGCACTTATCAATTCTCTTAAGACCCTCGCCGGTATCGACCACGAAGAACACCTTGTGGCCAAAGAAGCACTTGAACCTATTCAGACAATAAAGACCGAATACCTTGGAAGCAAAAACCCCCGTCTTCATACGGACGAGATACTTATCGCTTTAAGCGTCAGTGCGGGATCGAATCCCAAGGCCCGTCTTGCTCTGGATCAGCTTCACAAACTCAAGAACTGTGAAGTTCATTCGACGGTGCTTCTTTCTTCCGTTGATGAAAAGATATTCAGAAAGCTGGGCATGAACTTAACCTGTGAGCCCAAATACGAGACGGACAGAAAATATCACAATTAACACTAAGAGAATGATTTGAGATCTTTATGAACAAGCGCTTTCAAATAGCCAGAATTGCCGTTTATGTCACTACGGTCCTTTTGGTTACCGTAGTCATCGCATATCAGACAACAATAACACCTTCTATGATCGCCATCTCTTTATCGGTCGCGATCATCGGAGCTGTTTTGCTGTTACTGTTTGATAAACTCGAAGACTGTGAAAGCGCCGTTTCTTTGGATGCAAGGATCAAACCCGATCTTAAAACGCTTATCGTCACCACATTCCGTAAAAAGCCTTATGTCAGTATCTATGAAGGCGACCTTACCGAATCGGAAAAAACAAAAAACAGTCCCGCTCAGCCTTTCATGCTGGCACCCAGGCCCCTGTTTTTTATGGTGCTCGTAAATCTCCTCGGCACGATCGTCCGTGTCGTTTTTCTCCCTTTCCAGTCTTCGGACTTCATATCACAGCAGCTATACTGGCACGGTCAGCTTGCGGGAAAAGGTCTTGATGCCCTCTCCATGAGCATTCCCGATTTCTCTCCTTTGTACTCCACCGTTTTTGCGCTTCTGTGCCAGACCAACCTCTCGGTACAGTTCATTACAAAGATAATCCCCGCAACGGTCGACTTTGTACTCGCCATGACCGCGCTCTTGATATTCCACGAAGTAACAGACGGACAATCCACATTGAGAGACCGCGTGATCTTGTACGGCGCCGTTTTGTTCAACCCGCTTCTCATCTTGAACGCTTCATGCTGGGGACAGTTTGATTCCATCCACACCACATTCATTTTTTTGTGTATTTACGTCCTTATAAGATGCATCAAACACAGAGCCAAATACGGCGGTGATCTGGCAATGATCTTTTTAGGCCTTGCTTATTCGTTAAAGTATCAGACGATCTGTATACTTCCCATAACGCTTTTCATATGGCTTGTGCAGAAAGAAAAAATCCTCAAGATCTCCCAAAAGATTTGGATACCCGCCATCTACTTTTTGACTTGCGTTCCCCTCATAATTAAAGGTCATCCTCTTAATGAACTGGTGGGGGTCTACATCGATCAGGCCAAAAATGTGAACACGGCACTTACGACAAGATATCCAAACTTCTACACATTTGTCGGACTGTTTACAAAAGAGCCCCCGGCGTACATGGCTATGGTGGGTATGATACTTACCGGAGTCTTACTGGTTTCTTTTTACCTCTATCTTTTCTTTAAAAGGATTAAACTCGACAGTCTTTTATTGTTAAAGATAGCGGTGCTGGTAATTTTGTCCATGGCTTTCTTCTTACCTTTCATGCATGAAAGATATGCTTTTGTGGGTGAGATGATCATCGTGATACTTGCGTTTCTTGATAAAAACTACTTTGTTTATTCCGCTACGACGATAATCGTTACGCTGTTTGAATATGTGAGATTCTTGTTGTATAGTAATGAGACGGGGTCTCCCCTTGATATTTTGTTTGCTCTCTTAAGACTTACGGTCATCGTGCTCATAGCGCAGGATGTGATAAAGAAAGCAAACGACGATTACAAAAAGGCGGTTTTAAGAGGCGGCAGACGTGTCTACGGAGGAACCAAATGATAAAGAACAATTATCTCGATACAAGAATGATAGAATTTAAAGATCTGGGAGACGAGCGCGGAAGCCTTGTTGTATGCGAGGGTGAGCAGGATATTCCTTTTGAACCCAAGCGGGTCTTTTATATCTTCGGTTCGGACGCAACGGTCGTTCGCGGACAGCATGCGAACCGCGATTCCGAATTCGTGCTCATTAACGTTGCCGGAAAGAGCAAAGTAAAAGTAATGGACGGCATGGGGAACGAAATGGTGTTCTCACTTAACCGTCCGAATACAGGCATATATATTCCGAAAATGGTATGGAAAGAGATGTACGACTTTTCCGCCGATTCGGTTCTTTTGTGCCTTGCAAGCACGCACTACGACGGAAACGAATACATCAGAGATTACGACGAGTATGTAAAGGAAATAAAAGCAACCCTTTAACTATCTGTCTGATCTACGGCGATCAAGCTGCTTGTGCATTTCCTTTTTGATCTCGTACATCTTATTGTCCGCTTCTCTGATATAATCCTGAAGAGTTGCCCCTTTGCGGGACGCCGGATCCGATACCACATAGCCGATACTTACGGAAATATCGTAAGGATCGGTTTTTTCTTTACTTCTTTTGTCGAGCATATGAAGAATGGATTCTTTTATCTTAAGAGCTCTCTTTTCATCACAGTCGGGGGCGATCACAAGGAATTCGTCTCCGCCGAAACGGACGGCGATAGCGTCTTCATCAATGTTTTGATTTATGGCGGCAACTACGGTTCTTATCGCATTGTCACCCTGAAGATGTCCGTAAACATCGTTAATATGCTTCATATAATTGATGTCAACAAACATGACCGTCAGCTTTGTTTTGTTCTTTAAACTGTCTTCATACAAAGGAAGTGCTTTTCCCTCATATCCGAAACGATTGTAAAGCCCCGTCATCTGATCGCGATCATAGAGCATCCTGAGTCTGAAATTTGTTCTCATGAGCTTTATTGACTGCTGAAGCTGCTCCATATACGGATACAGTATGTTTGCACGGATGATGCCCGGAAAATCCTTAAAGACAACATAACCGCAATTGTGCTCCATATCGTGCAAAGGAAGGAAAAAGTAAATATGTTGCTCTCCCTTGTTTTTAAAATATCCGGGTACGATCGTGTGAGCATCGACTTTAAGGCCGTTTTCAACGATACCGTTTCTTATCGAAACGAGTGCATCCATTTCAGATACTCTTCCTTTGGCCAAAAGTTCCTTCTCGTCGGTCATTACATCGGTAAAATATTCTTTGTTGATACAGATATAAAAATCATCGCCCTCAAACTGATGATTTCTCTGATAGTGATCGCTCAGTGTTTCTTTTAAAATGTCATAACTGGGCATGTCGGTCAGCCACTGACGTATGATACGCTCATTCTGTTCAAGCTGTCTTTCATCAAACTCGCGTCTGAAAGACTGCCTGCAGTACATTATCCGATCGGCCGCATAATCCCTTTTTCCTCTGCAGCCGCAGGACTCTCCGCACGAAAAGATCGATTCCACTTTCTCGTACAGCGAACTGTCTTCATGCTCGATCAGACTAAAAATGATCTTGCAGGCGTTTTTGCCGACTTCTATATAATTACGTTCCACAGTCGTCATTGCGGGATAGAACTTTTTGGCCTCGTCGATCGCATCAAATCCGGTAACGATCACATCTTCCGGAGCCAGAAATCCGCGTTCTTCAAGCTTTGTACAGGCAGCCATGGCCATAACGTCATTGGCACATATAAAAGCATCGGGAAGTCCTTTTCCGGAATCGACTATCTCGTCGATTATCATATCGGTATAATGATTGGACCATCTTCCGTAACCGATGTTTTTATCGGACAGTTCAAGACCGTGAGCGGCAAACGTCTCTTTGGTAACCTTAAGTCTTTCACGACTGTCAACGTGGTCGGGAGTTCCGCCTATAAAATATGCGTTCTTTACACCGTGCTGCTCTATAAGATGTTCGACAAGTTCCCTCATTCCCGATTCATTGCTGACACATACGGAAGGGATGCCGTCTATCTCCATACCGACACTTACAACCGGAACACCGCTCTCTTTGATCCTCCTGCAAAGCGCTACCGCTTTTGTGGGAGAATTGAGCGCGTTCGAAAAAACGATCACTCCGTCATAATCATTTGGATCGAGCATGTCATAAATATTCAATTCGCCCTGCATCCATTCAACGCGGGTACTGTATGAAGCGTAACTTAAGAAAACGAAAGAATCGAAATCTTTCGATGCAGCATATTCTTTAATTCCGTCCAGCGCTTCGAACAGCAGATCGTAATTCCAGCCGTTGGCGCATATAGCGATTTTATTCTTCATATGTTTTCCGTATGGGATCAACGCTTTCTGCGATCCATTTTCATGTGCATTTCTTTTTTGATCTCGTACATGATCTTGTCTGCTTCTTTAATGTATTCCTGAAGCACTTCATGGGGACGTGTCACGGGACTGGTGACAACATAGCCTATACTTACCGAAATATCGTAAGGATTTACCTTACTGCCATTTACGCTGTCCAGCCGATCCATGATCGATCCTCTTATCTTTGAAGCCTTTTTTTCATCACAATCGGGTGAAATTACCAAAAATTCGTCGCCGCCGAATCTTACGGCTATCGAATCGTCGGAAACATTGTCATTTATGGCCGATACTACGGTCTTTATGGCATTATCACCGTGGAGATGACCAAACTTGTCGTTTATGTTCTTCATGTAATTGATATCGACAAACATTACGAGCATAGACTTTTTTCTTGCAATACTTGCTTCGTAAAGCGGCAAGGCCTTTTGCTCGTAGCCGAAGCGATTGTAAAGCCCCGTCATCTGATCGCGTTCGTAAAGCGTCTTAAGCCTTAAGTTAGTTCTCATGAGCTTTAACGACTGCTGAAGCTTCTCCATATACGGATAAAGGATATTGTCTTTTACAAGATACGGGAAGTCGGTCAATACAACATAACCGTAGTTGTGCTGCAGGCTGTGCATCGGCATAAAGAAGTATACATGAGTCTCCCCGGGGGTCTTTGAATACCCCGGCACGATCATATGAGCGTCCACATTAAGACCCGTAACTATCTTACCGTTTTTAAGAGAAACAAGTTCCTCCATCCCGCTGTCTTTGCTCTTTTCCCAAAGTTCGTCTTCGCTTATCAGTACATCATCAAAGAAATCTTTTTTGACACAAATGTAAAAGCCTTCGCCCTCAAACTGATGATTTTCTTTGTAATGCTCGCAAAGTGTCGCCTTAAGAGCACTGTAGCTTGGCATATCCGTAAGTTCTTTTCGGATGTTTCGCTCGTTTTGCTCGAGCTGTCTGGAGTCCAGATCACGCTTGTATGAATGCCTGCAATAAAGGATCCGAGCCGAAGAATAATCTTCCTCTCCTTTGCATCCGCACGATTCACCGCAGTAAAAATACGATTCTACTTTTTCTCTCTTAACGGTCCTGTCGCCTTTTATCTCTTCAAAGATTATCTCGCAGGCTTTCTTTGCGATCTCTTTATAATTCTGTTCAACGCTTGAAAGAGCGGGATAAAAATCTTTTCCTTCATTTAAGTTATCAAATCCGGTGACAATGATATCCTGAGGCGCCAAAACGCCGTATTCCTGAAGTTTGCTGCATGTGGACATAGCCATTATATCATTGGCACATACGATGGCATCGGGGTAATTACCGTTCCACTCCTTTACAAGCTTATCTATCAGCATGTCGGTATCGCTGTTATTCCATCTTCCGTAGGCTACGCTGTTATCGGTAAATTCTATCCCGCGTTCCTTACAAGCCTCCTTTAAGACGTTCAGTCTTGCGATACTGTCCACGTGATCGGGAAAACCTCCGATAAAGAAAGGTCTTTTTATGTTGTGCACATTAAAGAGATGATCGACCAGTTCACGCATTCCCGCCTCATTATTTACGCGAACTGAATGAATGCCTTCAATATCCATACCGATACTTACGACTGGAACGTTTAAAGCCTTGGCTTTTTTACATATATTCAAAGCATCTTCTTCGGAATTAATGGAAGTGGAAAAGACGATAACACCGTCGTAGTCGGCGGGGTCCAAAAGTTCATAGATGTTAAGTTCACCGCGCATTAAGTCAACATGCTCACTGTAAGAGGCAAAGCTTAAGAACACAAAAGTGTCAAAATCCTCTTTCAGAGCATGCTCTTTCATCCCTTCCAAAGCGGAAAGAAGCATATCGTAATTCCAACCGTTAGCGCAAACAGCGATCTTTTTCTTCATACTGTATTATTATATAGTCCATATGCCTATGAACACAATAAGACAATTTATAATATCATCCTTAAATTAACGAAAATTAAAAGAAATGTGTATATAAAAACAGAAGGGGACAGTGTGCGACCTTTCAAATGCCAGACCAATAAGCCTGACTTTATGCAGTCACTACACTTCCCCTTCCGTGTATTATAATAATTTCTTATCTTTTCTTCCGGTCAAAAACTCCACTATTCCGACTAAAGCGGCTCCTCCCAGAATACCTCCGACTGCCGCAGCAGTCTTGCTCTTCGATGAAGTCTTTGCAAGCTTCGGTGTCTTTCCGACGTTAGAAGCATCTTCTTTTATGAGTACAAGCGCCGAAATGGGTTCACACACAACGCGTTCCGTCACAGCTTCAAGAGCTACTATGCCGGCTTTACCCGATGTGATATATATATTCCAGTTTCCTTCGGGCAACACCACTTCTCTGTATGCGTTCGCGCCGTTAAAGACTACGCATATCTCCTCTGCCGTCTCACCTTCTACGCCGCTTCCGTCGAGTAAGAAAGAAACGGTGTTTGACTCAGGTCCGGTAATGTCGGCAACGTGCGAAGAAACCTCTTCTGCATCCGATAATCTGAACACCGGATGGGCTTTTCTGAAACTGATGAGCCCTTTGTAGTATTCATATACATCGGAATACTTTTCTTCGGATAAAAGTGACCAGTCAATGGCGTTCACTTCATCACCGGAAGCATAACTGTTCGATTCGTACGTTCCGTCGACTTTAGTCTTTGTACGTAACATCTCCTCGCCCGCCTGCATAAAGGGTGTTCCTTCCGAAAGCATATAGATGGCGGCTGAAAGATTGTTCATCCTGACTATGTCGGCATCGGAAGCATCCGGCCTTGAAAGTCTCAATCTGTCGTACAAAGTGTTATTGTCATGACATGAAGCGTAATTTATCGTCTGAGAAGGGCTTTTGCACCATCTGTCGGCGCCCATAAAGCATCTTCTTATCTTTGCCTCATATCCCGAAGCACCCGAAACAAATCCGGGATCTGTATTGAAAACACTGCCTTTGATACCGTCACGGATGGTATCGTTGAAATACGAAAATCCGGGGGTCAAAGCTGAGTTGTCCTGTGTGGCAAGTGTAACTCCTTCTTTGGTGGGAACCGTAGTAAGTGACCAGCCTTCACCGTAGAAGATCGTATCGGGATGCTTGGCATGTACCGTTTCCACGATCTCATTTATAAGGTCCGTATCCATAAGACCCACAAGATCGAATCTGAAGCCGTCGATGTGATATTCGTCGGCCCAGTAGTTAACACTGTCAACGATATATTTTCGTACCATGGACCGTTCCGTAGCGGTATCGTTGCCGCAGCCCGATCCGTTTGAATATGTTCCTTCCTCGGTGATCCTCGAAAAGTATCCGGGTACAAGTTTATTGATGCAAAAAGAATCCGCTTCGTGAACGTGATTGTATACGACGTCCATTACAACTGCGATACCGTTGTCATGGAATCCTTTTACCATCTGTTTTACTTCATTTACTCTGACTTCTCCGTTAAAAGGATCGGTCGAGTAGGTTCCTTCCGGAATGTTGTAGTTAACGGGATCGTATCCCCAGTTATATACTCCGTTTGATTTGTTCGTTTCATCAAGAGAACCGAAATCATACATCGGAAGTACGTGAACGTGGGTAACTCCCATTTCCATTATGTGTGCAAGTCCGGTGGCGATGCCCTCGCTCGTCGCCGTGTTTTCTTCGACCATTCCCAAAAACTTGCCCTGCTCTTTGATACCGTTGTCTTCTCCCACGGTAAGGTCTCTTATGTGGGCTTCGTAGATTATCGCATCGGTAATCTTTTTACCCTCAAAGGGGTTTCGGTCATTTGACCAGCCTTCGGGATCGGTAGAGGAAAGGTCCAGTACCATAGACCTTTTACCGTTGGCTCCCGAAGATCTGGCGTAAGGATCCATGACCGAAAAACTTTTGCCGTCGAGGCTTACGCTGTAGACGTAATATGTACCGTTTAGATCGCCTTCGACGGTGCACACCCATGTGCCGTTTACGTCGGGCTTCAGGGGAACAGTCTCAATAAGATCGTCTTTGGACTGTATACCCGACTCATAGCGTTTTAACTCAATGCTTTCGGCGGTGGGTGACCAAACTCTGAAACTCGTCGACTCTTTTGAATATGTATATCCAAGATCGTCTCCGAGATAGGTGTAAGCTGATTCAAATTCCGGTGTAGAATAGATGTTGGGCATGATAACTTTGTACTTATTCTCCTCAAAAGTTATAGTGTAGCTTCTAAACAAAGAAAGCTCTTCACCAAGCGTAACCGTATACGCACCGTCACCTTCACTTTTAATATCGGATATCTCTATCTCACCGTCTCTTCCTTCGACCGTGAAGACTGAGCTTATGTCTCTGTCTATCTCTGCGGTCATCAGGACGTTTATCCTGTTCTTGCCGTCGTATTTGGCACTCTTAAGCTTAATGCCGACAGCAACGTCGTCTCCCTGTTCCTCGGTGTAACCTTCGACGCCGGACTCAACATATACGTGAACCGTTCCGCTTACGACAGCGGATATGTCGATGAACTGATCTTTATCCACGTCCTTTGTCCAGTCTTTTGTGCGAACGATGAAACCGACTTTGTTGGTTCCGGGTGTTACGTCCATCGTAGCGACCATGTCGCCACCGAGATCTTCGAACTCGTAACCCGCGCCGTCCTTTCCTTCTTCCCACATCCAGACATCCCAGCCTGAATACTCAGCGTCGTCTCTGTGGTAATGAAGCTTTATAACGGGACCTCCCGCTGCTTCAGCCTTTATGGTAAACAGTAAACTGTTGAACACTGTGATAAACAATAATGTAAGCGCCGCCAAAAATGCACTTGCTTTTTTGAACATCCAAAACCTCCTGTTTTGTTCTTTTCTCGAAACTTTACGAAAATTTGTATGTTGAATTTATCATACGGCGAATAGAAAATCAATACTTTTTTTCAAAAATTCATAGAATGTTAAAAAAGAAAAAGCGCGTGGTTACGCGCTTTATGAGACATAGTATTGGAAACTACATTTGTACTTTTCGGTTTTTTACGCGGATTGTACGTGATTGTTTTTTCGTCAATCGACTTCCGCTTCATTTTCGGGAGTATCATTTTCCGATGTCTCGTGATATTCCTTTTCGGTGTTGACCCTCCAGATGTTGTCTTTGTTCTTGTTACCTGAAACGATATTTTTAACCGTTTCAAATGACGTTACCATCGAATGGTCGATGTTGTTGTATCTGTGCTGACCGTTACGGCCTACGCAATAAAGATTGTCGATGGACTTAAGATAATCAACAAGGGTATCTATTTCTTCATATGTGTCAAAGTAAGCGGGATAAGCCTTCTTAACTTTCTCCATATGAGTGTCAATTACCTGATCCGCACTGTCGATGAGTTTGAGCTTGACCATTTCTTCGACGCCAAACTTTGAAAACTCTTCTTCGGACATGTTCCAATACTCGTCACCTTCGTTAACAAAATACTCAAGACCTACCCATACTGTATTTTCGAGATCCTTGATCATATAAGGCGACCAGTTGTTGTATATCTGGAAACGACCCATCTTAACACGTCTGTCCTGAACATATACCCAGCAATCGGGCACAATGTCGGAAACGGTCTTAAGATTTGTCTTGTTCTTTAAATTAAGCTTTGGAACAAGAACACCGAGCGTCATGTAATCTCTGTAAGGAAGTCCCTTTGCTATACGAGCGGGATCTTCGGGAACATCGTTCATGCCTCCCACCAGATCCTTTATTGGCATTGAAGAGATAAAGATATCTCCCTTCATCTCATGCTCGATCGAATCCACAACATAAGTAAGACTGTCAAGGACACCTTCCTCGTTCTTGTGAACTTTAATTACTTTGGCATTTTTGATTATGGTTCCGCCCAGGCGTTCAACCTCGGAAGCGGTAACGTCCCAAAGCTGGCCGGGACCGAGTTTGGGATATTTGAACTCTTCGATGAGCGAAGTGTTTACTTTCCTGTTTTTGACTTTAAAAATCTTTCCGAAAACGTCCTTTATTATGCCGATGATCGAAAGACCTTTTGTACGCTGAGCACCCCAGGACGCATCGATCTCGCTGGGATGTCTGCCCCAGAGATTCTCGGTGTAATATTCAAAGAACATTGAATACAGCTTTTTACCGAAACAGTTGATGTAGAAATTTTCAAGATTGTTCTCGGGACGTTTGTGAAGTACGGCTCCAATGTAAGAAAATCCTACCTGCATCGTTTTTAAAAGTCCCATATTCTTAAACGTCTCGGGTTTAAGCGAGATCGGATAATCATAGAACTTATCGTCAAAGAAAATTCGAGACACTCTGTGTCTTGTAAGCATTACCCTGTCTTCCTTTTCGGGGTCGGGACCTCCTTCTGAAAGGGGCATCTCACGCTTTAAGAGTATGTCATCGTATGTCGGCGCACCCTGCATGGGAAGCATCTTATCCCACCAGTCGTTAACTTCCTTAACCTTTGAGAAGAAACGGTGCCCGCCCATATCCATGCGGTTTCCCTTATACTCAACGGTTTTGGATATACCACCGAAGCAGTTGCTCTCTTCGAAAACAATCACCTCAATGTCTTTTGACTGCCGAAGCAATTCATATGCAGCTGTAAGTCCGGCGGGGCCGGCTCCTATTACAAGTGCTTTTTTCATTCTCAATTTAATCCTTCTTAAACATAGACTGACGTGCACCGTGATTTGCGTCTCTGTGTGCAAGCGTGTCCGTTACGGCATCCATTCTGAGTCCCGCGTCTATGAAATCACAGTATTTGCAAAAACCGTAATTGCTTCTGGTCTCTCTGATCTTCTCTCTGAGATCTTTGTACGCATCGGAGTTCCAAGCTTCCTTGATGGGAGTGGTCTTAAGATCGGCCATGGTGGTCACTTCAAAGTTGTCACAACAGCATATACCCATCCTTCCGTCGGGGAAGATGAACACATCCGTATACGGCATAAGACATGTTTCTTTGATGATCTTAACATCATTTTTCTTGTTGGGAGCCGATCCCGCACGGTTTGTGAGAACCGCATTCTTGTATCTCATCTGTACCAGGAGTTCAACATCTTTAAACTCCTCCTCATGAGACTTCGCGTAATCGTAAATCTCACGGACATTCTTATGAAGCTTCATATCAAGACAGTAATTGTTGATGATAAGCTGATTTACGTAAGGGATGATCTCTTTTACTTTATCTATGTTAAGTAAAAGCCCGTTGGTAGAAAGAAAAATGTAACTGTCCGGAAGTTTTTCCCTGCAGTATTTATGGAACTCAACGATCCTCGTATCTATGAACGGTTCGTTGTTTCCGTACAAAGTAAGATGTCCCTTATAGCCCCAGTCGGCAAGCTGATCTATTATCGAATGAAACAGCTCATCATCCATCCTGCAAAGCGGACGCTTCTCGGCGTTTTTGTTTGCAGTGCAAAATGCGCAATCCGAATTACATCTGTTGATGGTCTCAAGATTTACTATAAGAGGCTGCGGCGGTTCCTCAGTGCTTAAAAAGTAGTCTATGTATTCTTTCTGTTTCTTGTTACGGGAAACAAATTGAAGCTTCAAATAGCTTGCGGCAGAAAGCTTCGGAAAATACTTTTGAAGCGTCCATCCGAACCATCCGCCGAAATTGTGATACTTAACTGACATTTATACAGGTTCCTTAATTATTTTATTTGTATGTAAAAGTTATTTGCCCAAATCTGATTGTACCAACGTTGCCTTTTACGGTCAAGGAAACGCGTTCTTCTTACAGGTTAAATGTACTCGTTTTGTCTGTGTATCGAAGGCTCTTCGTATGCGTCCATAAAGTCCGCACCCAGACGTATGGCCTCGTCTGCGAAAGTGATCGCCTTCATCTCGGTAAGTACGCCTATCGCTTTTTTAAATCTGACGCCCGGGATAAAGTTGAGTATCTCCATAGGAACGGTTGCGTCAAACTGCGGATACTGTGAAAAGATCGTCTTGTAATCAAGCTTGTCTCTCGGGTGAGGTTTAAGAAATATCCTTCCTTCCTTTTCGTACATCTTTATTATGTCTTTAAATATCCTCTCACGTACATCCAAAGTACACAAAGGATCGGTAAGGATAAGTATCTTATCGTCGTCGCCCATTTCCTTTATGAGTTCTTCGAGCTTGTCGTAGTCGGCTATGAACGCTTTTGTAAGTATCTTTTTATCCTCATCGGTCAGTCTGTCGGAAAGTTCTTTTCTGGGAACTTCCACAAAGTTCTTGCGAGGATACTTATGTCCCGCTATGTTGTTTACTTCCATGTCGACACAATACTTGCCGTAACCGTCAGACATGACTATCAGGTTAAGATTTCTGCTGAGAAACTTTTTAAAGTTAAAAAGCTTCGGATCTTTTACTCTGGGAAGATCGATGTAATGAAGATTGTTAAGTCCGTCTTCCACAGCATGATATCTTATCCTGTGCTTGTTTAAATACGTGCCTATGGGATCGGCATCGCAAAAAACGTATATGTCTTTGTATTTCTTAAAATCACAGGGAACATCCGCCTCAAGCGCTTTTGCAAATTTGGATGTAAGAATGATGCGGTTAAAGGTTTTTACCAGCATATTTCCGGGCTTTTTATATTTCTCAAGCCCCGGAAACGCATCTTCTCTTTTCTCGTCATAATCAAGCACTTCTTTAAAGATTCCGCTGTCAAGAAACCTTTTCTTTGAATCTTTGAAGTCGTTTGAAAGCTTGGACAAAACCATCGTGGCATCGCCATAGTCTCTGCCTTCATTGGCGGCCTTTTCTCTTAAAGCAAGTTCCTTAAGAAAAGATATGTATGCATGATAAAAGGTGTGACACACATAAATGCGGTCGTTCATTTCTTTACTCCTTTTATTTTCATGATGAGACGGTGAGCTCTTTTCACCGCAACGGGTGCGGTCGAAAGGCGGGTGAGGTTTCTTTTTTCCTTATCGGTAAGAAAAGGATTGGTCTTCCAGAAAGACTTCTCACTTTTTATCTCGTTTATGACTTTCATGTAGCAGGCGTTGTCTTCACGCATGAGCTCCACGGGGATGTGGAGTAAGAACATGAGCCTCTGCACATATCTGAAACGCTCGGTCTCTTTTACGCAGGAAGGGAAACGTTCTTTCATGACCTCAAAAGCATAGTCGCTGTTGTCGATCACGGCCTCGTAAAGATGCGCTTTGTAACCGCTTCTTTGATTGCTGCCGTGACGGATGAGTATGTTGTAATGAGGCTCCTCTATCGAATACACGCCGCTTGTATGCTGAAGCATCTCAACGATCATCAGGAAGTCTTCGTTGAGTTTATGCTCGGAGAAAGAAAACTTCTTGCAAAAATCGGCTCTTATGAGCTTGGTGCAAAAAGAAGAATCTCCTTCATGAAGCATAAGGAGCCTGAAATCTTCTTCTGCGGGAATGAACGTAGTTTTGCCCGTGGAAAGGCGGGGGCCTTTTAACAGTTCACCGTCTTCGGAAAAGTCCGTGCTCATGACTTCGGCAATGTCGGCATCATTTTCACTTACGGCTTTGTAGAGCGCTTCGTACATTGTCTCGTCTGCCCAGTCGTCGGCGTCAAGAAAACCGATATACGCTCCTGTCGCTTCTTTTATACCGACATTCCTGGCCGTGCTGGATCCGCCGTTTTCTTTGTGAATGACACGGATGCGGGAGTCGTTCATCGCATAAAGATCGCATATCTTGCCGCTGTCGTCCGAAGAACCGTCATCAACCAGGATGATCTCAAGATTTTGATAAGTCTGAGCGATCACGTGATCAAGACAGTTCCTTATGTATTTTTCAACGTTGTAAACAGGTATAACGACGCTTATTTTTTCTTTTTCCATGAATTCAGTTTTCCGTTTATCTTGTTTGATAAGGTTATCAGGTTAAAGGGACGTTTGCATTTTACTATTCCGAAATATCTTGCGGCGGTCTCAACGTCCGGGTAAGAGCCGTGTTTTACAAAATATTTGTACATTCTTATGAATCCCTTGTCTTTTTCCGCCGGGAGGTGCCATATGGAAACGGGATTGCTCTGCGTTACGGTGGATACGAGATAAAAGTCCTCGGTCCAAAATCTGAACATGTAAGGAGTAGCACAGATTACCGGGATCTCTTTGTACAAAAGTGCGGCGCAAATGGAAAGAAGGGATTCGTCGCCTATCAGTTTTTCAACGTTAAAGCCGCCTTCTTTGATCTTTTCAAAGCACTCTTTCATACAGGAAACGTAGCGTGAGAGGAACTTTACGTTGCCGCATACGAACTCTCCGCCATAGTGAGTTATGGGAAGTGTTTTTGCCTCAGAAGGATAAAGCCTTTCAAAGTCGCGCCTTATGATATCTCTGTCAGAGTGGGAATATGTATGTCCGAGAGGATATAAAACGATGCCTCTGTCTGCTTCTTTCCAAAGGTCTTTGCATGAAAGATTTGAATACGTATCCGCATCCACCATCAGAATGCGCTCGTAAGAGTTTTCTTCCACCCACTTGCTTAGCACATTAAGTTTAAAGAAAGCGAGGGACCATTGAAACGTTTCCGGAAGCACAAACTCCGTAAAGTCCATTACGCGGACACCCACGCCGACTTTTTCGAAGCGTTCTTTCCAATCAGGCGACAGTTCGCAGTTAATGCTCAATATAACGTCATCTTCCGGGTTTTTAAGTTTTGCCGAAGAAAGGGAAACAAAGATGTTTTTTAAATACATCTCTTTTGTCGCATCGTCCGCAGTTTTGTTAAGTTGTATGCTGGTCATGTAGCCTTCTTTGAAGGCAAAGGCCGCCGTTATGAGATTTTTCATACTCTCTTATGCTACTCTTATATACTTAGTTTAACTTTAATTCGATTTGAAGAAATCTTTAAGTTTGTTAAGAAGCGTGGTCTTATCGATGGTTTTTAACAGATAATCCGCGGGTTTAAGTCCGACAACCGAAAGAACGCTCTCCACATCGCCGTGACCTGTAAGGAACATTACGGGAATGTTTCCGGTCTCGGTATCGTTTTTTAGCATTTCAAGAACCTGAGGTCCGTTTGCAATGGGCATCTCGTAGTCAAGCAGAATAAGATCCGCCTTGTTCCTTGCAAGATAGCTTATGGCCTGTACGCCGTTTGTGGCCATGCCCACATGATAATCGTTTTTAAGCCATTCATAAACGGTTCTCATGTAAGTGATGTCGTCGTCAACGATCAATACCGTCTTTTTACGGTTTTCTCCGGTGTTCTCTTCCATATACTTTCGAACTGCTTTTATAAGATCGTCGGTATTTAAAGGTCTCTTGAACCATTCAAGTATGAGCGTCTCGGGGATAGTCTTCTTGATGAGATCGTATTCCGCCTCGTCGCCGATCACTATTATCTTACGATCGAGATCGCCGGCCATATCTTTAAGATAGACAAAGGTCTTCGTCATATCTTCCATGTTTTCGCTTAAGAAGATTACGATAAGTTCCGTCTCCTCTCTTAAAGGATCGATCTCTTTTATCTGTCCGTTAAGCAAAACGGCATTTAATCTTTCCGCGTTGAACTTTGAAACAAGCCCCTTTGCCAGAAAGCTTTCGGTCGGGCTTATTACAAGTATCTTACCTTTTGTGTTGTCGTCCATTCTCTCCTCCTAATTGCTTATTCTTTCATCCGCGATCTCTTTTATCGCGTCCCAATCCAGACTGAAAAGTTTTTCACTGATGGAATCGATCGCTTTTTGATCGTCACTTTCAAGTCTGTAACCCTTTATGTCGTTAAGCACCTGTTCCATCATACCAAAATCCATGCTTTCTGTAATCTCTTTGATGGTCTCAAATGCTTCGTTTCTCATGGCGGGAGTGATCTCTTTTAATTGTTCGCCCCCCTTATCGCCAAGAAGACTCGTTCCGAGTTTTCTGTAATCCGCAAGAAGCTTTGCAGTGTTCTGTCCGATATATTCAAGGTCTTTTCCCTTGCCCGCTTCTTCCAAAGATCTTGCAAGTTCGGATAGTTCATCGGCTCCGATTATTCGGGCCGAGCTTTTAAGGGCATGAACCTTTATCGTATATGTGTCGTAATCTTTGTCTTTGTACAGTTTTTCGATCTCGTCGGCTTTGAAAGAAGAAGTCTTTGCGAACACATCCACAACCGATAAGTAACTTTCGACGTTTCCGCAGTTTGTAAGGCCCTTCTCGGTATCAAGCCCTTCCACATTTTTTAACTCTTCGGGAAGTGCGATGTCTTCGTGAACGGTTTCTTCGGACCCCTCTGCATTAAGCACTTTTTCTTTGGGAAGATACTCTTTTAGCATCTCTTCAAGTTTTCTTCCGTCGACGGGCTTTGAAAGATAATCACAGAAGCCGGCTTCAAGATACATGTCTCTGGCGCCGGAAACCGCATTGGCGGTAAGCGCTATGTAGACCGTCTTTTTGTCGGGAGACTGCTCTTTTAAGTGCTTAAGCGTCTCAATACCGTCCATCTTAGGCATCATGTGATCGACAAATATGATGTCATAATCATTTGTGGCGTCTTTGGCGATGGCTTCCTCTCCCGAGCATGCCGTATCAATGTTTATCTTTGTGCTCTTTAACAGGTTCTCGATGACGGTAAGGTTCATCTCGGTATCGTCCACAACGAGAATGTGGGCGTCGGGTGCATGGAAGAGCTCTTTGTAAACGGTGTTTTCACTGTCGACGTTTCCGAATCCGTCGGAGAAATCACCGATGGGCTCCCACTTTATAACGGTCTGCTTTACGGTAAAAGCAAACTGTGAGCCTTCTCCGTAAACACTTTTTACGTCAAGCTTACTGTCCATAAGCGACAGCAACTGCTTAACTATGCTCATGCCAAGACCGGTTCCCTCGATGGAGCGGTTTCTTTTTTCCTCAATGCGTGAGAAAGGTGAGAACAGTTTTTCCATGTCCTCTTCCTTCATACCGATACCGGTGTCGGAAACCTTAAACGAAAGACCTATCTCCTGGTCGGACAGTTTTTCGAAATTGACGTCTAACGTTACCTCGCCCTTTTCGGTGTACTTAACGGCGTTGGTGAGAAGGTTTATGACTATCTGCTTAAGCCTTATCTCGTCGCCGAAAAGCATGTGAGGAATCGTGGGATCGACATTGACGTTAAGTCCAAGTCCCTTCTTGTCGGCGCGGGCTCTTATCATGTTCACAAGGTCATTGATGACCGAAGAAAGCTCGTAACGGGTGGGGATGATCTCCATCCTGCCTTCCTCGATCTTTGAAAAATCAAGAATGTCATTTACCAGGGAAAGAAGCGTCTTTCCCGCATTTTTGATGTCGGAAGCGTAAGCGCGGATGCCTTCCTCGCCGCTTTCTCTTAATATCATCTCATCCATACCGAGAACGGCGTTGATGGGTGTTCTTATCTCGTGAGACATATTTGCAAGGAACTGGGACTTTGCCTTGTTGGCTTCGTCGGCTATCTCCTTTTGCTTCTCAAGCTCACTTGTGTATTCGTAAAGTGTTGTATCGTCGGAAAGAGAATATAGTTTACCGGCGTTCTTGCCGTCTCTTGAAAGGTCCACTACCTGAGGGGTATAAACGCGCCCCTTCATCCTTATGGGCACACCGTTTTCCATGGAGCGGCGGATCATTCCGAGCACGAGACCCGAGTTATAACGAAGTCCCGGAAATATGCTCTCCGCGGTCTTATTGTAAAAGCCTATCCTCTCGCTTGTGTCCACTGCGAGAATGGCGTCGGAAAGTTCATCAACCACATAGTCTCTTGCAAGCTCTTCGGTGCTTAATAATTTGTATCTGAATATCGCGATAAAGATAAATATCGAAGCGATGGGGAAGCTTGGCATGGTGAAATCGTAAACCTTTGTCACTGCAAGAATCTTAAAGGTCTCGACTATGAGGAAACTGCTCTGCACCACCATTGCAAGGATGATCATTAAAACTCGCTTTTTCGCGATGCGTTCTTTTTCCCTTACCAAAGCTCTGAACAAAAGGAACATGCCCCATACCATATGGACGAAGAGCAAAGCGTTCCAAAAATGATGAACGATGCCGTTTTCGTGGGAATAGATGGGGAAACCAGCGGCCTGATAGAAATGGGTGTTTTTGTAGTAAAGGCCGGTGGTTTCGGTAAAGCATACCATTATATGGGTGAAAATGTTGGAAAGTAAAAAGAAATATTTGATGCCTGTGGGCATTTTGTAACGTACAAGTTCACAGATAAACAAAAGCAGCATAAAACTCGTCCACACTCTTCCGAAGTAGCTGAGTTTAAGTGCCGTCATATATGCTTCTTCCGTTTTGGATGTCAGTTCGAAAAGGTAACCGATATTGTTGATGAGAGAACAGGCGGAAGCCAAAAACAGGTAGAAATTAACAGAGTCTTTTGTTGTTCTGATAACCACAACGCATTCAATGAATATGATCGCGATACTGATGCATTGTATTGCCAATATGATCTGGTACATCTTTCCTCCAAAGTTCGAATTTTCCCCCGAACCTTAAAGATAATTATACCATATCGCTTTCTCATAAGCGAGAAAAAGGAGAGGACTCAGTCCTCTCCCGGTCTCCTAAAGGGTCGATCGCCGCCCTTCTTGTCTCGTTTAAAAAAGCTTATGTCAGAGTCTCCGCCGCCGAAGCCTCCGCCACCCATGTTCATCCGGCCCATGACGCTTACGTCAATTCCGGATGCATCCACAAAAGCAGACGAATCTTCTCTCTGTCCATCGTCGGTGGAAGGAATCGTTCCGTCAAGCTGCCCTTTGATGCTCTCTGCTCTTAAAAGGATCGTTTTGTAAAGCATTTCCGCTGCCGCTTCATATTCGTCATAGTTGTAAAATGCGGTGGGATCCGTTTTGACAAGCGAATCTATCTGTGATCTTATACGGTTATAGACCGCTTCGAACCTGCCCGACTCAACATATTCTTCGACGAGCATGTTAAGGTATTCATGGTACTTTGCGAGATATTCTTCGTTTTCAAGAAGTACATCAAAGAAATCTGTTGAAGAAAACGGAGTATCTATCGCATCGTTTATCATCTCTTCGGCGTTTGACGAGTTGCCCATTCCCATTCCTCCCCAGGAAAGATTGTAATCCCAGGGGATGATGTTAAGCTGTCCGTCATACTCGTAAATATAATAGTTGTGAGCCATCGTACCGGAAAGTGAATCCATGTTTACGGCAAATGTATGAACCGCCATATATTTGAGCACATTGTCGACATCAAGATACTCTTCGATATCCGTGCCTTCGCTTATGTTTTTAAGTGCGGTAACGACTCTTTTATGATCTTTTTCGGTCGTATTTGTGATCGCACCGTCCCATATGGTCGAATAGTTGTCAAGGTCGTCGCCGTTATAGCTAAGATCGGCTCCGCCTCCGCCCATGGAAAGTCCACCCATACCACCGCCGAATCCTTTTTGGAAGCTGTCTTCCTTATCGGAATCTTCTCCATCAGCGAAGGGGTCACCTCCGCCCGAAGGCGGAGTCATCCCTTCTTTATCGGAGGGGGAGAATTGGAAATCACTGCTGTCATCCGGCATGGACGGTGCAGGCGACGAAGAAGAAGGAGAGGGGAATGAATTGTTATCGCCGCCTATTTCCATGCTGTCGGGCTTATAAAGCTCGCCGTCCTGTGTACCGTAATTTCTGAGCATAAAGCTCTGCTCTACGGCTTCGAGTGCGAGGTATACTCCTATATATTCACCGTTTACGGATACACTCGCGTAATTGTACAAAGATGCATCTGCGTCAAGAAACTCGAACATGTCATACCCGATCGCTTCTTTCATATTTGTCGCATCCGCATAGTTATTGTTAAGTATTAGTTTGTCAAGACCAAAGCATGTCTGTCCTTTTACATAATGATCGAACTCAAGTTTTAAACTGTAGCGGTCCGTATCCGGATTGGACGCTATCGAAGAAAGACTCGTATTTCCTTTTGGTCTTATAGCAACGTTTTTGATCGTTTCGCCGTTTATCACCACATCGCAGGTGTAATACTCTTCACTCATGGCGTTTTGAAGCATGGTTTCCCAGTCTTCTTCGTCCATTTGAATATCTATCGTTATGATCTCATCGGTATCAAACAGCTTACTCTCGTATGCCTGCGTAACACCGTTTCCGCCCAACAGACCGGTTATCTTGTCCGAAAAAGCCACTGCAAGAAGACAGATGAGAACAGCTATCGAAGTTATCGCTATTATGATACCTGTTGTATGTTTTCCTCCAAGCATACGATACCTCCTTTTTATGACATATAGTCTCCGTTAAAAGTTACCAGTGTGGCACCCGATACTCCGTTAAGTTCGTTAATACGATTTACAAAACTTGTTGCAGCATCTTTTACTCTGATCTCTGCCGTAAGTTCGATACCGGAAGCATTCACGGATTTGGACTTTACGACATATTTGTCAACGCTCTTTGAGATAATGTTAAGTGCGTTTTCTTCGGCCTTCTCATCATCACATTCAACTATGAGGATGTAAGGAGTCTTATGGAACTTGCTGCTTGAGAAAAGAATAAGTATCACGCCGATCACTACAGAACCGATTACCGCAAGAGGGATCATTCCCGCACCGATAACGATACCTGCCGCAAGTGCCCAGAATAAGAACACGATCTCCATGGGCTCTTTAATGGCCGAACGGAAACGAACGATCGAAAGTGCACCGACCATACCCAGTGACAAAACTACGTTTGAAGTTACCGCCATGATAACGAGTGTCGTTACGAGGGAAAGTCCCACAAGTGACATTGCAAATCCCGTGGAATACATGATCCCGCTGAATGTCTTTTTGTAAACAAGAAAAATGAATAATCCCACCACAAGGGCGAATATCAAACCTATAACCGTATCAAGCGCGGAAAATTCCGTTACGCTCTCCAAAAAACTTGATTTAAAAATATCACTGAATGTCATTTATTTATCCTCCTGTATTAACCGAATCTGCGGCATGCGCCGTATTTCGAAAATGCCTGTTGTCTTATATTTTTTACCTGAACGATATCTTTGATCAAAGACGGACAAAATGCGTCGTACTTAACTTCCATAAGCATGTCTTTCGGCGTTTCCGTTGCACTTATGTCAGGTGCCTCACCCGTTAAAAATTTCTTTGAAAAAAGACTTGTTCTTATGTCCGAATCAAATGTAACTCTGACATTTCCGGCTTTGTAGATATAGGGTTCTCTTACGTATGAAACAAGCACCCGCGGTTTAAGCCTTTGATAATTTAACTTTGCGTAAAACTCACGTACCAGTTCGTTTTCCTGTTCTTTCATCCAACCGTAATCGCCGTCCAAGATCTTCCGAAGTTCTTCTTTTGTGATCGTCGCGTCATATTTAAGACACAGATCGTTGATCTTCATTTTCTTTTCCAAAGTGATGAAAGAAAGATCGTCATTGTAATACCTTATCCTGAACTTTTCTCTCTTCGCGATCCCGTCGATCTTTTCTCTTAACGCCTTATCGTCAACATTGTCGAAGTATATGCTTCGTATTTGATACCTTCCGTCCTCGTTCACGTGGGGATCGGTCTTCATGACTTTCATAAGCCGCTTTCTGATCGCCAGGTAATCGGCGTACGCTATCTCATATTTCAGCTCGTGCCGATAATGTTTTTCCTGCTCCATTTTCCGCATTCCTTTCTGTTTGTTGATGTCATTATAAAAAGTCAACCTGAAATGTACTTGAAGTAAAAAAATAATTCGGTAAAAAGAAAAAAGCCCGACACCCATTAGGTGTCAGGCCACTATCCTTATATTCTTGTCTACTCTTCAGCTTCAATCTCCATTAAAACAGCAGGCGCGGTTTTTTCGTATCCTTTTAGGAATAATCCTTTCTTTCTCGCCTCATGTATCAAAACGCTCGGAAAATAGCAGCAAGTATTCAGATATCGCAGAAATCCCGGTACATCATCACGGATCTGTTTGGGTACGATAACCGGATTTTGGATCATTTCTTTATACTCATCGCAAAAGGTTTATTTGAGCCTTACTGCATTTTCTTCCATTAAGGCGTAGAATGCTTTCTTTTCCTCTTTGTTCAAAACAGGAACGTCCAGCTGCAGCTTACCCTCCGCCGTTCTTTCCACAAAGCCCAATT
>JAGCTJ010000048.1 GCA_017963665.1 Lachnospiraceae bacterium | reverse complement strand
TTTTAAGAAGGTGAATGCCATACCGCCACCGATGATGAGGGTATCTGCCTTCTCAAGAAGGTTGTCGATAACATTAAGCTTATCAGCTACTTTAGCGCCGCCGAGAATTGCTACGAAAGGACGTACAGGGTTCTCAACTGCATTGCCGAGGACGTTGATTTCTTTCTGCATAAGGTAACCAACTGCACAGTTGCCGCCTTTAGCACGAACGTACTTGGTAACAACAGATACAGAAGCGTGTGCTCTGTGGGAAGAACCGAATGCATCGCATACATAGTCATCGCAAAGAGCTGCAAGTTCTTCAGCGAACTTCTCGCCTGCCTTAGCGGGCTTGGTCTCTTCTTCCATACGGAAACGGGTATTCTGAAGGAGAACTACATCGCCTTCCTTCATAGCTTCTACAGCCTTGGTAGCAGCTTCGCCGGTTACATTGTAATCGGAAACGAATACTACTTCTTTGCCAAGCTTAGCGGAAAGAGCCTTAGCTACGGGAGCAAGGGATTCTTTCTCGTTGGGTCCTTCTTTTACCTTGCCAAGGTGGGAGCAAAGGATAACCTTGCCGCCGTCGGCAATGAGCTTCTTGATGGTGGGAAGAGCTGCAACGATACGGGTATCGTCGGTAATCTCACCGTTCTTTAAGGGTACATTGAAGTCGCAACGTACAAGTACGCGCTTACCCTTAGCACTAAAATCATCAACAGATTTCTTGTTTAATGCCATTTTTGTGTCCTCCAATTGGTTTTATGGATTTTAAAAAATTAGGGCCCGGCCCTAAAGCCGGACCCTGTTAGGTCTTAGATAGATAGAATTACTTTAACTCTGAGAAGTACTTAATGGTACGAACCATCTGAGAGGTGTAAGAGTTCTCGTTATCATACCATGAAACAACCTGTACAAGATTGTCAGCGCCAACCATGGTCTGGGTAGCATCGAAGATTGAACCATAGGTAGAACCGATGATATCGGAAGATACGATTTCGTCTTCGTTGTAACCAAAGGACTCGGTAGCTGCTGCTTTCATAGCTGCATTGATTTCTTCCTTAGTAACGGACTTTTCAACAGTTGCTACAAGGATTGTGGTAGAACCGGTAGGGGTAGGAACACGCTGAGCGGAACCGATGAGCTTACCGTTAAGTTCAGGAATAACAAGGCCGATTGCCTTAGCTGCACCTGTTGAGTTGGGAACGATGTTGATAGCGCCTGCACGGCTTCTTCTTAAATCGCCCTTTCTCTGAGGACCGTCAAGGATCATCTGGTCACCGGTGTAAGCGTGAATGGTGCTCATGATACCGGACTTGATGCCTGCAAGGTCGTTAAGAGCCTTAGCCATAGGTGCTAAGCAGTTTGTAGTACAAGAAGCTGCGGAGATGATGGTATCTTCGGGCTTAAGTGTCTTGTGGTTAACATTGTAAACGATGGTAGGAAGGTCGTTACCAGCGGGTGCGGAAATAACTACCTTACGAGCGCCAGCGTTGATGTGAGCCTGAGCCTTGTCCTTAGAGGTGTAGAAACCGGTACACTCAAGAACAACGTCAACTTTCAACTCTCCCCAAGGAAGGTTGTTAGCGTCTGCCTCTTTATAAATTGTGATCTTCTTGCCGTCTACGGTGATGGAATCTTCGCCAGCTTCTACGGTGTGGTTCTTAGCGTAGTTGCCCTGTGAAGAATCGTACTTTAAAAGATGTGCAAGCATCTTAGGAGAGGTTAAGTCGTTGATTGCAACAACTTCGTAACCTTCTGCACCAAACATCTGTCTGAATGCAAGACGACCGATACGGCCAAAACCATTAATTGCTACTCTTACTGCCATTTTAATTTCCTCCTGGAATATAAATATATTTTATTTTGACACTTCCGTATTCAAACTTTATTGTCAAAATTTTGTCAGCGCCATTATTTTATAGTATTTGAGCACAAAATTCAATACTTCTCTTAATTAAATTAATAAAATATATGGTTTATACAAAAAGATTAAAATGTTATAATCCTTTTTGTAAATTATTTCGGTGCCCTTTCTTTGGCACAGTTATTATATAGATTGGAGGACACACATATGCCCATACTTGCTGATCAGCACATGCACTCTTCTTTCAGCGCCGATTCCAAGGCGCCTCTTAAGGATATGGTTGAAAGCGCCATTTCCAAAGGACTTACCCATATTAATATAACCGAACACAATGATTTTGATTATCCCGCAAGCGAAATGTTTCCGGAAGGTACCTGGGACTTAAACGTAGATTCATATTTATATGAACTTTTAAGTCTTCGCGAGCAGTACAAAGATAAGATTACCATCGGTTTTGGTATCGAAGTCGGCATGCAGGAATGCTCTTTCCGGAAAAATGCCGTACTCACCCGCTCTCATGAATTCGACTTTATCATCGGTTCCATCCACCTTGTTAACGGTGTGGATACTTATGAGCCCCGTTTTTTTGAGGGAAGACCTGTCAAAGAAGCAATAAACGAGTATTACGAAGCCATGCTCAGAAACCTTAAGCAGTTTACAAACTACGACGTTCTCGGTCACATGGACTACGTTAACCGCACCGTTCCCGGTGGCGAAGCTGCTTATAACTCAATGGATTATAAGAACTTCACTGACGAAGTAATCAACATCCTTCTTGAGAACGAAAAGGGTATTGAAATTAACACATCCGCTGTTTATAAGCGCGGCATGTCTCAGCCCAATCCCTGCATCGATATCGTACGTGCCTACAAGGAAAAAGGCGGCGAAATCATCACCGTCGGCTCCGACGCTCACAAACCCGAGCACATTGCAGGAGCTTTTGACGTAGCCGAACAGATTCTTCTTGATTGCGGCTTCAAGTACTACAGCGTATTCAAGGACAGAATTCCTACATATGTAAAGTTATAATGTCGGCTGCGCTTGGTTACAGCAGGAATTTATCTATCATAAGCTGAATGATTCTTGTGTTAAGAGGCAGAACAGACGTCTCAAAAGTGAATATGCAATTTTGGCCGTGAATGTAACCGTTTGCGGCCATTTTATTTATCTTTTCAACGTTGTTTCTCGCATATTCC
>JAGCTJ010000047.1 GCA_017963665.1 Lachnospiraceae bacterium | reverse complement strand
TCATTCTGCCGTCGATAAAACTGTCGTCTGATTCGTTTACTTCTTCGCAGAGAACTTTGACGGTCTGTCCCATAAATCTTTCGGTTCTCTTCTTTGCGGTCTCCTGAACAACGCTTAATACCATATCGAAATGCTTCTTTACAACTTCAGGGTCGACCTGTTCCATTTTTGCGGCGGGAGTGCCTGTCCTGATCGAATAGATAAAAGTAAACGCGTTGTCAAATTGAGCCTGTTTAATGACATCGATTGTATCTTCGACATCCTCCAAAGTTTCACCGGGGAAACCTACAATGATATCAGTTGTAATTGATATATCCGGCATTTTTTCTCGTATCTTACGTACAAGTTCAAGATAGGATTCTTTGTTGTATCTTCTGTTCATGGCCTTCAATATCTTGGTTGAACCTGATTGAAGGGGCAAATGAATATGACGACATATCTTATTAGATGCAGCCATAACATCAATAAGCTCATCCGAAAGATCCTTCGGGTGAGAAGTCATGAATCTTATTCTCTTAAGACCGTCAATCTTTTCGACCATGGTAAGCAGTTTTGCAAAAGATATCGGGTTTTCCAGGTTGTTTCCGTATGAATTGACATTTTGTCCAAGGAGCATTATCTCAACCACACCGTCAGAAACAAGGGATTCGATCTCGGTAATGATCTCTTCGGGTTTTCTGCTTCGCTCTCGTCCTCTTACATAAGGCACGATGCAATAAGTGCAGAAATTGTTACAGCCGAACATTATATTTATTCCGGATTTGAAAGAGTATTTTCTTTTTACCGGAAGGTCTTCTTTGATGATGTCGGTATCGTCCCAAACTTCGACAAACTTATCGTGCTCATACATTTCAACAAGAAGTCTGGGAAAATCGAACAGATTGTGCGTGCCGAATATAAGATCAACAAAGTCGTAACTTGTTTTGATCTTTTTGACAACGGTTTCTTCCTGCATCATGCATCCGCAAAGAGCTATCTTCATCGAAGGGTTTTTCTTTTTGAAAGGTTTAAGCGCCCCGAGACGACCGTAAATGCGCTGGTTGGCGTTGTCTCTTACCGTACACGTGTTATAGATGACAAAATCCGCATCGTCGCTTTCCGTCTCGATAAAACCCGCATCCAACAAGACCCCCAGCAGTTTTTCCGAATCTCTTGCGTTCATCTGACAACCGAAAGTCGTAACCAGGCATGTCAGTTTTCTGCCAAGTTCAGCTTCCTTGGAAGATATTATATTTTTAAGTGTTTCCAGATATTGATCCAAATTGTGTCCTGCTTTTCTTAGTATTTAAGAGCATTCAAAGCTTCCAAAGGAGTATCTTCGGTAACTATGAAGTCAAGTTTGACATCCGAATCGGAGGTGGGAAGCTTGTCAAAAAGCTGATAGCCGAAGCAAATGCCAACAGTGAGAATGTTTTCCTTGTCCACAAGATAATTATCGTAATAACCTTTGCCGTAACCCAATCTTCCGTATTCACGATCGAAGGCTACTCCGGGTACAAGCATGAGTATCTTCTCGTTTTTGCATTTTTCATAATCAAATACTCGCATCGGGTCACCCATGGGCTCCATGATGCCCATATATCCGTTTACGAGCTCGTACGAAGAATCTATACGATAAAAGTCCATTCTCGCTTCCTCAAAGCCCTCAAGTACCTTGGGAAGGTATACCTGCTTGCCAATCATCAAAGCCTCTTCCAACACGGTAATCGTACCGACCTCGCCGTGATAATCGGCATAAAGAAGCAATTTGTCGCATTCCTTGAAAATATTGCTCCTTAGAATGGTTCTTTCGATCGCCTTTGAAGCTTCATTCCAAATCTCTTTGGAGAGCGCTTCTCGTCTTGCCAGCAGTTCCTTTCTGATCTCCTCTTTTTCTTTTGTCATTTTTGTCTCCCTTTTTACATGACGCTTACCTTAGGCAATGTTTCGTCACCTTTTGAAACTGTCCTTTGTCAGTTTGTGTATGCTTCCGTCTTTTTCAACCACATCGACACTGTCAAGTTGTATCTGAAGATTGTTCTTAACAGAATCGATATACAGTTTTCTCATTTCTTTCTGTTCTTTTAATTCTTCTTCGGTCAATGCACGCTCTTTGGATAAATGATATAGCTCATTGACTCTTTTGATAACTTCATCTATCGTCATCTTTTGGTTCCTCAAAACATTTATATTTCGCCGCTATGGCTTCGAATACTTTCATTCCGTCCATGGCGGCACTCATGATTCCGCCTGCGTATCCGGCACCTTCTCCCGCGGGATAAAGTCCTTTGTGAGAAACACTTTCATACATTTCATCACGTTCTATCCTTATGGGTGATGACGTTCGACTTTCTATTCCGCTCATGATGACGTTGTCTGCGGCAAATCCCGGTATTATCTTGTCGAAATACTCCATTCCCTCGACGAATGTTTCGTTTAACTCGTAAGGAAGTATCTCGGACAGTCTTGAATAAAGAAAACGGCCCTTACATTCCGGTGAGATCGAAAGCATATCATCCGGTTCCACGTTGTTTAGATCGGTAAGCCCGGATATGACTTCGTTCTTAAAATCCTTGTAATATTCTACGGGTATGGCTCCTCCTGCCAGATTATACGCGTTTTCCTCAATTTTCTGCTGGAAATACATTCCCGCAAGAGGATGATCGGATTTGTAATCTTTGGCACCGACTGTAACAATGATCGCACTGTTGCTGTGACGGGAATCTCTTGCTTTGTAACTCATTCCGTTTACGCAGGTTCTCGACATTTCGGATGAAGCGTTTACAACATATCCTCCGGGACACATGCAGAAAGAATATACACCGCGATCGTTGGATGCTTTGTAAGTAAGCTTATATGTTGCAGTAGGCAAAAACTTTGTATATTTATTTTCGGGTCCGTACATTGCATCGTCGATAAATTTCCGGTCATGTTCGACTCTGAAACCCACCGCAAATTCTTTCTGACTTAGTTTAACATCCTTATCATACAGCATGGAGAAAGTGTTTCTCGCGCTGTGACCTATTGCAAGAACACATACATCGGCGGGATGTTTTATATTCTTGTTGATAACGATCTCGCACACTTTTCCGTCAACAAAGTTTATATCAGTAACTTCTGCATTGAATCTGAATTCACCGCCGAATGATTTGATCTTTGCTCTTAAATTTTTTATAACCGTAACAAGCACATCGGTTCCGATATGGGGCTTTGCATCGGTTAGTATGTCCTCGTCGGCACCGCATTCAACAAACAGTTCCAGTACGGCTTTGTTTCTTCCGAAATGATCTTTGACCAGTGTATTTAACTTACCGTCCGAAAAAGCCCCTGCGCCGCCTTCACCAAATTGTATGTTTGAATTTCTTTTCAAAATTCCCGTTTGGAAAAATTCTTCAACATCTTTCGTGCGTACGTCTATGTCATATCCGCGCTCAAAAACAATGGGTCTGTATCCGTATTTAGCCAGATAATATGCACAGAAAAGACCTGCGGGACCCGCTCCAATAACAACGGGGCGATAGTTCATTTTATCCGTTCCGTTGATGACCGGTGTATATTTAATCTTTTTATATAAGCTTACTCTTTCTACGGGACATCTTTTCAATACGGAATTTTCGTTTTGAACATCCACAAGCAAAGAAAGTATATAAAAGATCTCGGGTTTTTTCCTGGCATCGATGGATAATTTTTCAATCTTTACAAAATTTATCTCCGATTCGAATACCTTTAATACGGCAGCCGCTTTCTTTCTAAGTTCATCGTAAGTATAATTTGGGTAAACCTTGATCTGGTTAACTAACAGCATGCCTTTTCTCCTGCAATGGCTCCCGATGTAAAGGCCCATTGCAGATTATAACCGCCGCAAGGTCCGCAAACATCGATCAATTCACCGGTCACAAACATTCCGGGAACGGACTTTAACTCAAAATCATTTGTAAGTTCTTTGGTATCCACCCCGCCAATGCATACCTGCGCAGAATCAAAACCCGCCAAACCGTCAATCTCAAAAGTTATATCCTTGAGTTTCTCAAGTATTTCAAACAGTTGGTCTTTTGTGATCTTTGAAACCGTTGTATCCTTATCGATACCCACGATTTCAAGTATCATGTTTGAAAGCTTATCTTTTAAAAAGCCGTTAAACAGTTCGCAAATTGTTTTCTCGTTATTTAATAACATACTTACCGCAACAAACTCTTTAAATTCTTCAAAACCTTCTTCGTCATATTCGGGCAAAAGATCGATCTTTATTGATAATCTGTCGTTTTCCTTTATGTTTCTGATACAGTGATTGCTGAGATTGAAGACGCATATTCCCGATATACCCTTCTCCCAGAAAAGGATTTCGCCGTACTCTTCTTTTATTCCTTCGCCGTTTTTTAACAAACTGACTTTAGCTTCGTTTCGAACACCTTTAACAGACTCGAAATCGTATCCTCTAAGCACCAGTTTGCAAAGTCCCGGGACAAAGGGCAAAAAACTTATATCAAAAGGCTTAAGGAGCTTCTCTCCGTTTTCTTTCTCCCCTTTTAACAGACCTGCTTTGGATCCGGTACTGACTATTACTCTGTCAAATTCATATCTTTGCTTCTCGCCTTCGATCGATATGAGAAACTTATCGTTATCTTTGGCAATCATGTTGACCAAACAGTCGGTTTTTACATTAATACCGTAAACCGAGGCTTCTTTCAGCAAAACTTTCGATACGCTTGAAGCCTGTTCGTTTAACGGATAAACATAGCCGTTTTTATCTTTAGTCACCAATCCGAGCGTCTTAAAGAAATGAATAAGGTCATTGTTGGAAAAAGAAAACAGCTTGTCTTTAACGAAGTCAACGTCAGATGACACATATTCATTCAGATCGATTGATGAATTTGTAAGATTGCATTTACCGTTTCCGGTACGAAGGAGCTTCCTAAGCGGTTCGCCGTTTTTTTCAAAAACGGTCACTCTCGCACCGTTTTTTGCGGCAAACAAAGCTGCAGTCATACCGCTGGCGCCTGCACCTATAACAGCTACGTCATATCTCATCTTTTTTGTTCCGATCCGTTATTTTATGAATTTGAAAATCCGAAGCAATTTGTTTCCGCCTGGTATTGCCGACAATTCTTCCCGTGTGATCCCTTTTATCAGGACCATAGAGATGAAATAAACTACGATTCCCACAACTATCTCAAGCATTATCAGTATTCTTGAGTAATTGCCGCGTAAAAGCACTTTGTTAAGCAAAAACAGTACGCCGCCCATGACAGTCGAGCTTGCAAGGGGATATATGAACGTTTTCATATATTCCTGACTGTAACCGATTGCTTTTCTTATTGATAACACGTTCAAAACACAGATGATAAGTGAAAAGAAGTTGTTGGATAAAGCTACGGCGTATATGTTCAAATTAGTAAACTTAAGAAGACAAGTGAGCAATGTAACATGTACAGCCAAGGCAACAAGGCCGTGGATAATCGGTTTGCTCAGTTTGCTCATTCCCTGCAGTATTCCGTTGGTAAGTGTCGAGAACGAGAACAAAACTATTCCGGCGGCACCGATACGAAGTAACATGGGACCGGTCTTGGTGGTTGTTGAAAACAGTAAGAACATTACTTCGTTTGCCAAAACGAATATTCCCATTGCACAAGGGATCGATATGAGCATTGTTATCCTTATGACACGTCCGATCTTGTCTCTTGCTTCATCAAATGCCTTTCTTCGCATTATACCGGCAAGTGTGGGTACGCTGGAAGCACCCATGGCATTGGACATGGCAATCGGTACTCCTATAAGTACAAGATAATTACCCGAATATATTCCCCAATTAACGGATTTGATGTCCATCAAACCTTTTTCGACCATGATCCTGTTATGAATGTACTGATCCAGGAAATTGGAAATATTGTTTACCGTAGCACTCAATACAACGGGCACTATCGTAAGTATCAATACTTTATAAACATAAAACGTGTTTTCAATTTTGTCCGAAGGATCTCGTAATACTTTCTTTTTAAAGGATCTTGAGTATCGCTTGTATATAAAAAACAAGAAAAGCAATGCAACCAAAGCGCCTACGCTACACCCGAGAGTAGCGCCTGCGGCTCCGTATGCGCTCTTATACTTATCGTTTAACAGTATTCTGCCGACTTTTTCTCCCTTACGTACAAGCAGGTATGAAGCACTTAAACTTACGGCTATAAGCACGATCTGCTCGATAAGCTGAGAAACCGCAGTCGGAACCATAGTTCCCTGCCCTTGGAAAAAGCCTCTGAAAACACCCATTATCGCCACAATGAAAAGTGTGGGTGCCAAAACTCTTAACGCAAGATAACTCATGGGTTCATTGATCATCGATGACAATGAGCCCGCAAAAAAGAATACCAAAACAGATGATATCAAACCTACGACAAAAGCAAACATAAGTGTACATCTGAATATCTTGTATGCATTTTTGTATTGCCCTTTATTGACCCTTGCCGCAACAAGTTTGGATACGGACAAAGGAATGGCATAAGAAGAAACGGTCAAAACGATGCTGTATATCTCATATGCGGCGGAATAATAACTGTTTCCGTAGTTGCCGATTATGTAGTACTGAGGAATTCTTTTGATCAAACCAAGCATTCTTACCAATACGCCCGCAAAAGCAAGAATTCCGCCCTGTACTATGAAATTGTTAAGGCCCGTATTGCCGGTTTTTTTGTCATTTACAGACATTAATCAGTCTCCCGTGTAATCCCAACTGTATCAAGTATTTTTCGCTGATAGTCTTCCATAACCTCTCTTTCTTCATCACTCTCATGATCAAATCCCGAAAGATGAAGAAGGCTGTGTGTGATCAAAAACGCTATTTCTCTTTTGAACGAATGGCCATACTCCAAAGCCTGGGCATGCGCATGTTCCAAAGAGATCATTATATCTCCAAGTATAAGTTCCTTTGTATCCGGATCGAAGTATTCGGGAGAATCTTCTTCGATGTTCGAAAAATCTCCCGGTGTTTCAAATTCAAGTGCAGGAAAAGAAAGAACATCGGTAGATTTGTCAATCCCCCTGAATTCTTTGTTTATCTCTCTTATCGAAGTATCATCGGTAAAAGAAACATTTAAACTCACTTCATACTGTATGCCGAATGTCTTTATAAGTTCCCCCGTAAGTGTTGATATGAGTTCTTCGACATTAAAAGGAAACTCTTCGTTTGTTTCATTTTCAACGTAAAAAGTCATAATAAAGCGTCTCCCTCTTCATTATTTCTCTTACATTCTTCATATCTCTTTGCGACATATCGGAATCGATGAGCGCATTCTTTATGTAATGTTTATCAAGAAGTGTATCTATAAGTTCGCCGTAATCCACTTTCTTTTGATTGTCGGCGGCAAATATCTGCATTATCGAAGAAATGAGCTTGTCGGATAAATAAACTATGCATGCTTCTTTTTTTATCAAAGGAGCTGTTTTGTCCGCAAACTCCACAACCGTCTCCGCAGCTTCCGGAGGAAAATTGTTTTCCTTAACGAAATTGACCATTCCGTCATGATCATATTCGAAGCATTTCTTGATTCGATGATAATATGCAAGGTTCTTTGCCATATCAACGTTGCATCCGCATGCTATCGCGATTCTCTCGGCAAGATATGCGGTATGTATCGATCTTAAATACTCTTCTTTTGATACTTCTTTCAATTTCGCCAAAGCGGAATATTCCTGGTCGTTAAGCTCCAAATATTTGTTTCTGTACCTGTTTGCAATGGTATCGTTGAAATACTTCAATATCCAAAACAGAACTATCGTATTGATTGCCACGTTTACAATAGGCATAATAAACTGTTCAAAGGACAATTCTTTGTTCTCAAGGAAAATGAACCCTGCAGTCTCAAGAACAAATAACGACAGCATCGACATGAAGATTGAAAACGAAACCTTGAAGTATTCATCTATCGATCTGAATAATGCAACGGCTATCATTGCAGAAAGAAAATGAACCATAAATCTTTTTACGTCTGCCTGTCCCGAAACCAAAGTCGTGATCCCGATAAGTCCGGTTGAAGCAAATACCGAAACCAGTGAATTGGAAAACAATGCTATCGAAACACAAAGAGCCGTAAACATCCATCCGGATCTTTCCGAAAACGGATAAAGCAGACTCAATACAAGGGATATCTCATATACGAACAAGAATCTGTATAAATGCTCGCTGTTGTCATAATCAAAAGCCTTGTGCAATAACTCATAGTAAAAAGAAAAAGTTAAAAACAAGGCGAATATTACACACAAAACCCCGATTGACAGCATTTCGCCGTAACTTTTTTTATATAAAAACATTGCTCCGGTCGTAAGTAAAACCGTAGATAAAAACAATGTTATGCCCACAATGACCAATTGTTTTTTATTGTAAGTCACTACTGTTCATTTCCTTTGCGATATCTTTGGGCCTTTGCACCGGAAGCGTTCTTGCTTTCATACGCTTCGTATGCATTTACTATCTTTTGAACCAAAGGATGTCTTACAACATCTTTGCCCGTAAGTTCGCAGATAGAGATACCTTCAAGTTTTCTGAGTATCTTAATGGCAACATCAAGACCGCTTGTTTGATCCTTGGGAAGATCTTTTTGCGTGGAGTCACCCGTAATGACAACTTTTGAACCGAATCCTATTCGGGTCAAAAACATCTTCATCTGTGCAGGTGTGGTGTTTTGTGCTTCATCAAGTATGATGTAAGCATCTTCCAGCGTTCTTCCTCGCATGTATGCCAAAGGAGCAACTTCTATAAGTCCCTTTTCCATATTTTTAAGGAAATTGTCGGCACCCATGATCTGATAAAGCGCATCGTACAACGGTCTTAAATAAGGGTCGACCTTGCTCTGAAGGTCACCGGGGAGAAATCCGAGCTTCTCTCCGGCTTCAATAGCCGGTCTTGTAAGGATGATCTTGCTGACTTCGTTGTTTTTAAATGCGGTGATCGCCATTGCCATGGCAAGATAAGTTTTTCCGGTACCGGCCGGTCCGATTCCGAAAACCACCATATCCTTTTTCATGGCATCCACATAAGCCTTTTGACCGATAGTTTTGGGCTTGACGGGTTTACCGAGCATCGTATGACAGATGATATTCTCGTCAAGTTCGGTAAGCTTCTCTTCACATTTTTCTTTACTCAGATCGATGGCATAGTTCATTCTCTGTTCTTCGATATCTGAGTCTTTTTTACCAAGAAGTCGGTTCATCATTGATACGGCATGAGTAACATCATCTTCTTTTCCGATGACTTTTAACACACCGTCTCTGTTTATAAGCAATATATTAAGTTCCCGCTCCATCTTTTCCAGATAGCGGTCGTTCTCGCCAAACAGTGTTCTTAATTGTTCGGCGGAAAATTCAACAATTTTTTCCATACTTATTATTTGTGATAAGGTTCGTTGTTTATGATCTTAAAAGCTCTGTATATCTGTTCCGTCAATATGACACGCATCAACTGATGGGGAAATGTCATTTCGGAAAAAGACAATTTAAAATCAGATCTTTTCTTAACTTCATCGGAAAGCCCCAAAGAACCTCCGATAAGAAAAGCAATATTGCTGTATCCGTTCAACATAATCTCTGATATTTTTTTAGAAAAATCAACGCTTGAAAGAGATTTTCCTTCAATGCACAAAGAAATGACGTAGTCGTCATTTCCTATTTGTTCAAGTATCCTTTTACCTTCTTTGGAAAGGACGAGTTCATTTTCTTTTAGCGATGCTTTCTCATCGGTCTTTTCGTCGGAAACTTCAATCACCGAAAAAGATGTAAACTTTGAAAGTCTTTTTGCATATTCGGTGATTGCTTCTTTATAGAAGTTTTCTTTAATTTTCCCGACACATATGATTTTAATCTTCATCCGTTTCAAATATATCAGAATAAAATCTGTCAACTACATAATAAGAAAAGCCCGGTTCAAGATCATCAAAGTTTTTCTCCACTTCAGCAACAGCCATATTGGAAATGATAAGACTTTCTTCTTCCATTGAAACATCGGTGGCCTTTACCTTAAAAGCGCCTTTAGATGCAGCATCTTTCAAAAATGTGACGATCTTTTCAATCTTTTCTTTTTCTTCAATGGCTTTTTCTTTTTGCTTTTTGGCTTTTAAGAACGATCTTATACCGCTTACAACAAAAAGTGCAAAGAACACAGTCATAACACCTGTAGTCAGGTAGAACTGCATACCGCTTATGGGAAGCTTTATTGTTTTACATAAACTTAGGACTGCAATAACAACACCGATCACTCCCAAGGTAAGGAGTGTAACTGCCGAAGAAGAATTATTTTTATAACTGTCCTCATATGATTCGTATTTGGGGATAGTATTCATAGTTCTTCTTTTTGCATTTTCGATAATGCCTGCAATCTCTTCTTCAGGTATGCCTTTTTGACGGAGCAATACTGTGATCTGCCTTACCGCATCTTCTGCAGCAATATCGTTTAATTCTCTGTCATCAGAAGAATATTCTTTATCACTTTCGCCATATTCAGCTTCATATTCCGATACCTCGTTTAATTCATCTTCAAGATGTGATATCTCCTCGGCATCTTTTAACGAATCAACCAAAGCTGTCTTACAATCGGGACAGATTTTTATTCCCTCCACATATTCGAGTCTGCAATTAGGACACCACGGCATTGTTGTTACTCCTTTATGTCAAAATGATCATTTGTTCTTTAAATAATTATCGATACCTTTAGCGGCGGCTTTTCCTGCACCCATGGCAAGAATAACCGTAGCTGCTCCTGTTACGGCATCACCACCGGCAAATACACCTTCTTTTGATGTCTGACCGAATTCTTCTTCGGCTACGATACATCTTCTCTTGTTTGTCTCAAGGCCCTTGGTTGTAGATGCGATCAAAGGATTGGGACTTGTTCCGAGAGACATGATAACGGCATCGACATCGATCTCGAATTCCGATCCCGGTATCTCAACAGGGCTTCTTCTTCCCGATTCATCAGGCTCTCCGAGCTCCATCTTGATGACTCTTATCTTGTTAACCCAACCGTTTTCATCGGTTAGTATCTCAACGGGATTGGTAAGAAGATCAAAGATAATGCCTTCTTCTTTTGCGTGATGAACTTCTTCAACTCTGGCGGGAAGCTCTTCTTCGGAACGACGATAAATAACGTGTACTTCAGCTCCGAGTCTGAGTGCCGTTCTTGCCGCATCCATTGCAACGTTACCGCCGCCGACTACTGCAACTTTCTTTGCCTTCATGATAGGCGTCGTGGAGTCGTCGTTGAAAGCTTTCATAAGGTTGCTTCTGGTAAGATATTCGTTTGCGGAGAATACACCGTTTGCGTTTTCTCCGGGAATTCCCATGAACTTGGGAAGACCTGCACCGGATCCGATGAAGATCGCATCGAAACCTTCATCTTCGATGAGTTCATCTATTGTGATGCTCTTACCTATAACAACGTTGGTCTCGATCTTAACACCGAGTGATTTAACATTCTCAATCTCTTTTGCAACAACAGCATCCTTGGGAAGACGGAATTCGGGAATACCGTAAACAAGAACTCCGCCGGGCTGGTGAAGTGCTTCAAACACTGTTACGTCATAACCCATTTTTGCAAGATCGCCGGCGCACGTAAGACCAGCGGGGCCAGAACCGATAACGGCAACTTTCTTTCCGTTCTTTTCGCTTGCGGGAGTGGGTTTCTTGCCGTTTTCTCTTGCTGTATCGGCAACAAATCTTTCAAGTTTACCGATAGAGATGGGCTCACCCTTGATACCTCTTATACACTTGCCTTCACACTGGCTTTCCTGAGGACAAACGCGTCCGCAGACAGCGGGAAGTGCACTTGACTCGCTTAAGATCTCGTAAGCTTTATCGAAATCACCGAGTTTAACCTGCTCGATAAATCCGGGAATATTAATTGAAACGGGACATCCCTTAATACACTGAGCATTCTTACAGTTAATACATCTTAAAGCTTCTTCCATAGCTTCTTCTTTGTTATATCCGAGGCATACCTCGTCAAAATTGGTTGCACGAACTTTCGGATCCTGCTCGCGTACCGGTACTTTCTTTAATACGTCCATTGTAATCTCCTCCTTAGCAGTTTCCGCATCCGCCATGATGTGTATCGCCTTCTTTTGCAGCAAGGAATGCTCTTCCTTCGGCTGTCTTATAAAGCGTCTGACGTTTCATGGCTTCATCAAAATTAACAAGATGTCCGTCGAACTCGGGACCGTCTACACAAGCAAACTTAACCTTATCGCCGATGGTTACACGACATGCACCGCACATACCCGTTCCGTCAACCATAATGGGATTAAGACTTACTACAGTGGGGATGTTAAGCTCTTTGGTAAGTTTGCAGACGAATTTCATCATGATCATGGGACCGATTGCTACGCAAACATCGTATTTCTTTCCTTCTGCAACAAGATCTTCGATAGTTTTTGTAACCATACCGCTTCTTCCGTAAGAACCGTCATCTGTTGTGATGTAAAGGTTTCCGGCAACGGCCTTCATTTCATCTTCAAGTATGAGAAGATCCTTTGTTTTTGCGCCAACGATTACATCGGCGTTGATTCCGTTCTCATGAAGCCATTTAACCTGAGGATAAACGGGAGCGGTACCTACACCGCCTGCAACAAAGAGAATATTCTTTTTCTTGGTGTTTTCAACATCGTCGGTAACAAGTTCGGAAGCGCATCCGAGAGGTCCCACAAAATCATGAAACGAATCGCCGGCTTTAAGACCCGACATGAACAATGTTCCGGCACCGACAACCTGAAATACGATGGTAATGGTGCCTTCTTTTCTATCGTAATCACAGATGGTGAGCGGGATTCTCTCGCTGTCTTCACCGGTCCTTACGATAACAAACTGTCCGGGAAGACATGATTTTGCCACTCTCGGAGCCTTCACAACCATTAAGAAAATGTTGGTCGTGATTTCTTCGGCTTTTAAAATCTGGTACATTTTTATTTTTCCTTTCAGTATGTATTTATAGCGGAGAAAGCTTGTAGCCGTCTTCTCCTGTTACATCAACGGAATATAACATTCCGTTGTAGCAATCGATGGCATAATATGTTCCGGTCATGGTATTGTTGCCGAAAGCATCCTGAATGTATTCAACAACAAAATAGAAATCACCCATACCCTCTATGGGATAAATGGTCGAATACATAAATATGTACGTTCCGTCAATACCTTCTCTGTGACAACCCGATTCATCAAGATATCCTCTGTCGATAAGCCCCCGGTTTAACATCGTAACCGCATCAGCGGGAGTTATCTCCGTATCAAGATTTACCGTATATACTTTTGTCACAATTTCACTTGCCGTTCCGTCATTTGAGAAAACAACGAATTTATAAGTGTTTGTGCCAAGCATTGCGGGAATCGGTTCGGTATATTTGAAGGATTCTTTCGTGGGATCCGAGCCGTCAAGTGTATAATAACACGTATACATGACAGGTACATCCACTTCTATCATAAATGAGTGCTCAAACTCTCCTTCTTCCGGTTCGACATTGGGGGAGAAAGAAAACGCCACATCAATCAGATACGTTCCGGAAACGGTTTCGGAACATATACCGTAATCGTTCATACAAACGGCTTTTATCGTATAACTGCCATATTCGAGCAGTAAAGGCGTGGTATATTCCGTACCGTTATCAACAGGATTCGAACCGTCAAGTGTATACAATATCTTGCTGTCAGAATCGTTGTTTATGGACAGGAATATAGATTCATTATATGTACCCGATTCTTTGTTGAAAACGGGAGTATCGACTATATACTGGGAGAAATCGGTAAGAACCGACTTTAACGTACAGTTGTTTAATCTCTCCGCTATGGCTGAGTAGTTTGCGTCGTTTTTATAAATCTCAAACAACTTTCTGTATGCTTTTACTCTCTTTACTTCGTCATATTCTTCATTCTCAGCGGCTTCCGAAAGAATGAGTGTTGCGTCGGTTTCGTTACCGAGAGCCATATAATAATCGGCGATGGTAAGAGCATAATCCCCGTTCTTTGTATCAAGTCTCATGGCTTTGTTAAGATATGAAACGGCTTTGGAATAATCGTTGTTCTTGTATGCTTTCTCAGCCATCTCTATCTGATATTCAAGAGAACTTTCATGAGATATTTTTCTTCCGAGATGAACGGCAACAAAAACAACTGTTAAAGCAACCAGGCCAAGTAAAACATAAAACAGTTTGCCTATTTTGTGACCGGATTTAACGATCATTCCGATTATTGAAGGATCGTCGTCTTCATCAAAATCATCAGAATAATCAAATTCCTTCCGAGCTATGCTTTTGATGGTTTTGTCCATCTCAAGATCCATATCGATATCGGAAACGATCTCTATCTCACATCCGCAATATTCACAATACAATTCGCCTTCTTTTAAAGGCTTTCCGCAATTGGGGCAGGTCATTTCGGATTATTTCCTTTCGCAAGCGGTAATAACATTTGACATTAACATTGCTATAGTCATGGGGCCGACTCCGCCGGGAACAGGGGTGATCTTGGAAACCTTGTCTTTTACGTCGTCAAAGTTTACATCACCGCAGATTTTGTTGTTCTCGTCTCTGTGAATTCCCACATCGATAACAACGGCACCGTCCTTAACATATTTGGAATCAATAAATCTGGGTTTTCCGATTGCCACGATCAAAATATCGGCTTCTTTACATACGTCTTCAAGATCTTTTGTTCTTGAATGACATATAGTAACCGTTGCATTTTCCGAAAGCATCAATAATGCCATGGGTTTACCGACTATATTGCTTCTTCCGATGACAACACAGC